>VFLK01000033.1 GCA_009885085.1 Minisyncoccota bacterium
AAACCTTGAGTGGAACGCAAAAAGATTTTTGGTTAGAGCAAACTACAAAGTTCATACTGACGCTATTCAACAAAGCCTCATTCCACCTCAAATCTCTAAACAACAAATAATTGCAATATATGCTTCGGAGGCAGATGTATTAAATATGGCTTTATTTAGCAGCACTGCAAAAGAATGGAGAGAAATAAATCCAAACAAAAAAGGAAATATTCGGGATTACGCAGATATAACTCAATTAGTTTGTTTGGCTGGATTAGAAAGTTTGAATGCTGAGTTTATCAGACAAGGATTAGAACAAAATAAACGCCTAGAAAGGTTAAACCAAATTGCTATTATTCAAATGAAGGCGTTGGTAGGCTATTCCCCATCAACAAGCACTGCCTCATAAGGTATACTAATCTAATGAATCAAGATTCTTTTTTTAAAAAAGTATTTCGTAGAGTCTCAGCATGGAAACTTGAAGCAATTACTGGATTCCTTTGGTGGTGCGTTGGAATGATTCCGTCCCATACGATTCGTAAGTTCTTTTATCGTTTATCCGGCATTAAAATTGGAAAAGGTTCTACCGTTCACATGATGGCTCGGATCTACGATCCTCGCCACATAGTCATCGGCGAAGACACAATCGTCGGCGAGAGAGCAACTCTTGATGGTAGAAAACAACTTCCTAACTCTCAAGGTGGTTTAGAAATAGGCAACCACACCGACATCGCATCCGAGGTCATGATTTGGACTAGCCAACATGATATTCAAGACCCTGGATTTAAAGCAATCGAAAAAAAAGTTGTTATCGGTGACTACGTTTTCATTGGCCCACGTAGCATCATTCTTCCAGGAATTACTATCGGAAACAGTGCAATTATTGCCGCCGGCGCAGTGGTTACCAAAGACGTCGATCCTTTTACAATCGTAGCTGGTACTCCGGCTCAAAAGATCGGTGATAGAAAAAGTACTAACCCTAGCTACAAACTTGGTCGCGCTAGACTATTCCAATAAATATTATGTTGCTCTCAATTATTATTGTTTCTTACAATACCAAAGATTTAACCATTCAAACTCTAAAATCAACTGTCGCCGACATAAATAGCTCGAAACTTCTTAAAGGTAATACCGAAATCTATGTTGTCGATAATAATTCTACAGACGATTCTGTAAAAGCAGTTAAAGAATTTAAATTAACAACAAAAATACCTATTAAAGTTATCGCCACAGGAAAAAACCTTGGTTTTGCCGGCGGTAATAATGTTGCTGTCGAAAAATCTACAGGTGATTTAATTCTCTTTTTGAACTCTGACACAATCGTTAAAAAAGGAGCGCTTGAATCCATGGTAAAAAGATTCGACAATGAAAAGCTCGGAGTTCTAGCATCAACTCTTTTGAATCCGGACTTTACACTTCAAGCTCAAGGAGGAAATTTTCCAAATTTGCTCAACTTATTTTTCCATATGAGTATGATGGACGATCTTCCTTTAATTGGAAAATTGCTTCCTTCAACTCAGCACACTGGGAAAAATACCAAGCAGGCTGATCACTATACTTTTGATGAAAACCTTTCGCCAAAAAGTCAAGAATTCAAGAAAGACAAGCTTATTAAAGTCGATTGGGTAGCTGGAACAGCCATGATGATTTCTAGAAAAGCTATCGATGAATTTGGCAGTCTAGATCAAAATATCTTTATGTATGGCGAAGATATCGAACTTTGTTTAAGAGCTAGAAATCACGGCTACGAAGTTGCCATAGATCCAACTGCCCAAATTATTCACCTTAAAAACCAAAGCTCAACTTCAGAAAATGCAATCAGAGGCGAACTAAAAGGATATCTCTATATTTACTCCAAACACCAAACTAGAACACAAACAGAAATTATGAAAGTGATTCTTCAAATGGGAGTTTTATTAAGAGTTTTTGTCTTTTCCGTAATTGCCCCAGACGATTATAAAAAACAAATATATAAAAATGCTTTAGGTGATCTTAAGTAATTGGTGCTCTAATAAATGTTAAAAAACCTTATTAAATTTTTGGATAAAAATATTTTACTTATATTAAGTTGCATTCTACTTATTTTTATCCCTCTTTATCCAAAATTACCGCTATTTGACATTATCCCAGGTTATATAGTCAGAGTCAGAATCGAAGATTTTATAATTCTTTTCTCAATACTTGTGCTTTTTATCCAAGCGCTCAGAAAAAAAGTTACGCTCAAAACGCCGCTTACGAAAATTATTTTAGCCTATTCTATAGTTGGTTTATTGTCAGTTCTCTCTGGAATTTTTATAACCAAAACAATTCCGATGACCAGTGTCCATCTACTTAAAAGCTTTCTCCATTATTTAAGATATCTCGAATATTTTTCTTTATTTTTTGTTTTTAATGCCGCAGTTAAATCTAGAAAGGATTTGAAGGTCCTTATCTACACAGCTGTATCAAGTTTTTTGATGGTCGGTATTTATGGCTTGGGTCAAAAATATCTATATTGGCCAGTTTATTCAACCATGAACCGAGAATTTAGCAAAGGTATTAGACTTTACTTAACAGATCACGCAAGAGTTCAATCAACCTTTGGCGGTCACTATGACATGGCGGCTTATCTTGTTATTCTTTTGCCAATCGTCCTTATGATCGCTCTATCACTAAAAAATAAATTAACTAAAATATTTTTATGGTTCACTTTTACACTAGGCTTGTGGCTAATGGTCACTGGTGCTGCCAGAACTTCATTCGCAGCGGGAATTGTTGGTATTTTTATAACTATATTAATAAGAAGTTTGAAAGAAAAAAGTACTGCAGAAAAAATTAAATTTTTTATATCTAAATCACTAATCACTGGCTCGTTAGTTCTTATAATTTTTTCTAGTTTTGGTGATGATATTAAGGAAAGATTGCTTCAGAGCTTAAATAGTTACCCTTTATTTGCTCAAAATTACGCCGCATTAACCGATAAAATTGTTTCCAGTAAAAATTTTGTCGCAATGAAATTTGACGGCTCTAATTTTTCAAATATTAAAATTGAAAAGCCAGAAAACGGACTGTCTGTTGAGGAAGCAGCTATATTAGTAGCTTCAGACACAAGACCAACCCCTCTAAAACCGAGTGATGTTTTTGTAGACGTACCTGACAAGATTAGAATTGCAACTATGTCAGCAACTGGCGAAATGACTACTATTATTATTGAGGCTCCACGAACCTACTCGGATAATGCCCTTAAATACGGACTTTCACTAGCAATAAGATTGGATACGCTTTGGCCACAGGCTATAAATGCCTTTTACAAAAATCCAGTACTTGGCACTGGCTATGCAACTCTTACAAAGTCAGTCGTTGATGAATTTACCGAAGCCGACAGCACTGATAATAATTTCTTACGAACTCTTGGAGAAATTGGTTTGCTAGGTTTTATTACTTTTTACGGGGCAATCGTTCTCGCCATAATAGAGGCATACAGAATCGCATTTAAAAAGAGCCTAGATATATATTCAAAAAATTTAAACTTAAAAACTTTACTAGCCATAGCATTTATCGGCTCAAGTATAGGCCTATTAATCAATGCAACCTTTATTGACGTCTTTGCCGCATCTAAAGTTGCGCAGACTTTCTGGTCAATTACTGGTATTCTTTTTGCTCTAGAGAACATCAAAGATATTAAGAAAAAACCAGTAGTTATAAAAAAGATTAGAACAAAAAGTAAGCAAGGTAAATTTAAGAATACAGCTAGATAATTTGTGCTCGAAAGGGATGAGTGAAAAAATTTATTAAACAATATCCAATACTGATTGCTATCATTATTCTAGCTTTTGTTTTGCGCCTATACAAAATATCAAATCCAATCTTAGACTGGCATAGCTTCAGACAAGCAGATACTGCCTCGGTCACTCGTGAATTTATTAAAGGAGACTTTAATCCATTAATTCCTAAATACCATGACTTATCTGACATTCAATCTGGTGTGGATAATCCAGAAGGGTATCGAATGGTGGAATTTCCATTTTACAACATTCTTGTCGCACTAATTTTAAAAAGCATTCCATCATTGTCACTTGTGATTACTAGTAGAGTTGTGTCTTCATTACTTTCATTAGGAACGTTAATTTCTCTGTTCTTTTTAGCCAAAAATTATTATGGCAAGAAAGTTGGTTATATGGCTGCCTTCTTTTTTGCAGTGCTTCCTTACAGTGTTTATTATTCAAGAGTAATCATGCCAGAGCCGATGATGCTTTTTGCATCAACATTCTCAATTCTAGCCTTTAGCAACTACATGAAGAAGAAATCTGCCAAATGGTACTGGTTTTCGTTAATATCATTGATGATGGCACTACTACTTAAGCCATTTGTAGCTTTTTTACTACCAGTTTATTTAGTAATAATTCTTCAAGAAAGAAAACTTAAGGAAGCTATTTTTGATTTCAGACTATATGTCTTCGCCATCTTAGCCGTCATACCTTTTTTCTTGTGGAGAAACTGGATTGCAAACTTTCCAGCCGGTATTCCAGCTTCAGACTGGCTTTTTAACGGTGAAATTCAAATTGAAAATAGCAAACCAAGATTTAGACCTTTCTGGTTTAGATGGCTGTTCTGGGAAAGAATTACTAAGCTAATACTTGGATATGCTGGCGTATTATTGCTTCCAATTAGTTTTTTTCAACAGCTAAAAAATAAGAAATTATTAATTCCCTCATGGTGGCTAAGTGTTTTAATTTATTTTTCAGTTGTTGCAACTGGCAACGTAAGACATGACTATTACCAAGTCCTAATCATTCCGATTATTTGCATAACCTTAGCTCGTGGAATTTTGGTTTTAGATAAATATTTGTATAGAAAGTTTAACGCAATTTTTTCAGTTATTACAATCGTTACATTAGTTTCAATTATGCTATATTTTTCATACGACCAAATAAATGGTTACTACAATGTTAACCATCCAGAATATATATTAGCTGGAACTGCTGCAGATAAATTATTACCAAAAGATGCTAGGGTAATTGCTCCACAATATAGCGACACTTCTTTCTTATTCCAGGTTAATAGAAAAGGCTGGCCACTTGGATATGACATTGATGAAAAAATAGGTATGGGCGCAACAAACTACGTAACTACAACTATGGATGAAGAAGCCAAAACATTAGAAGCAAAATATATGATTATTGAAAAAACCGAAGACTATTTAATTTTAGATTTAACGCAAGAACGCGGAGCCAATAAACAATGAAAATTCTAATGCTTACGCCTTATTTGCCTTATCCTTTGCTTTCTGGTGGGCAAATTAGAACGTACAATTTATTAAAGAAACTTGCTAACAAACACGAGGTAACTTTATTTTCATTGATAAAAGACAATGATGAAAAGAAATACATTCCTGAACTAGAAAAATACTGCAAAAACGTCAGAGTTTTTAAACGATCAAGCAAGCCTTTTACATTAAAAAATATTTTCAAAACTGCCTTTTCTTCTTACCCATTTTTAGTGATTAGAAATCACGCCCCAGAAATAATTTCAGCTGTCGAAGAAGAATTAGCAAAAAATAAATATGACCTAATCCATGCCGAAACTTTTTACATGATGCCTCATATTCCCAAAACCACAATTCCAACAATTCTGGTTGAGCAAACAATCGAATATTTGGGCTACGAAAGCTACGCAAAAAAAGCTTTTTTTCTCATCAGAGCTATCCTAGCAATTGATATCAATAAAATTCGCAGATGGGAAAAACATTACTGGAAAGTATGCGATACCTTAATTGTTATGAGTGAAGACGACAAAAATTACATCTCAAAAGAAATTAAAGAATCAAAAAAGATTGAGGTTGTTGCTAACGGCGTTGATACCAAATGGTTTGAAGAAGTTAAAAAAACTAAACATGAAAATCCAACTCTTTTATCGGTTGGCACATTCAAATGGCTTCCTAATGTAGAAGCCGTTGAATTTTTAGTCAAAAAAGTCTGGCCACTGGTCAAAAAAGAGCTTCCTAATGCCAAGTTATGGATTGTTGGTAACGCTCCAACTGAAAATGTATATTTGTATGAAAAACGTGATCCTTCAATTAAAGTAATTGGCAGAATTCCAGACATCAGAGATGCTTTTTCCGGAGCCGATGTTTTGATGGCACCGGTTTTTAGTGGCAAAGGAACAAGATATAAAGTCCTAGAAGCTATGGCCTCTGAAACTCCAATCGTATCTACAAGCACTGCTGTTGAAGGCCTAAATGTCAAAAATGGCGTTCATGTTATGATTGATAACACTGAACAAGGTATGGCAACCTTAGCAATTGAGCTATTGAACAACCCTGAAAAACGAAAAAACATGGCTCAATACGGCAAGAAATTTGTAAGAAATAATTACGATTGGTCGTTAATATCAAATAAATTAGATATAATTTATAAAAGAATTGGAAGTAAATAATATGACAAAAGATCAATTAGATTTTGAAATAATTATCGTTAGTTATAATGGTGAGTTTTGGTTAAAGAAAACTTTATCAACCCTAAATGATTTTTATCTAAAAAAAACCAAAAGAAAAGTTAGAGTTACAGTTGTCGATAATAATTCGACTGACGGCTCTGTTAAACTACTCACAACTGAATTCAAATGGGTAAATGCAATGCTAATGAAAGATAACTTTGGTTTTGCAATTGGCAACAATATTGCTCTAAAAAAAACGACAGCAAAATATGTGATGCTTTTAAATTCTGATGTCGAGCTTAACGAAAAATCAAATTTTGATATTCTATTAGATTTTCTAGATAAGAAGCCAAAAGTAGGCATGATCACCCCAAGAGTTGAGTTTGTTAATGGTGAAATTGATCCTGCTTGCCATAGAGGAGAACCAACACTTTGGGCATCATTTACTTATTTTTCTAAGTTAGAAAAACTTTTTCAAAATTCAAAATTATTTGGACAATATCATCAAAGCTATAAGAACCTATTTAGCGTTCATACGATTGACGCTTGTACTGGTGCAGCCATGATAGTTAGAGGCAATCTATTAGATAAAATTGGCTTATTAGATGAGCGATTTTTTATGTATGCAGAAGACCTGGATTGGTGTAAAAGATTCAGAGAAGCTGGCTTTTTAGTCGTCTATAATCCAGACGTAACAATCATTCACCATAAGAATAAATCGGGCATAAAAAGTTCGTCTCAAAAGATCGCTAAAAAAACGAATAAATATTTTTACGATACCATGTTACAATACTATGACAAACATTATAAAGACGCTTATCCGTCATTTATAAGAACCATTATTAAATATATTCTTGTCATCAAAAAAGGAGCACTATGAGCCACCAAAACGGATTTGCTGTTCAGCAATTAAGAACTCAAAACTTAGTAAAAGGAGTTGAATCTCTTTCAGGATTTGTTGCAGCTGTTATTGCAAACATGTTAATTCCTCAATTGTTAATTAAATATGTTTATGACCCAACAACTTTAACTGTAGCTCCTCCAATCTTTGAATTCTTACCATTAGTAACTTACGGATTAGCACTTTTGTATTTCGTATTCGCTATGGTTGGAAATTTTATGAGAGAAAGAAATGCTAGATCTATGCAAAAAGAGATGTTACTTTCATCATGTTGCACAGATGGATCATGCGCTAATTGTAAAGATGAAGAAATTTCTGAAACAGAATTAAAAGAACTTGAAAAAATTGTTGACAAAGCATTAAAGCCAACAAAAAAAGCTACCAAAAAAGTCGCAGCTAAGAAAAGTCCAGCTAAGAAAACCAAATAATTTTCTTTTACTACATAAATAATTTATAATAGACTTGTTGCGAAACAAGTCTATTAGGTTCTATGCGAAATAAGCTTTGTAGCAATTTTGACATATATTTGAGTAATTTTGAAGGCACTTGCGTGCGATAGTAGCTTTGTCTACTTGAGTATGCAAGTAACACGCAAAATTGCCAAATAGATGTTAAAATGCTGTGAATGTTATTTCGCAAAGAACCTAAAAATTAAAGGTCACATGAAAATTGGAATTGATTGCCGACTGGCCGGTTCAAAGCACGCAGGAATTGGTCGATACACAGAAAGTTTGATTCTTAATTTATTAGATCTTCACTCAAAAAATGAATGGGTTTTATTTTTTTACGATAAAAACCAGGCCAAAGAAGTACTTAAAAATCACATCACTGACAAAAACGTAAAAATTATTATTGCTCCTGTAAGTCATTATTCTATAAAAGAACAAATCAAACTTCCTAAAATATTTAAATCGGCAAATTTAGACCTGCTTCATGTTCCTCATTTTAATATTCCAATTTTTTATAAAGGAAAATTAATTGTAACAATTCATGATTTGCTATGGCATGAATATAAAGGTGGAACTGCAACTACTCTAAGCCCAGTAAAATATTTTTTAAAATATTTTTTCTATAAAGTGATTACAAAAATTGCAGTAAGTAGAGCAATAAAAATAATTGTTCCGGCTCAAACAATTATGAATACTGTTGCAAAATTTTATCCCTCAACCTTATCAAAAATTATTGTTATTAAAGAAGGTGGAAAAATTTGGAATAAAAAAATTGCACCTTCAAAAAAACTTAAAAAAACTCTTCTGTATGTCGGATCCTTATATCCTCATAAAAATATAAAAATAGTGTTGCGATCTTTAATTCATTTACAAGACTATAAATTATTAATTGTAGGCTCAAGAAATATTTTTAGGGATAAAGTAGAAACATTCATTAAATATGAAAACATTGAAAACAGAGTAACTTTTTTAGGTTTCTTAAATGATGAAAAACTATCAAAACTTTACACTCAAGTTACGGCTTTAGTTCAACCTTCACTTTCTGAGGGTTTTGGATTAACTGGAGTCGAAGCTATGGCACTTGGAACTCCAATTCTAGCCTCAAATATTCCAATATTCCAAGAAATATATCAAGATGTAGCCTATTACTTTAGTCCACATTCTGAATCATCTTTTTCAAGTGCTATTCACGAACTCGAACGAGATGATAAGCAACGTATTAAAGCTGGAATAAAATTATCAAAAACTTATAGTTGGAAAAAAATGGCCCTAAAAACACTAGAGGTTTATAGTGACATTGAATAAATCTATTACACCAAAGATTGCCCTCGTTTACGATAGAGTTAACACTTCTTATGGAGGAGCTGAGCACGTTCTCAAAGCAATTGGAGAAATTTTCCCAGAGGCTCCGCTTTTCACTTCAGTCCATTCAAAGGAAATCGCCACCTGGGCAAATAAATTCAAAATATACGCAAGCTTTTTGCAAAAAATTAAGTTTTTTAGGAAAAGACATCAATTATTAGCATCCTTAATGCCAACGGCATTTGAATCACTGAAACTTGATGATTATGACATTGTCATTTCAATTTCCAGTGCCGAAGCCAAAGGTGTTTTAACGAAACCCAATCAACTCCATATTTGCTACATGCTCACGCCAACAAGATATATTCATTCTCACAGAAAAAAATATTTATCATCTAAAAAAATTTTGCGTTGGCCGATAGTAAACCAACTAGCTAACACAATGCTTAATTATTTAAAATGGTGGGACAAGGCAGCAGTTTATAGACCAGACATGATCATTCCGATTTCAAATTTAATCAAAAATAGAATTAAAGAATTTTATGCAATCGATTCGGAAGCTGTGATTTATCCTCCCGCTAACGTTGCCCCAAGAAAAGCTACTCTAAAAACCGCCCACCCAAAAAAAATCGATTTTCCTTTCTACCTTAGCATTTCTAGATTGGTTGACTATAAAAGAGTCGATTTAAGCATTAAACCAGCTCTCAAACTTGATAAAAACTTGGTTGTTGTAGGAACTGGAGTTCAGGAAAATGAGCTAAAAGAGATTGCTCAAAACCAGTGGACTGAAAAACTAACTGGAGAAACGATTGATGCATTATTAAAAAGAGCAAAAAAACAAAAAACAAAAATTATCTTTACCAAAGATTTGTCTGAATTAGACGTAAATTTTCTATTAACAAACTGTAAAGCAGTAATTATGCCGGGAGAAGAGGATTTTGGAATAACTGGACTTGAGGCAAGTATTTTTGGCAAACCTGTGATAGTATTTTATATTAGTGGTGTTTCTGAGCTGCTTGAAAATGGGATTGATTCTATTTTTATTAAGGAAGAAACAGAAGCAGAGGTGATAAGAGCAATAAATAAATTGGAAAGCACAAACTTTAATACTCGTCTCATCTTATCAAAAGCAAAATATCACAGCGTAGAGAAATTTAAGAAACAATTTGAAAAAAAAGTACTTGATAGTTGGAAACACTTTAATTTAAACAGCTGAAAGGACCTTATGTCTAACCTAGATCATGTATATGCCGTAATTCTAGCCGGTGGTGGCGGAACAAGACTTTGGCCAAAATCTAGAATTAATACTCCTAAGCAATTCTTAAAACTGCTTGGAAAAGAAACAATGATTCAGATCACAGCCTCAAGGATCACCAATCTTGTACCTTGGAAAAGAGTGATTGTTGTTACAAACGAACTCTATAAAGATGAAGTTCGTAAACAACTCCCTCAAGTCCCAAGCGAAAACATCATTTCAGAACCAACCAAAAGAGACACTGCTTTGGCAATGCTCGTTGGTACACTTTATGCAAAATCTAAAGATCCAGAAGCAGTGATTATTAACTTAGCCTCAGATCATGTTGTGCCCAACCATGTTGAATTTACCAGAGTAATGAAGCTGGCAGCAAAAACTGCTCAAGAGAATGACTATTTAGTTACGGTGGGAATCTCTCCAACTAGACCTTCCACCGGGTTTGGATACATAAGAACTGGTAATGACTTAGAGAAATTAGATCGAGGTCTTTCTCTATTTAAAGTCGATAGTTTTACCGAAAAACCAAATGAAGCAACCGCAAGAGGTTTTATATCTACCGGAAAATACTACTGGAATGCAAATATGTATGTTTGGTCGGCAACAGTTTTGGAAAGAGCTTTTCAAACTCACATGCATACTATGTACGAGTTAACCAGTAAACTTTCTAGTTTAAACTCAAAAGATTTTCACGCTTCACTTAAAGCAATTTACGATCAAGCTGAATCAATATCTATTGATTACGCAATTTCTGAAAAGGCCACCAACCTTGTATTAATTCCTGGAGATTTTGGCTGGGATGATGTTGGCGACTGGAAAGTTGTCTACGATCTAGAAAAAAAGGATTCTAAAGGCAATGTTGTAATCGGAGACCATGAGCCAAAGAATGTGATCATGGTAGATTCCAATAACAACTTGATTCATACAAACGGAAGACTGATTAGTTTGGTGGGTGTAGAAGACCTGATAATTATTGACACAGAAGAAATTCTGATGATAATGCCTAAATCAAAGAGTCAAGACATTAAAAAAATAGTTAATAAATTAGAGGAAGAGAAAAAAGAGGAATATTTATAATCATGAATTACGCCCAACAAAAAAGAATACTTGATGTAGCGTCAGCCTTAGTTCTTTGCATAGTATTTTTACCAATTTGGTTTATTGTTCCTATCATGATTTATCTTGATTCAGGATTGCCAATAATTTTTAAACATAAAAGACTCGGACTTAATGGCAAAGAGTTTTATCTATATAAATTTAGATCCATGGTTCCAGATGCCGATGACATTCTCCATAAACGTAATAAAAGAATGTTAGCTAGATTTAGAAAAGGAGACTGGAAAATTAAAAATGATCCAAGAATTACTAAACTTGGTAAAGCATTAAGGTCATTAACAATTGATGAATTTCCACAAATTTATAACGTACTTAAAGGTGAGATGAGTATGATTGGACCAAGAGCTTATGTGGAAAAAGAGTTTAATGAGCAAACCAAAAAATACCCAGAAACTAAAAAATATAAGGCTATTATTCTTTCTGTTAAACCAGGAATTACTGGTCCTTGGCAAACTTCAGGTAGAAATGAAATTCCTTTTAATATTCGTGCAAAAATGGATGCTGACTATGCAAGCAAGAAATCAATTCGTCGAGATTTGCTCATAATGTTAAAAACACCCAAGGCAATGATTTCAAAGTGGTAATCTATACCAATTTTTTGCTATACTACCAATTATGCTAAATAAGAATGTTGTTCAAGACACAGCTGAAAATGCATCTAACTCAAAAATAGGGCCTGTTGATGTTGCTAAAAAAGAAACCATAAAAATTGAGGCCAAAGCGGCCATGAAAAAAACAAGTTTTAAATCGAAAGTTTCTGCATACTTTGCTAATCATCCAAAAATGAAACCAATCTTAATATCAGTCGGAATATTTTTTCTGCTATTAATTTCTGTCACTTCAGTTCTAGGATTCAAAACTTACAAAACCGTTGTTGAGATTAAAGACAAAGCAAACGTTCTCCAAGTCAAAGCAATGGAAACATACGATCTGTTTAAAGCTCAAAATCTCCCAGCAGTTCAAGAAAATCTCAACCAAATTGATAAAGAGCTAGCAGAAACAAAAGATATGTACTCGCAGTTAGCTTTTTACTCCTACGTGCCTTTTGCTAAAAACTACTACAATGATGGACTTCATGGATTTAATGCCGCTCAATCAGGACTTTCGGCAGGGAAAAAATCAGTTGAAGCGATTATACCATATGCTGATGTTTTGGGATTTTCAGGTGAAGGAACATTCACAGGTGGCACCACAGAAGACAGATTGAAAGTGATTCTAGAAACCTTAGATAAAATTTCTCCAATTCTTGATGACATAGCAAATAACTTAAAAACTGTTGAATCAGAATTAGCATTAATCAATCCTCAAAGATATCCAGAAACTCTAAAAGAATTTGAAGTTAGATCAAACATTGTCAAAGCCCAAGAATTAAGTTCAGGAGCTGTTTTGGCACTAACCGAATACAGACCAGTTATTGAAGAATTACCAAGCGTAGCTGGAGCAGGGGGCGTAAGAAAAAAATACTTAATATTATTTCAAAATGACAATGAGCTAAGACCAACTGGTGGATTCTTAACTGCCTATGCTGTGATTAATGTTGAAAATGGAAAAGTCGAGGCAGAATCATCTAACGATATTTATGAACTCGATCAATTGTTTTCCAAAAAAATCCCTATCCCTGCAGAGCTCGGTAGATATTTAACCACAGAAAAATATTGGCACTTAAGAGATATGAATGTTTCTCCTGATTTAAAATTATCGATGGATGTGTTCTTCGAAAATTACTCAACTGTGCCAAATCAAGCAAAGGAAGTAGATGGAATTATTACAATAGATACTCATTTCTTGACCAATCTAATGAAAGTCTTAGGACCAGTTGAAGTCCCAGGATATGGAACTTTCAGCGCAGAAAATGATCCAAGATGTGACTGTCCTCAGATAATCTACGTTCTTTCCGAAATTATTACCCGTCCAACTCCTTATTTAAGAAACGATAGAAAAGGAATACTTGGTCCGCTGATGAGATCATTACTTACCAAAGCTTACACCGCCCCTAAGCAAACATGGCCAGAATTATTTCAAACAGGTTTTGATAGTATCCAGAACAGACACGCTCAATTTTACTTTATTGACGAAAAAGCTCAAGCTGCCGCTGAACTTGCTAATGTAGCTGGAAGAATGAATCCTCCAAGTGATGGCTCAGATTTCTTAGCAATCATTAATTCAAATTTGGGTGGTGCAAAATCTAATTTATTTATTGATTATGATGTTGTTCAAACTGTTTCAGCTCCTGAAAACGGAATGCTAGAAAAAACCGTTGAAATTACTTACAGAAATACTCATAAAGCAGACAACTGCAATCTTGAAGCAGGAAAGTTATGTTTAAATTCAACTTTGAGAGACTGGACAAGACTTTATGTTCCAGAAGGCTCTGAGTTGCTCACTTCACAAGGTTTCTTGGAAGATGCTAAAACTTACACAGAAAATGGTTTTACAGTCATCGATGGCTTCTTCACGCTTGAACCAATGGCAACAGCGAAATTGAAGTTTATCTATAAAGTTCCATATGCTGATAATGTAAATTATAAAGTCGAAATATGGAAACAAGGCGGAATAGAACAATTTGAAACTCTGATGGATGTTACTGGCGGACAAGAAAAAATTACTGTCCAAAGGGACACCACCTACGAGACTTTCTTTTAAGATCAACGCTAACTTGAAAATTACAATTCCTGCAGAAACTTAAGATAAAACCTGTTATATATTTAGTTGCAGGCTCGGTCAAATATTATCGACCTAAAAATATGAAATCAAACACCTTCTCTACAAAGGGCATTGTTTTAAAAAGAGTCAACGTTGGCGAAACTGACCGAATAATAAACTTACTCACTCAAGAATATGGCAAAATGACTTGTGTGGCCAAAGGAGTGAGAAAACTTAAATCAAGTAATCGGGCATACTTGGAACCAGGGAACTTAATTAAAGCTTTCATGATTCAAACTAAATCGCTTCCATTGTTAACTCAGGCAACACTCATCGATGACTGCTCAAGAATGAAACAAACATTGGGATCTTTTCGACAACTATCGCAAATGTTAGAAATATTTGAAAAACTTTTTGTCGAACAAGAACTTGAACCAGAGATATTTGCGAAAGCGCTGGAATTGAGGAAAAAAATATCTTCTAGCACAGCCTCTGGCTCTTATATAAAAGAAGCATTAACTGAAATAATTACTGGCTTAGGATTTCAAGACCCCAAAGATTCGAAGTATCTGACAATTACTGACTATATTTCGGCCCTTTCGGACAGAAAAATGAAGAGCTTTGATTATCTTAATGTTAAATAATTGAATATAAAAACCTGACACAAGGTGAATCGCTCTAGCGAGAGAAGGTAGCCTGGGCTATAATAACTTTCATATGCCTGAAGAAAACAATAAATTGAAATCACAACCAACACTTGAAGAAATTGTAAGTCTATCTAAAAGACGCGGATTTGTATTCCAAACATCAGCAATTTATGGTGGACTTGCCAATTCATATGACTACGGGCCACTTGGAGTAGAACTTCTTAGAAATATTAAAAACGAGTGGTGGCGAGAATTTATCAACAAACGAGCAGACATGGTGGGAATTGATTCCCAAATCTTGCTTCATCCAAAAACTTGGGTTGCTTCGGGACATGTAGGTTCCTTTAGTGATCCTTTAGTCGATGATGTAGTTACCAAAAAACGCTACCGAGCCGATCATTTAATTGAAGAATGGGTTGAACGACAACTCAAAAAAGGGAAAGAGGAATGGAACGGATTTGTTGTTGAAAATTTAAGTCTTGAAGAAATGGCAAAATTTATTAGTGACAATCAAATCTTGAGTCCTGACGGAAATAAAATTACTGAACCAAAATCTTTCAATCTTCTTTTTGAAACTGAGATTGGCACCATTGCCGGCGAAAAAACAATCATTTATTTGCGTGGAGAAACCGCCCAAGGAATATTCACAAATTTTAGTCAAGTTTTAGATTCTACTAGAGTTCAACTACCTTTCGGCATTGGTCAGATAGGGAAAAGCTTTAGAAATGAAATTACCACCGGGCAATTTATCTTTAGAACGCTCGAGCTTGAGCAAGCAGAAATTGAATACTTTTTTAATCCAAATAATCAAGATTGGCATGAACTCATGGAAACTTGGAAACAGCAAATGATGAGTTTTGCAGTAAATACACTGGGTATAAAAACTGAGAATTTAAGATGGCGAAGGCATTCAGATAGCGAAAGAAGTTTTTATAGCAAAGACACCTATGATTTAGATTACAACTTCTCATTTGGTTGGAAAGAACTTTGGGGAGTTGCCTACAGAACTGACTATGATTTGAAACAACACATGGAATTTTCAGGTCAATCACTCGAATATAGAGATCCATTCTCTGGCGAAGTTTTTGTACCACACGTTATGGAACCGGCACTCGGTATTGGCAGAGCTCTCTTGATGGTATTAACCGATGCTTATTACAAGGATGAAGAAAAAAATCGTATAGTTCTAAAACTTAAGCCATCTTTGGCTCCATATAAAGCCGCAATTTTTCCATTAGTTAAAAATAAACCAGAAATTGTTTCCCAAGCTCAAGAATTATTTAATTTGCTTGGTCAGAAGTTCTCCTGTACTTGGGATGCAAGAGGAAATATTGGCAAAAGATACTTAACTCAAGATGAAATTGGTACTCCATTCTGTATCACAGTTGATTATCAAACTTTAGAAGACAAAACAGTGACTATTAGAGATAGAGATACTACCGAACAGACTAGAATGCCAATTGAGAAACTTGAAAGCTATATTGAATCCATGATAAAGTAAGGTTCTATGAAAAATCTGAAAATCCCTAATAAAAAAGTTCTTACGATTATTGGTGTGATTTTATTAGTTGTTGGCATAGGATTATTTGTTAAATCTCGATCAAAAGACACTGTTGTCGCTGAGGCTCCAAAGCTTAAAAAGACTAAAATTACCGAACCATTAAATATTATTGACGTCAGCGAAAGACCATATGTTGTAATTTCGCCAAATACAGATGGCAAAAACATTACCGTGGCGGTCAACACTATAAAGAAGGATGCGTCAGCAGTTGATTACGAACTTGAATACCAGGCTGGTTCTTTATTGCAGGGTGTTTTTGGTTCAATTGATCTAACTAAACTTCCAGCAAGTACAAAACAGCTTTTGGGCAGTTGCAGCGCCGGTGGTGCCTGTACATATCATGAAGATGTAAAGGGCGGTCACTTAACTACTAGATTTAACGGCAAAGAAAATTATGCATTAAAATCTGAGTGGAAATATATTGAAAATAAGACAGGTGAAGATTCTCTGAGTTCTACAGATGCTAAATTTCAAATTAATTCAAAGGAACTCAAAGCTGCAAAACTAGCGGTTGTTTTTAATACTCCTGGATATCCAGAAAAGCTTGATGGAACTATTAATTCCGATCCTTATTCATTACAAACCATTCCAGTAGTTTCTGGTAAAGCTACTCTAACCATGAGATCCAAAGAAGAAGGCAAGTTGGTAATCTTAGGCTGGAACGGTACCAAGTGGACAGAGTTTGCCGGCGAAGTTGATGGTAAATCCATTACAGCTGAAGTAGATTTAATGGAACTTTATGTTGTTGTCAGTAAATAAATTGGCGGCAACTAAATTTGGATCAGAATTTAAATTCTTCTTTAATAAAATTTCTAAGATCTTCTTTAAGTTCAGACTTGCTGTTGGCGACTACCAAGTTTGCCTTTAACCAACCCAAAACATTGCCACCATCTAGATAGACTCCAGTTGGCGTATAGATACAAACGTTGTTCTTTTGAGCTAATGTCGTAGCAGAATCGGTAATGTAGTATTCTCCACTATTAGCGTTTGGTTTCTGATCAGCAATAATATCAAAAATCTCTGGTGTAAAAATATATTTACTAATGTTAGCTAAATTTGATGGGGCAGTTCCAGGTTCTGGTTTTTCTACCAAATTATTCAAGTACGTAAATCCATTTTCTTTTTTGACAACTGCAATACCGTACTTATGCAACTCATTCTCAGGCTTTGCAATGCAGGTAACGAGTCCTTTTGAGTTGGAACTGTTGTATAACTCGATCATTGCCTTAGTTTCATTTTTTCCATCAGCATTAAATATAAAATCATCCCCCATGTAAACCAAAAAAGATTCTTCGTTCTCCACATGTTTTTTTGCTAGCTCAACAGGAATAGCCGTTCCATATCTGTCTGTTAATTTCTGAGTAATAAATCTAAATTGGATTTTTTCACCAAACTCATTTTGACCATGCAAAGACAATTTGTCTTTATATTCCTCATACTTTCCCATTTTAATTAAATGCTCTTTTATTGATTGAAATTCAGTGTAATAATTCTCGACCAATCTGCCTTCACTTTCCTTGACGACAAAGATGATTTCCTCGATCCCAGCAGCAATACAATCTTCAACGATGTAATCAATAATAGGACGATTTAATATCGGTAACATTTCCTTTTGGATAGTTTTTGTAATTGGCAAGAATCTTGTTCCAAAACCTGCGCAAGTTATAACTGCTTTTTTTATCATAATGTGCGTAAGTATACCTCAAGGATAGAACTTTAACCACTAAAAATATACAGAAATTCGCACAATGATCCTACTTGCTGGACATTAGTAACTGTGATAATTTAATGAAGCTGTGGAATGTAGTGAAAATCTACAACTGTGCCGCAACGGTGTATTTTGATATTTTTCAAAATAAGTCCGATCTTCAGCAAATATTTTATTGACGAGCATCAAAATTGTGATTATTTATTTAGCCTTTGTACTAATAAAATAAACACCCGAAAAAATGCTCCCTTAATTGGGAGTTTTTATTTTCTTCAGTAATCTAGCGGCACAGAATTTCCAGAAGCAAAAGCAATTGAACAGATTGCCTGTAAAAATATATTCTTGGAAAGGAATAGTATGCTAGAAAAAACTGAATCACTCGATATGTATCACCAGTTTAATGGAGAAAATCCGCTAGGATCTTTCAAAATTGAAGATGTTCTTCAAATAACTGGATTAAATACTTTTCTTGATGAAATGAATGCTTTATTTAAAGAATCAAGTCCTTTTCTCAATCAAGTGTCCCTTTTGTTTACTCACTATAGAAGACAGCTTGCATCCTTGCGTATTGAGATGCTAAATAATTTAGCCGCAAAACAATTACTTCAAGATTTTGGAGTAGCGGGCATTGGAATAGATGATAAGGGAAATGCTGACTCTCTGATCACTCAACAAATATTATCAGTCCATGGTAAATTAGTTGTTAATTTAGAAACAACTTCCATAGAACTTCCAAGTTCTGTGGCTAAATTCACCACGTTCATTGTCGCTGTTCAAAAAGAAATAATTCGGATTTTAGTAGATTCACAAAAATCTATTTCTGCTGAAATAGAAGCAAAAGAAACTGAAGAAACAAAAGTAGATAATCATCTATCTAGTCATACAAATACACACCATCGTTTGGCATCTGAATCGATCCAAGTTTCAAGACAAGCTCAAGAAAAAAGAAAAAAAGCAACACATATTGAAAAAGAAAGTGCACACAATCAATTAAAAACTTTATTTTCTTATCTAAAAAACATCTTTAATCCAGTTGCTATGGGAACTCGAGAATTCATGTCAATGACTGCGCAATAGAACTTAAGTAAATTATAATACTCTGTTTGTTTAAAAAAACTCCCAACTGGGAGTTTTTTTAACTTCTATAGGCCTCACTATTTAGCTTGTTTCGGTTATTCTTAGTCTTTACAACTTACTTGAAGTGTTAGATACTTTCATCCAGATAGTGGGAAAGATTGGTAAATAAGCCTTAGAATATGTTTATAGGAAAATTTTATCACAGTTTAGAGGAGAAAGGCAGAATTTCTTTACCACAGAAATTCAGACGAGAAAGCAACTCCTGGATAGTAACCAGGGGACTAGACGGAGGACTCTTTATATTCAAAGAAGAAGACTTCGAAAAAGAAATTGCTAAATTCGAGTCACGCACATTCACAAAGAAAAATAACCGCGACTTTATAAGATTGATGACTAATGAAGCACAGGCAATCAAGCCAGACAAAACAGGTCGAGTACAACTGCCCGAGTACTTGATAGAGTTTGCCAAATTAAAAAAATCTATCGTCGTTGTTGGAAGTCTTTCCCGTCTAGAAGTATGGGATAGGGATCTATACCACAACTACATAGATGGCATCGAAGACAAAACTGAGGAAATTGCCGAGCAACTAGAAGAAGGAACTACGATGATTTAGTTTTTAAATAAATGTCATAAATGCGAACATTCAGGACTTGTTCCTGCGAGAGCATTTAAGATGTTTATTTAAAAAAACTAAATCAAAATAAAAGATACTATGACAGAAAACGCACACATCACAGTTTTACTAGAGGAAGCTACAGAAGCCCTTCTCGTTAAAAAAGATCATTGGTACATTGACGCAACTTTCGGCAAGGGTGGACACACTCAAAAGATCTTAAATGCAGGTGGAAAAGTCATTGCTTTCGACATGGATAAGGATGCAATCTCAGCAGGCAATGAATTATTTGCTTCAGCAATAAAACCTGGCAACTTAATCTTAATCAGAGAAAACTTTGCTCAAATTTCACCAGTCATTCAGTCACTAAAGGAAGATGGACAAATAAACCAAATCGATGGAGTACTATTCGATTTTGGAACAAGTACCGAGCAATTAAAATCTGAAGACCGAGGTTTTAGTTTCGAGGGAGACGGACCATTAGATATGAGAATGGACGATCGATTAGGTGTCCAAGCCAAAGATTTGCTCGCACTAATTCCAGCTGACCAACTCGAAGAGCTTTTCAGAGATTTGGGAGGCGAAACAGATGCAAGAAGAATTGCTAGGACTATCAAAAGCAGTCCAGTTCCGATCACTACAACGAGACAATTAAGCGACCTAATTTTAAAAATTAGTGGCAAACAAAGAGGAAAACTTCATCCAGCAACAAAAGTTTTCCAAGCACTGCGAATTGCGGTTAATACAGAGCTAGAAAATATAATGATGGGCTTGCCTCAAGCATTAGAAGTACTAGCTAAAAAAGGCAGAATTGTAACTATAGCTTTTCATGAGGGCGAAGACAGAGAAGTTAAAACTACATTCAAATTATGGGAAGAAGAAAATAAGGGTGAAAGTCTTACTAAAAAACCTGTAGTTCCAACTGCAGAAGAAATTAAAAATAATCCTAGATCCAGAAGCGCAAAAATGAGGATCTTCGAAAAAAATACTTCGGATCAACAAATATTGGACCAACAAACAAATGAAATTGAATAAAACAAAACTCTACTACATAACTTTAATAACTATTCTTGGAATAAAAGTTGTAATGACTATTTTTGAAGGAGGCCTTTCATCTCACCACGGAGTTAAAATTGCTCAACTTAAACTTCAAAAAAATAATTTAATGCAGGAACAATTAAAGTTGACAACGAAGTTATCTCAAAAAAATTCTATTTCACATGTAATAAGTGATCAAGATCTTGCTCAATTTCATAGCATTGGTGATACTATAATCATCACGACTAATAATGAAGTTGCTTCAAGATAAATGATTCGAATATCAAAAAATAGATCCGTAAATCCCGAAATTTCAGAAACTAGAGGAAAAGTAGTTTTGATAATGATATATGTGGGATTTATAGCAATTATTTCCAGACTATTTTTCTGGCAAATTATTAAGAGCGATACGCTTCAACAGGAAGCAGAAGATCAATATAGACGCTCCGAAACGCTTACTGGAAACAGAGGCAGTATTTTTACTTCAGAAGGATTTGCGCTGGCCACCAATAGCAGAGTTTATACCTTATTTGCCCAACCTCACCTAATTGAGGACGATCCAGCAAATATTTCCAAACTTCTTTTACCTTACTTATTAAATGAACTAGATGAATATAAAGATGCCAGTGATAGCGCATCCAAAGAAGAAATTGCCGATAATTTTGAGTCTCAAATTCAAACTAGACTGGAAAAAAAAGATAGCAAATGGATTAGTTTAAAAGCTAACATTTCCGAGGATACAAAAAATCAAATAGAAAACCTTAACATCTTTGCCTTAGGTTTTGATCCTCATTTAAAAAGATATTATCCAGAAGCATCCATGGCAGCACATTTAACTGGCTTTGTAGGAAAAGATGAAAATGGAACTGACATTGGTTACTTTGGAATTGAGGGAGCTCTAGAAAAAGAGTTAAAAGCTAGATCTACTCAGAATACAGTGATAACAGATGCGCTCGGTCTGCAATTAAGTGGACATAATTCAATTAATGACAGCCTTATCGATGGGCGTAACGTGACCACGACAATTAGAAGAGACATGCAATATCTTATTGAAGAAGAAATTGAATCAGCAGTAAAAAAATATGGAGCTAGATCTGGCGAAGTTATAGTTATGGATCCAAAAACTGGAAAAATTTTAGGATTAGCAGCATATCCTGATTATTCTCAGGCAGAATTTTATAAAACTGATCCGCAATTTCACAAAAACCCAAGTCTTAGTAATTTATATGAACCGGGCAGTACATTTAAGGCTGTGACAGTGTCTGCAGGAATAGAAGAAGGTTTAATCACTCCTGACACGATATGCACCAACTGTGATGCGCCTAGAAGGTTCGGACAGTACACCATTAAAACTTGGAATGATGTCTATAATCCAGAAATTACGATGACAGATGCTCTGGCAAAATCTGATAATATTGCCATGATTTTTGTAGCCGAGAAATTAGGAATTGATAAATTTAAAGATTATCTTCATAAATTTGGAGTTGGAGAAGAATTGAAAATTGACTTACAAGAAGATAGATCAACACCTTTCCCAGATCAATGGGGCGATGTTAAACTCGCCACTACTTCATTTGGACAAGGTTTAGTCGTAAATACCATGCAAGTTTTGAGAGTTTTTGCAACTATTGCCAATGGCGGAGTAATGATGAGACCAACAATTATTGATAACGTAAAAAATCCAACTACGGGTGAAGTTATTGTTAATCAGCCGATCGAAGAGCGAACAGTCATCTCGAAAAAAACTGCCGATGCTGTCACCAAAATGTTAATTTCTGCTGCCGAACATGGAGAAGCCCAATGGATTGCTTCCAAGACTTATGTCACTGCCGGAAAGACTGGAACTTCTCAAGTTGTTACCGAAAATGGCTATGACAATGATAAAACTATCGCTAGCTTCGTAGGATTTACTCCTCCAGAAAATCCAAAATTTGTTATGATTACAAAGTTAGTGGAACCTACAGTCTCTCCATGGGCCGCAGAAACAGCTGCTCCTCTCTGGTATAAGATTGCAAATAAACTAAACTTACTTTTAAACTAGGTTCTATATATAATAAGACTATGATTAAAAACATTATCTACAAATTAAAAAGACCTTATCATTTTATTAAAACTGGTCTGCTTAATGGATTAGTTGCAGAAATCAAATATAAATTCCCAGCCAAAAAACTCAAGATTATTACTATCACAGGCACAGATGGAAAAACAACATCCTCAACTCTTTTGTATCATGTTTTAAAAACAGCAAATAAAAAAGTTGGCTTACTTTCAACAGTGGCAGCCTATATGGGTAAAAAATCAATCGATACCGGCTTTCATGTCACTTCTCCTCAACCATCAGATTTACAAAAGTTTATGAGACAAATGGTAGACAAAAACTACGAATATTTAGTACTAGAAGTAACCTCTCATGGTAACTATCAGTTCAGAAATTGGGGAATTAAACCTGTGATTTCTGGATTAACTAATATTGCCAACGAACATTTAGATTATCACCTTAATTATGAAGAATATCTAAATGCTAAATCTGGAATATTGTCAAAAGCACCAGTAGCCGTTATCAATGCTGACGATCGCTCTTATCCAATTCTGATAAAAAAATTATCAAATACAAATCTAATCACCTATTCCAAACAAACTCCACTAGATCCAAAGGTACAGTCAATTATCGAGAAAGTTTTCCCTGAAGATTACAATCAAATGAATGCAAAATTAGTTTATGCACTTGCGAAATCTTTAAATGTCAGTGATTCTGATTATATTGCAGGCTTAAAAACTTTTACTGGTGTCCCAGGAAGAATGGAAATTGTCAAAAATACTTCGGTAAATAGCACCAGTAAAAATGTCAACATAATTGTCGATTTTGCACACACGCCTCAAGGTCTTCGATCTGTGTTACGAACTATCAAAGAAAAGATCGAAAAAAATGGCTCAAAAGGAAGATTAATTGCAGTTTTTGGATGTGCCGGTAGAAGAGATAAAGGCAAGCGTCCAGAAATGGGCAAGATTGGTGTCGAAGTTGCAGATCTTTCTATTTTTACTGCCGAAGATCCTCGAAACGAAGATATTTGGTCAATTATTAGACAGATGAAAGAGCAACTAACAACGGGGCACAATAAAATAATTTCAATTGCTGAACGCGGGGAGGCAATCGAGTATGCTCTCACCAAACTAGCAAAACCAGGAGACACTGTTGTGGTGCTTGGAAAAGGGCACGAAGAAAGCATGAATTATAACGGAGTAGAATATCCATGGAACGACATAAAGGCTATTGAGCAAATACTAAAAGGCGAACATCCAAGAGTAAGAGGTAATAGTGAAAATGCATAAAGTTGTTAGCTTAGGAGGTGGAACTGGAACTTTTCCAGTTGTTACTGCGCTAAAAGCTCTTAGAACAGATATTTCTGCCGTCATCTCAGTTTCTGATTCAGGCGGATCAACCGGAAGAATTAGAGATGAGTTCGGTTTTCAACCAGTTGGTGATTTAAGACAATCATTGGCAGCACTCGCGAATAAAGAACGACAAGAATGGATTCAAAAAATTCTGCTTTATAGATTTTCAAAAGGATCTGGTTTAAAAGGTCATAACTTGGGCAACCTAATTTTAACTGCATTACAAGATATGACTGACAATACCACTGAATCTCTAGAAATTGCAGAAAAAATATTTCATTTGGATGGTGCAGTAATCCCAGTTACAGCAAGTAATGTTAACCTAAAAATTCACTACGCTGATGGCACATCTGTTATCGGAGAACACATCTTAGATCATCAAGAAGAAAATCCTAAAAAAATTGAAAAAATAAGTTTAACTCCAGAATGCAAATTAAATCCACCAGCTCAAAAAGCATACTTAAATGCTGATTTAATAATCATTGGCCCTGGAGATCATTACGCCAGTATACTTTCAACATTAGTTGTTGATGGTACAAAAAAAGCCTTTAAAGAATCAAAAGCAAAAATAATGTACATCTCCAACTTGATGACAAGAAGAACCCAAACTCATGGAATGACTATTTCGAATCATCTAGATCAAATTGAAGATGCAATTGGTAAAAAAGTTGATTTTATTCTAATTAATGATTCAACAATTCCAGAAAAAATTCTTGATATTTATGCCAAAGAAGAAGAATTTCCAGTCAAAGATGACCTTAACGGAGATAAAAGAATAATTCGAGCAGAGTTGTTATTAGATAAAATTGTTTTTAAAAATGAAGATGACAACGTTTATAGATCATATCTAAGACATGATGCAAAAAAACTTGAGTCAGTCTTGAAAAAAGTATTAAAACAACAAAGTTAATAATGAAAATTCTTGAATTCAAAAGTTTTTTTCTTGTAGGAATCAAAGGTGTCGCCATGACGGCTATGGCACAACTCCTCACAGATGCTCAAAAAGAAGTATCTGGAAGTGATGTTGAAGAAGATTTTGTGACAAAAGATATTCTAAAAAAATTAGACTTAAAAATAATGGTTGGTTTTAATTCTGAAATTCCAGATGATGTTGATTGTGTAATTTATACTGCCGCTCATGAAGGAAAATTTAATCCTCAAGTGATCGGTGCTGAAAAAAGAAAAATCAAAACTTACTCCCATGCAGAAGCTCAAGCTGAGTTTTTTAATTTAAAAAAAGGTATCGCCGTATGTGGCGTAGGTGGTAAATCCACAGTCTCTGCTATGATTAGCTGGATTCTTACAAAATCAGGCGCGGAACCTTCATTTGCAGTTGGAGTAGGTAATATTCCCGGACTTGATAAAACTGCTCAATGGGATACAGATACAGATATATTTGTAGCAGAAGCTGACGAATACGTGACTGATCCAAGTGCACCTCAAAGAAATGAAGAAATTACTCCCAGGTTCTCATTTTTAGAACCTTTTATCACAGTATGCACCAACCTAAAATTTGATCATCCAGACGTTTATAAAAATTTTGAGCATACTAAAGAAGTCTTTTTCAAGTTCTTTAATCAAATTGACAGCAATGGTTTTTTGATTATAAATTACAAAGATCTTGAGCATAAACCAACAACTTCGGCAGAAACTACGCTCACATTTGGCGAAAATCCTAAGGCCGATTTCAGTTATAAAGCAGTTGAAAAAAATATTGAGCCTGGAACTAATGTCGGATTATTAACATATAAAAATCTTGAATACAAAATTATTTTAAAAGTTCCTGGTTCGTATAATTTAGAAAATGCTGTGGCTGCCATCGCTGCCTGCAGCACAGTAGACATACCAATTTTTGAATCTCTAAATGCGTTAGAATCATTTAATTCTACTCAAAGAAGATTTGAATTAATTGGTACCAAAAATGGGGTTACTTATTACGATGATTATGCACACCATCCAAATGAAGTCAAATCTGTCATCGAAGCTTTAAATAAATGGTATCCAGACTCTAGAAAAATAGTTGTGTTCCAACCTCACACATATTCCAGAACCAAAAATCTTTTGACAGAATTTATAGACTCATTCGAAGTAAGTGACAGTAAAACTGAGATATTATTACTAGATATTTTTTCATCTGCCAGAGAAAAATATGATTCCACAATTAGCAGTAATGATATTGTAAAGGGTGTTCAATCCAAGTTTAAAAATATCAAAATTTCTAATCTAGAGACGATTCACAACCTAAGCGTGTACTTTGAAAATAATTTAAATCCTGGCGATGTTGTGCTAACAATTGGAGCTGGAGACATATATAAGGTGCATATCTTGATATAATTACATTATGGATAATTTATATACTAAGCTAAAAGCCGAATTTCCAAATCTAGAATTTAATCAAGAAGTTCTTTTGGCAAATTACACCACTGTAAAAATTGGTGGACCAGCCGAAGTATTCTGCGAGACAAAAACGTCCCAAGAATTTGTAAAGTTAGTTGAATTTGCAGTCAAAAATAATATCCCACAGACTGTTCTTGGTTGGGGAGCAAACACTTTAATTTCCGACGAGGGCATACGAGGACTGGTCATAAAAAACAGCGCCAAAAATATTACTGTTCTTGAAGACGAAATGACACCACCGGCTGATGAAAAAACTTCCAACGCCGATGATCAAGAGATTGAATCCAGATGGCATTCAAACAAAGACAAAGGCAGCTTTAAATACGAATTTTCCGATCTTGATTATGATGAGTCAGAATTTCCTATAGTTTTTGTAGAAATTGATTCGGGAGTTTCACTTCCATTTGCAATAAATTCATTAATAGATCAAGGTATAACAGGCCTGCAATGGTATTCTAGAATTCCTGCAACTCTTGGTGGCGCCATTTATAATAATGTTCATGGAGGCACTCATTTTATCTCTGAAGTAGTTGAATCAGTGACAGTTGTCGACGAAAAAGGCGATCTAAAAGTGATCGGAAAATCGCAACTCAATGCTGGGTATGACGTTTCCAGATTTCACAGCAACAATGAGATTATAATTTCAATCAAACTCAAGCTTCACCTTGGAGACAAAGAAAAAGCCAAAAATGTCGCTAGAGAATGGGCCACCAGAAAGGCAGTCCAACCACAAAAATCTCTTGGATGCGTTTTTCAAAATATATCCAATGAACAAAAAGAAGAGCTTAAATTTCCTACAACTAGCGTTGGATACATTGTCGAACATATTTTGAATAAAAAGAATTTTCAAGTTGGAGATGCCAAGGTCTCTGACAAGCATGCCGCTTTTATCGAAAATGTAGGTCAAGCAACAGCCAGAGATTATTTAGAAATTATTAAAATAATCATTGAAGAAACGAAAAATAAAACAGGTATTACTCTCAAACCTGAAATATTTTTCCTTGGATTTAAAAAGCAAGACTTAGAAGGAATTGTAGATTTAAGAGGAATTGTAGCTTAAGAAAGATTTGATATGACTGAATTTCACGTTACTGGAGGAACTCCTCTTCATGGATCAGTTAGAATTGGTGGTGCTAAGAATGCGTCATATAAATTGATGATAGCTTCTTTGCTCGCCGATACAGAATCAAGATTACTAAATTTCTCAAAAATAAGTGATGTGGAATTGGTTGCAGAAATAATTTCATATCTAGGAGCAGGTGTAAGTAAGGCAGGAGAAAGAGCAATTTTTATTGATCCAAAAGGTCTAAATTCATTTCAAATAGATAAAAATCATGGTGAGCAAGGCAGATTCTCAACCATGTTTATTCCAGCACTACTTACAAAATTTGGAGAAGCTAGAGTTCCAGCACCCGGTGGTGACAAAATTGGCGCACGCCCACTCGATAGACACTTTGAAGGACTTGAGGCTCTTGGCGCAACGGTAACTTTGGAAGATGGAATGTACGTTGCCAAAACTAAAGGCTTGGTCGGCAATACTTACAAATTTTCAAAAAATAGCCATACGGGTACCGAAACTTTAATAATGGCAGCGGTCAAGGCAAAAGGAAAAACTATCTTAGAAAACGCTGCTCTAGAACCAGAGATTGATGACTTGATTTCTTACTTAAATGAAATGGGTGCAAAAGTTACAAGACTACCAAATAGAGTCATCGAAATTGAAGGAGTTGAGAAATTAACTGGAGCAATCCACAAAATTATCCCCGATAGAAACGAAGCTGTCAGTTATGCTTGCGCTGCGATTGCAACGCAGGGCGATGTCACGATTGAAAATGCTAGACCAGAACACCTTACAGAATTCTTAAAAAAACTTGACGAAATTGGAGCTGGTTTTGAAGTTGGAAATTATGGAATGAGATTTTATTACAAAGGTCCTCTCAAAGCCACAAATATTACCACTTCTATCGAGCCTGGCTTTATGACTGATTGGCAACCACTGATGGCAACTGTCCTAACTCAGTGTGAAGGCACAAGTATTCTTCATGAAACAATCATGGCAAACAGATTTCAATATGTTGAAGAACTAGCTCAAATGGGGGCAAAAATTGAAAAGTTCAACCCTGAAGTTTCAAATCCAGAAGAAACTTATAACTTTGATACTAAAGATGATAAAGAAGAGTACAGGCATGCAATCAAAATTCATGGCAAAACTCCGCTAACTGCTGGAGAATTTGAAGTCAAAGACTTAAGACATGGCGCAACTTTAATATTAGCTGCTATGGCTGCAAAAGGAACTACAATTATTAGAAACATTGAACACGTTGATAGAGGATATGAGTCACTTGACGAAAGATTGAAATCAATGGGTGCAAAGATCGTCAGAAAGTAATAGAATTAACCAATATGAATTCCCTTGCACTACTTTTAAGTATTCTTATTCTATCTTTTATCGTAACTAGCATTGCAATTATTCCATTCATCAATCTTCTCTACAAAATAAAATTTCAACGCGCTCAACAAGAATCTAGAGACACTTTTGGAGTGTTAACACCGATATTTAATAAATTCCATAAATCAAAAGCCGGAGTTCCAGTCGGTGGTGGATTACTAGTTATCGCTGTAGTTACTGTTCTATTTATAGTGTTATTTCCCTTGATTGAATATTCCGGAGTTGATCTCACTAGCAACTACGCAAAAATTCATTCCGAAATAAACATTATTTTCTTTACATTTTTGTCGTTTGGACTTTTAGGTCTTTATGATGATATTAAGAAGTTCTTCAATTTCAAAATAAAAGGTCTTTTTGGTCTAAGAATGAAACACAAATTTATTTTTGAAATTATTCTTTCCTCTGCGGTTGCTGTAATGTTATATTCTCATCTTGGAATCTCCATTCTTCATGTACCATTTATTGGAACCTTTGATTTAGGCATATTTTTTATTCCTTTCGCAACATTTACAATTGTTTCTTTTGCAAATGCGGTTAACATCTCAGATGGATTAGACGGTTTAGCTGCAGGCTCACTGATGATTTCTTTATTTGGATTATGGTTTTTATCTTCAGCTATTCTCGACGTGCCAGTATCAATTTTCTTGGCTCTTTTTATTGGCTCACTTATTTCATTTTTATATTTTAACGTTTTCCCAGCAAGAATTTTTATGGGTGATGTGGGCTCTTTAGCCTTTGGCGCAACTTTAGCAGTAGTTGGATTGCTTTTGGGCAAGGTAATTGCTTTAGTTGTAATTAGCTTTATCTTTGTCCTTGAAATTTCAACTTCGCTACTCCAACTTCTCTCAAAAAAGTTTTTAAAGAGAAAGATATTTCCAGCAGCACCAATTCATTTAAGTTTGCAAAAATTAGGCTGGGAAGAACCAAAAATTGTTCAAAGAGCTTGGTTGTTACAAATAATGCTAACCATATTTGGTGTTTGGCTAGCTGTTCTCTAAGCCAGGAACTCATGCACGGCAAATCAGGAACTCATGCACAGTAAATTAGAATCTCCGCCCAAAAATTACCTTGTTTTGTTCGTGGTAACCTTAATAATGAGCTTGCTTGGCTTATTATTCGTTTTCGAAGCTTCTACAGCTGAGAGCTTTTTACTATTTGGCAACCAATATCATTTTTTAATACAACATGGCATTGGACTAGTTTTTGGTTTAATTGTACTTGGTATTGCGACCATGATTCCCTCTCAATTTTGGATCAAGAGCTCTTTAATTTGGTATATTTTGGGCCTGAGTTTATTACTGCTAGTTTTTGTCCCTGGGTTAGGAATTGAGCTAAACGGGGCAAGGAGATGGATATCAATTGGTAGTGCAAGATTTCAATCGATAGAGTTTTTTAAATTTGGATTAATTGCCTTTTTTGCAAATTGGCTTAGCAAACATCAAAAATTTCCACCTTTTTTATTTTTGACAGGTTTACCAGCACTACTAGTTATTTTGCAGCCAGATCTTGGCTCACTTTTACTTCTGTTAGCAATAGCAGGTAGCATGTATTTTGTTGCTGGAGGAGATATAAAAAAGATTTTGGGATTATTATCAATCGGTATTCCAATACTAATTATGATAATTATTTTTTCTCCATACAGATTGAAACGCCTAACTACATTTATAAATCCAGAATCAGATCCGCTTGGTGCTAGTTTTCACATTAGGCAAATTACTTTGGCATTGGGTCGAGGTGGCTGGACTGGACAAGGAATTGGCAACTCAAACCAAAAATATTCCTATATTCCAGAAGCTAGCACCGACTCAATTTTTTCTATAATTGCTGAAGAAATTGGATTTCTAGGATCATTAGCAATTTTTAGTTTGTTTATAATTTACTTTTACAATGCAAATAAAATAGTTTCTGACTCGAAAAAAACTAAATCTATTAAATTGCTAGGCTTTGGAATTATAATCTGGATAGGGATACAAGTAATACTTAATTTGAGCGCTGTTGTAGGATTGGTACCTCTCACTGGAGTACCACTTCCATTTTTCTCATATGGAAGATCAGCTCTAGTAATGTTACTCTTTGCGACAGGTATCTTAATAAGAATTGGTAAAGAAACGTAAATTAAAGGCATTAAATGAAAATATTAATCACTGGGGGACACCTAACACCAGCACTAGCTTTCATCGATTTTATTAACAAAAATCATCCAGAAGACAAAATCATTTTTCTTGGCAGGACTCACACACAAAATAAAACTAAGCAAGAATCTAGAGAAAAACAAGAAACTGCAAAAAAAGGTGTTCTTTTTATTCCATTCAAATCAATTAAACTTTCAAGAAATAACATTTTTGAAAAATTAAAAGTCGCGCCTTTATTAATTGCCTCTACGCTTAGAGCAATAGTTATTCTTGGCAAAAATAAACCGAATATATTTGTTTCATTTGGAGGTTATCTGGCAGTTCCGGTTACATTTGCTGCATGGATTATGAGGGTGCCAATAGTAACTCACGAACAAACAAGAACGGCTGGAATTGCTAATAGATTAATCTCAAAGTTTGCAGATAAAATCGCAGTTTCATATGAAGATACCATTAAATATTTTCCTGCTAACAGAACATTATTTACTGGAAACTTAATTAGAAAAAATGTACTAAATACAAATAACTCCAGACCAAAATGGATTGAGAAAAAACTAAAAAATCCTGTGCTTTATGTAACTGGAGGCAGTCAAGGATCTGAGGTAATTAATCACACTATTTCGCAAATCATAAAAGTATTAACTAGAGACTGGACTGTAATACATCAATGTGGAAACTCAACCAAATCAAGAAATTACAAAAAAGAATTAACTCAAGAAAAAGATCACCTTCCGATGAGTAATAGAAATAATTATTATATTAGAGAATGGCTCAATGAAGAAGAACTTTCATGGATCTATTCAAATACTAAAATCATTGTTTCAAGGGCTGGTGCTAATACCACAGAAGAAATTGCTATAAAAGGAATTCCATCTGTTTTAATTCCACTACCATTTTCACACAATGATGAACAATTAAAAAATGCTCAAGCACTATCTAACAAAAGCCAAGCGATTTTATTAGAACAGAAATTTTTAAATCCAAAAACCTTGCTTGAAAGCATAGAACTAATCAATAAATACAGTAAAAAGTTTTCTAGAAATCTGGAAATGGTTTCTAAGTCACTTAATTCTGAAATCAAATTATATGAGCTGGTAAAAAAGGTTGTTGATAAAAATGCTTAAATTAAAAAAGATATTTTTTTTAGTTTTTTGGCCAATTACGATATTTTTTTTGTTTATATTTGTATTTAAAATTGGTGTGATTAATTGCCAAGTTGCTGAAAATAATTGCAGCCAAGAACTTTATCAAAAACTCGAAGTCCTAAAAGGGAAATCTTTGTTCTTTGTAAATATTGATGAGGAACTAGCTAACAATGAAATTAGTACCGAAACTATTCTTCTTCAAAATTACCAAAAAACATTTCCCGGAACTATATTACTTGAGTTTTCTGAAGAAAAAGTAGCATATCAACTAATTACAGAAGAGAATCAGTTATTTATTAGTGAGTTTGGAAACGTTTTACCAAGCAATCAAAACGTTAATGGTCTGCCACAAGTGAGTTGGAATTCAACATTAAGCGACGAATCACATTCTAAAATAATAAAAATCTTGGACAGCGTCAAAGGCACAAATTTTACTATTAATAATATTTCCAGATTAAATAACCAAGAAATTAGAATTGATATTAAAGATAATCCTCAAATAATAATTGATGAAGACTCAATAGACTCAAAAGTTGGTATACTAGTTACACTACTAAACTCACGAGAAATAAAAGAATACGAAGAGCCTATTAAAGAGATTGATCTGCGTTTTAATTTACCAGTACTACGCACAGCTCAATAAATTTGATATTCTATAGAAACTATATGCCACAAAACAGAATTGTTACCGCCATTGATGTTGGAACTGACAAGTGTGTTAGTCTGATTGCATCAATTGAAGAAGCAACGCAAACACTCAGAGTTATGGGTGTTTCCGCAGTCCCATCAAGAGGAATGAAACGCAGTCAAATAATTGATCTAGAAAAAGTGCTCGAAACAATTACTGAAAGCCTTGATGGAGCAGAAAGAATGGCAGGACTTGATGTAAAAAGTGCATATGTTTCAATTTCTGGAACTCACATATCATCTCAAAATTCAAAAGGTGTAGTGGCCGTTGCCTCTCCAAATAAAGAAATAATACCTGAGGATGTAGATCGAGTTATTGAAGCTGCAAGAGCTGTTTCATTGTCGTCTGACAGAGAAATTATTCACGTAATTCCAAAAGATTTTAGAGTTGATTCGCAAACTGGTATTAAAGATCCAATTGGAATGACAGGCGTCAGGCTTGAATCTGAAGCTCATATCATTACTGGTTTATCAACATCACTTAGAAATATGGAAAAGTGCATTAATGATCTCGGTCTAAACGTTGATGCATTTATTTTTTCAGGCCTAGCATCTGCCGATGTAGTCATTTCTGAAACTGAAAAAGAACTTGGAGTGGCAGTCGTAGATATTGGAGCAGGCTCAACTTCACTTTGTGTTTATGTTGATGGATCACTAGAATATTCTGCATCTCTTCCCGTTGGAGCAAGACATATTACTCAAGATATTGCTTTGGGTTGTAAAATTAGTCTAGACACCGCTGAAAAACTTAAAATTGCTCTCTCAAAAGAAGCTTTTAAACCTTTGGCTCCGATCTCAGGTGAATCAAAACAAGATTTTAGTGCAAGAAAGAAAAAGGCTGATCAACTGAAATTGTCAGATTTTGATAGTACCTCAACAGAAACAGAAACATTGTCAAAAATGGAAGTTGTCGAAAAAATTATGCTTCCAAGAATGCAAGAGATTTTTTCTCTGATTGGTGATCATCTTAAAAAAGAAAACTTATTCCCACTTATTCCTGCTGGAATAGTAATTACAGGTGGTGGTGCCGAAACAACAAAGATTGTTGAAGTTGCTAAGCGCGAATTAAATCTTTCTGCCAGAATTGGAAAACCAGTAGAACTCGAAGGCCTGACATCAGATATTAAAAAACCTGGATTCGCAACCAGCATCGGACTGCTTCAATATGGCAAGAGAGAAGGTGGCGGCACAGTTGCCAGAAGTTTTAACTTTGGATCAATTTTTAAAGGATTTTCTCTAGGTTCATTTACTAAAATGTTCAGTAAACTCTTCAAGTCTTTAATGCCCTAAATTGCACTTGATGTTCGCTTCAACTTAGTGATACACTTTGTCATTAAGAGTACTAGTCTATACAATCGAGATTATCATATGGCACTTGTTAAACCCACAAACACAACTTTCGCAAAAATTAAAGTTATCGGTGTCGGTGGTGGTGGTGGAAATGCTGTTAACTCGATGATCGACTCTGAACAAATACATGGCGTTGAGTTTATTGCAGTTAATACTGATGCTCAGGCACTTCTAACTTCCAAAGCAGAAACTAAACTACAAATTGGCACAAATTTTACCAAGGGTTTGGGATCTGGAGCAGACCCTGAAGTTGGTAGAACTGCTGCCGAAGAATCATACGACAAACTCAAAGATTTGCTTTTCGATACTGACATGGTTTTTATTACCGCTGGCATGGGTGGTGGCACTGGAACTGGTGCTTCATCGATAATCGCTGAGATTGCACGTGAAGCCGGTGCATTAACTGTTGCTGTCGTTACAAAACCATTTGCATTTGAAGGTAAAAAAAGAATGGCAACAGCTGAAGAAGGTGTCGCCAGTCTTAAAGACACCGTCGATACATTGATTATCATTCCCAACCAAAGATTGATGGATGTGGTTGATAAAAAAATGACCTTTCTTGATGCTTTTAGGTTGGCTGATAATGTTCTTGGCCAAGGTGTCCAAGGAATTTCCGATCTAATCACAGTTCCAGGACTTATTAATGTAGATTTCGCTGATGTTAAAACCATTATGTCTGAATCTGGCTCGGCTTTAATGGGTATTGGAGAAGCTAGTGGAGAAAATAGAGCTGCAACTGCAGCAAGAATGGCAATCGCCTCGCCACTATTGGAAATTTCTATAGATGGAGCCAAAGGCATCCTCTACAACATTATTGGTGGACCTGACATGGCCATGAGTGAAGTTTCAGATGCTTCGACAATTATTGCCAACGCTGCAGATCCTGAAGCAAATATAATCTTTGGAGCTACGATCGACGAAACGATGGGGACAAAGATCAAAATTAGTGTGATCGCCACCGGGTTTGATAGTGATGATTTAAAATTACCTTCAAATAGACCTCTATTTGGCGCATATGGCAGAGACTCAAGAAATAGATTTAAACAGGAAGCAGAAGAGAAAAAAGAACCAGCTGCTTTAAAATATGACAGAACTCCAACCGGATTTACTCAACCTCTTTCGACAGCCCAAATTTCATCAACCAAAAATGATGAAGTTACTGAGCCTTTTGTAAAATCTCAAGCTTTTGGAGACAGAGTAAACAATAACACTGGCTTTAGAGCAGTCAATCCTTTGATTGAAAAATCTGATGATGACTCTGATACTAAATCAAAACCAGAAGAAAAAAAGAAGTCTATCTTAAGCGCATTTGAGGATGAGTTCGAAATTCCAGCTTTTTTAAGAAGAAATAAAAAAAGCTAATTTTAATCTTTTTATGATTTGTTGTAACGTTAATTAGTTTCGCTAGATTTAGCGAATAATTGTAAATCAACGCTCCACAAGATTAACTTATACAACAAATCATAAAATTTATTAACTCTATTTCTCACAAAAAAAATCTGAAATGTTCTATAATAAATAGAATTAGAGTGCGGGTATAGTTCATCGGTAGAATGCTAGCTTCCCAAGCTGGATAGAGGAGTTCGACTCTCCTTACCCGCTCCAAATGTTCAAAGTTCATAAGAAAATTACTAGGAAATTACATAAAATAACAATTATGTACAAAAAACTATTAAAACTTGCCGCATGGAAAAAGATACTTATTGCTGTGGTTTTAGGGCTAATTACATTTGTTGGTTGGTTCGTATACGAAATTACTACTGATGAACCACCTAATTTCTTTCCCTTAAATGATGTCCAAGCAGAGTATAGAGGAAATAATGTTCAATGGAAAGAAGACCACAGTAATTCTAACTTTTTTAGCATAACAATTGGAAAAAGTAATATTGACCTGGAATCTTATATAGGTAAAAAAGTCAAAAACCTGTTTGAGCACCTAATAATATGGCGACTCCTACAGGCACTGATATGGAAAGATTGTCATAAAAGACTAGGCCAGTTCTGGCCAATCCAATTTCTCCTGCAACAACCAAACCAAAACAAGTGATCAGAAATATGACCAATTTTATTGTTGGGCTTATCATTGTTTCTCTCCCATCTCCCGACCAAGGATCTGAGGTTTCTTGAAGATTAAATCGACTCTTCTACAGAATTTGTAAAATGTCGATTCACTCTCCAAGATATTTGCATTATACATCAATGATAAATAGGAAATCGTTATTTATCATTGTTATAATCAAAAAATGCCAACCTCAATCTAAGTTTTTATCCAACTTCCTCACCAATTCCAGCTTTCCAAAATGAGCTGACAAAATATAAAATCTCCAAGGATACTATCCAATATTCACTTTACACATCTTATTTACTTCCAGTCATAAAAAGTGTAGTTTTAAATATATGATATTAAATGATGCTAGAAATGTTGACCATCAATGGAATAGAAATTCAACAAAACAAGAAATTCTTGCTTCTGAAAAAGATGATGCAGATATTATTGGCAATATATTGGAATTTACAGCAGATACAAAAATATTTTTAGCACACCTACGATATTCAAACGAAGAAGTTCTAAAAAAAATTGGCATCAAAACAAAAGACCAAATAGATGCTTGGACATCCTTCGTATATTCATCTATAGAATTATTTCACGGCCTAGCTACAAAAGGAAAAGGTGAATGGGGTATGACTTGGGGTTTAACAGCAAAAGATCCCAAAGATATTGAAAAGCTTCAAAATAAAGTCATAAACAGTATTGTTTATGAAACACTCAGAGATGTACAGCCTGGAAAAGAAAAACCAGCTATAAAATATGAGTACAAAACTAATAAAGATGGTAGCTTAAAGTCGGTTGAACCACTAGCTGACTCAAGACGTGACCCCATTACCTTTCGCGTACTCAGAGGTGGGCCACCCCCACTAGATTTTATAGATATAAACATATCGATGAGTACAATTATTTCCTCAAATGCAAATACTGATAACAAAGATATTAATCCGTTGGACATAATTCCCTGGAAAGGAATTATGGATGGCAACGAAAAAATACTTGAAATGCTTAAAACAATAACCGGTATCAAAATTGGACCACCAAGATATCTTAAGGACTGGCATGAAGAGCCAGACGACGATGAAAATCATAAAACTGACAGAACAGGAGAATTTTTCAAACCTGATGTTTTGATTGGCAAAGGTGATAAAAATTGGCGACTAACAAAATTTGGCAATGACGCAAGAATCATGATGTTGGCTGAGTATGGTGATAAGTTTGGAAGATCTGCTGCTATTAATGTTTCATTTGCTCAGCATGCCTCTGGAGATGGATTGGAGTTAATGGGCAGCGAATCAGCAAAAAAAGAAGACATGAAATCTGCCTATGACCAGACTCTTAAAAAACCAGAAATAAGAGAACTTTTAGACGAAAATGGCAAAGCAGAATCAGTCGAGGCACTTGAGTTAATTGGAGAATTTGAACCTCAAGTATTGCCTTTCCATACACTCTTGTCTGCTAAATTTGGTCGGTTTGGGTTGGGTGACATGAGACAACAAATTGAGAGAAGAATTGCGGCAACCCAGTTTCAAAGTAAAGTCATGGCAAAATTTGGAGCAAGAGTTGATGCTATAAGAATACAAGTTGGAATTAAGTTAGACCCTGAGTTGACGGAGGCTTCCAGAAAAACAGTCAAACAAATCAAGGGAAAAGGTGTTGAAAAAATGAATGGATCTCTTTTAAATGCTATGGCACATCATCTGCATGCGGGCGAATCATGCGGCGTAATGATACAACCAATAGAAGGTAGAACAACTCTCGTAACTGTGGGCAATAAGGTTTGGGAAAAATGGGAAAATGTCTGTGATAAATTTTCAAATGATGATCAAATAGATAGGTTAAGAGCCTATCCAAGTATGAAAAATGGCATAAAAGTTATTAGGGATAGATTAAAAAACCTTCAATGGCTTCCAGATAGCAACGAACTTGATGACTCAGAAACAAGCATGTGGCTAAATGAAAATATTCCAATAATAAAAAATATATTTTCTTTTGACAATGAACTTAGAAATCAGATTGAGCCGATCAGAAATTCTGTAACAAACAGTGTAAATGAAATAACTGATGTTGATTCATTTTTAAAGAAAGTAAGAAATAAAAGCGGCGGTGTAGTCACAAATAAAAATGCCGAGTGGGACCTGAGTAGCATGACAAACAAAATGAACTTAATTATTACAAAAGCAAAAATGAATCCTAATACTCCTTTTTCAAAACTTATAATCCAAATTGATGAGACATTTAAAAATAGCAGTCAAAATGAATATCAAACAGAAGAATTTAGTAATAAAATTAAATCTCTAAACATCGCTGGAAAATTTTATCCGCTTAGAACTTTTTCACTAAATGTAAACCATGATCCAACAAGATCAAAAATAAATACAATTTTTCTTGCATGTGACCAACAAAAACTAGATGGTTTTGACTGGATACTTTCGGACACCGAACACAATGAAGAAGGATTTATCAAATCATTTGAAGCTGAGTTTGAAGACACTGCTAGTAGTATGGGAAACGTAGGTGATTTCTTTATTGAAGCTGGCAAAGACCCAAACCTAACTGCTCCTGCAATAAGTAGAGATTTGGGATTTCTAGCAGTCGTAGAAGGATGGGCAGTAAATCACACACCTAACACTGCTGCTGCAGCAAGGTCACAAATTTTTCGATCAGGGTTGCTTGAACCAGCAGACTCTGTTGGAACCGCCGTAGTCTTTCAAACAGCAACCTAAGCTGGAGTGCCAGGACTTGGTGCAATGGGAAACAGCATGGCCATCGCTGACACCAGAGAAACATCTGGACTCAAGGAATCACTTGATCATCCTGCAAAAATGATGGATGTATTATTGCCATGGTTGAGAGGAAATGAAAATGTAAAAACTGCTTTTAAAAATTTTCTTGGAGTAAACTTAGACATAGGTAACGAAAAAACAAAAGAAGAAAAGAATAATCGCAAAAAATTATCACTCTTTCAAAAAATGCTTTCTGAAGATGATTTTGCCTGTTTTAACGACAATAACTCAGAAAAAATTGTTAGAAGAAATGATTTAAGAATCTGGGGACCAAAAAGAGATGAAGAAAAAAGATTAACAGCTAGTGATTTAAGCGTCAGATATAAACATCATCTAGAGGGAGAACTTTTATTTGATATGTGGAATCAATTTATAGATGCAGTTGATCAAAATAAAGTAAAAATTGATGATAGAACAAAAGAATCTATCAAAAAATTTAACGGAACGGGTTTTAAAGAAATGTGGGGAGCAATGATAAAGTTTAGAGCTTTAGACATGCAACATCAAACCGCAAAAGCAAATCTGATCATGAGACTGTGGTTAAATCCCCATGATCACGATGAGTCTTCGTGGGAAATTTATGTAAGACAATTTAACACTGCAAGAGAATCCTATCGAAACATGGAAAAGGTATTTTCAGTTTTTGGGAAAGAATACTAATCATGATTTACGAACCTGATGGCTCATTATCTAACCTAACACTTCCAAGAGATGAAGTGTTAATTGCAATCTATGAAAAACAGAATGAAGCTTTATTCCTAATTCTTGGAGCTGACAAACCACCAATATTCACTAAAGAATTTGCCGCCAAAGAGTTAGCAATTCAACCACAAGAAACTCCAGGATTACTAAAAAGAATTTGGTTTGAAAAGGATGAAAAAAATAAGACGTATAAATTGTGCGGTGTAGGGAAGTGGGGAGGTCAAAATTCAAAACTTGCAGAAATATCTATAAATCTTGATATGGAAGAAGCAAATCGACTAATGAGTCTAGCTTCTAATAATAGAATTGAAGAGATAAACTCCTTATCAAATAATTCTGAATTAGCAAAAACCCCAAAAATTGAAAATTACAGAAAAATGCTAGAAGAAGCTGAAAAAATATTTTTTGCAATGCTAACAGATTATTCTGGAAAAATTGTAGTTGATGAAACTGAAAGTGAAAAAAGTAAAAAAAGCTCTGAAGTAAAAAAGGATACGGCGCCTTTAGACACAATTGATGTTCAAATCATGCCAACTGAGAAAACTGATAAAAAAGATCTACTAAACAAATTAGCTGAAACTATGGAGCTTCGGGTGTTATTTTTAAATAGAAATAACAACGAAATTTCTTACGCTGATATATCCGAAGTTATAAAATTATTAGTAAATCCAGAAAATGTTGAAAAATATTTTAATAATTTAGGAATTGGCTCAGATGTCATTAGTGAAAAGGAACATTTTGAAAATGAACTAAAAAAAATGACGAATGAGTATGCCAGCGGAAAAGTTAAAAACTTGCAAACAATTTTGGAAACAAGAAAACAAAATCAGCTCCAAACAATTTCGCAGATGATTAATACAATTGTTGAACAAATACCAATGCTTGCTAAAAGTCCAAAAACTTTTGACATTATAAAAAATGCTATGGATCTTGATAATGACTTAGCCGAGCAACTTGTCAAAGAATATAACGAAACTTCCACAATATCATTTGAAACTGTTTTCGATAATCTCGAAGGTGCAACTGAGTTATTTGAAGCAAAAGTATTAGAAATAATTCTAGCAGATTATGAGGATCAAATTAATTCGCTAAAAATTGAATTTAATAAAATAATAGCTTCGCAGACAATCTCAAGGTGTATTGAGTGGGCCCAACCTCCTTTTTCTACTCCAGTTGATTCAAATATTCAACTCAACGTAGATCCTACTTTATTAGATCAAGCAATTAAATTTTCGTTTAGTCCAGAAAAGTGGGATATTAATTTAGTTACTTATGCACTAAATAACACTAGACATTCAGATGGCGAAATTGGAAGTAAAATACCAGGCAATAATATTTCAGGACTACGAAAAACTAGAGAGAAATTAGATGACTATTTAAAACAGATGGTTGAAAAAAGTAATACGGAAAGTTTTGGTGCTCAATTTAAAGCCTGGATGAAAAAATACAGCGATGGAAATATTAACCCAGATTATTACTTATTAAGTTTTACCTCGGTTTTAAAAACACCTTGGAAAAAACTTGAAGAAGAAATCTGGAAAAAAACAATGGCCGAGTGGTTAAAATCAAATAAAGAAAAACTAAAAGCCATTGTTACTAACGAACTTAGTAAAAAAGGTGGCGCAATAGATGAAATCAAAAGTCATGATAAAGCGATAGCAAAATCAACTGAAATATGGTTTAAATGGCGTCATGAATTGAAAAAAATATTACAAGAAAAATCACTAAATGCTCAAACGGATGTTGATATTCTAGTTGACTGGTCGCTAAAACAACAATACCCTGACGATAGAATGAAAACAAAAACAAATGAAGTTGCAATTGATTGGGATAAGGACAAAGAACTGATAGAAAAACTTAAAGTTGATCATCTAAGAATTTGGAATATAATTTTTCACACCAGAAATATTGCCAAAAGTCTCAACTTAGGTATAGACACAAATGTTGTTCAATGGCTAAAAAGAATTTCTTTTCAAGCAAAAATGAGCAATCATTATGGATCAGATACTTTTCTCACAAGCGAAGGTGTGGAGTGGAGAGAAAATATTGAGGCCAAAGCCAAAGAAACAACTTCACAAAAATGATAAGTCGAGAAACAAGCAAACCACAATCCCGCAACGATTTTCTATCGATTCCTGGTCTTGATGAAAGAGCACAAGCAACAATTTTTGCCAAAGAAATAGAATTATTGCCTCCAAGAATGCGAAATTATATTGCTATTTTGATGCGAGAAAATAGCAGAGCTGGCATATTTAAAAAAAGACAATCTGAAGAAAATCTTACAGCACTACTTGAGCCAGCTAGAGAACTGATTAGTTTGTTACATATAACTGAAAATATGCCAGAGGTTGTGGAAAACCTCCATATCAGGTGGGCAAAAATTATTGAAACTCAACCATATAATGAAAAAACAAGACGAAGAGATATAAGAGAAATATGGTTAGATATAATTGAAAAAGGTGTTAAAACCGCGCAAACAACATTTATCTGCAGAGAAATTAGAGACCGAATGATCTCCAGAAGCTATCTCGATAAACCCAGTCAGGCAATTTCCAAATTTGATACAGAAATACTAAATAAATTAGCTGCCTGGTGCTATGAAGCCCAAGGAGATAAATATAAAGTTGAAAATGGTTACCAGCTATTTAAAGAAGATTTGGGAAAAATACTAGAAATTTCACAAGATACTGGCATATCGGCAGAAAATTATTTTAATCACAGAGACAAATCCATAATGCCATGGTTTTTTATGCTGTTGGTTGGTGATAATTCTGAATTTAGTAAATTCATGTATGAAAAAATAGGCAATAAAGAATCAATGAGACCACACATAAACCTTGGAGTGACAGGTATTGATATAGCATTAGGCGAGAATGGACTTGAAGAAAGACCAGACGATCTTTACAAACGTCTTGCTGATCTTTTATATCCTGACGGCTATCCAGAAGGAATTAAAGGAAAAATTAAAAATTCAGAACAAAGAAGTATTTTTATTGAGAAAGGCAGCGAACTTAAGTGTAAAGTAGCAGACCCAGGTTCAGACTCATATGAAAGAGCTTATATCAAAAAGGAAATTGAAATCCTAAAAACTGATTTCCAAGATGATGGCATAGAAATGCACGACAATTTTGGCTATGAAAAACCAGCTCTTTTTATGTCCTTAGATATTAATTTAATGTCTGATCTCATGGGAATAACTGGTAGCTGGACCAAGTGGCTTGAAGCAATGGCCCATATTAGAGAACAAGAAACAACTTGCAACATACCAATTTCTCCAGATGAAGCATTAACTTTGATGAACTGGGATTTAGAGTCTGATTTAAAAAATAAAATCCTCACAAAAGCAATGCTGATTGCTCATTTCAATAGAGCTGCTGGCTTAGAACAACATCACGGCTATGGAGGAAATAAAAATATTTATAATGATCAATTTTGGGCTAGACTAGCTTACAATTTATCATTGCCAGAAAATAAAGATGGAGCTCACACTTTGACTCCAGAAATATTAGCTAAAATTTCAGAATCTTCTCAGGACGAAGAAGAAATGGCGCAAAAACTTGGATTCTTACTCTCTGGCAGAGTTACTACAATTAATCTCAGTGTGATGGGTGCAAATAGAACTGGAAAAGATGAACAAGCAAGTACGATGGAAAGTTCTTCGTATGCAGTCACAGAATCTTGCAGAGCTTATGGCCTTTATGAGCAAGGAAAAGATCCTAAGCCAACAGTTGCTTCTGGACATTCCATGGGTGCTCAAATTTTAGAAAGAGCTTTGTTACTTTTGCCTCAAAGTGTAAGAAATTGGGTTGACTTTCTTTCCGTAACTGGAGTCTATACAAGTGAAATGAGTGCAATGTCTTTTCTTAAAAAAGGAATGAATAAACTTCACCCATTATTAATTAAACTTGTAACAAATAAGAACATTACTAAACAACAGTTGGGGAAATTTATGTCAGGCGCTGGAGAAATCTTACCAATTAAAAAAATAATACTAAAAGGCGCCACCTATTCTCAAGCCAGAACACCAATGGATTTCAAGATTGGATTACCAATTGCAGCGGCGCATGAAATAAGTTTGAATTCAGCTCCAGAATATTTATTAGGACAAATGGGAGCAATTGATAACAGCAAAGATAGACATTCATTTGATGAACTTGCGTCAACAATATCTACATTTGGTAAAGACATGGTAACAAGAACGGTTGGACGAATTGATTCTGTCCTACATCCTGGAAAATCAATGAGGGCTCTAAAAAATTCAGACAAAAATATTAGAATAAAAGATTTTGATAAAATGACTATTCCTGAAATGGTTAAGTGGGTAAATGAGACTGAAGTGAATACTGGTGAACCAATTGAAGTTATCCTGGCTAAAGTTCCACACTACATACAAACGACTGAACTAGGTAGATGGTTGATTAGATTGCAACACATGAAAAAACTAAAATTACATACTTATGGATATAGAAAAAAAGGTGAAAATTCAGAAGCAACTCAAAATATCAGCAATACAACAAGATCAATTACCGAATTATTTATGGGGAGAAATTAAGAGTTAATTATCTATTTGTGATATAATATTCCAAAATCCGCTTGAGTTCTGCCACATAATGTGGATATCACAGAACAAGGTGAGGGAAGAACATTTTGATGTTTTGTTAATTAGCTCAAAAAAAAGCCTGATAACAAAACAAAAAATAACTAGATCTCTCCGGGTAAGCCCGTAATTGCTGCAAACAAGAGATTTGGTTTTTAAATCGCAACTTTTTATGCCCAAAGCATAATAAATTGCATTTCTTCCAAATAAATAGAGGTGGTACCGCCACACTCAACATAAAGTTGAATTGAAGGCCCTCTTATAACTAGTTTAAATCGTGCGTCGTGCGTATGAAATGAGCTAGTTATAAGTGGGCTTTTTTGTAGCAAGAATAACAAAGGAAACATGCCTAAACTAAAAGAAATGCCTCTCAGACCAAATTTAGCTGAACTCGAAGAATCAGTTCTTGAATATTGGCAAAAAAATAAATCTTTCGAAAAATCTGTCGAAATGAGAGATAAAAGTAAGTCCTATGTTTTTTATGATGGACCTCCATTTGCCACTGGTTTGCCACATTATGGTCATCTGCTTGGCAGTACTTCCAAAGACGTGGTGCCTAGATACTGGACCATGAAGGGCTATCGAGTTGAGAGAGTCTGGGGCTGGGATTGTCACGGTCTTCCAATCGAGAACATGATAGAGAAACAACTGGATATCAAAGGCGGTAAAAAGGGGATTGAAGCTCTTGGAATCGATAAATTTAATCAGGCATGTCATACCGAGGTTTTACGTTTAGATGGTGCATGGAAAACGATCATCGATCGCCTGGGTCGTTGGGTCGATTTTGAAAATAATTATAAAACCATGGACACAACCTACATGGAATCAGTTTGGTGGGGTTTTAAACAATTAGTTGATAAAGATTTAGTTTATCAAGGCAAAAAAATTGTGATGTACTGTCCACGTTGCTCGACACCATTGTCAAACTTCGAGATCGCCATGGACAACTCATACGAAGATGTAGAGGATTTTTCAGTCTATATTAAATTTAAAATAGTAGAAAAAGACCTGACTTCAAAAAATAGCAATGAATATCTCATAGCCTGGACCACAACACCTTGGACTCTTCCAGGAAATGTCGGTTTAGCAGTCAATTCAAAAGCAGATTATGTTCAGGTTGAATACGTTTCACAGGAAACAAAAGAAACCGAACTACTTTGGGTAGCCAAAGATTTAGTTGAAAAAGTTTTTGAAAACAAAGAATACACCGTTCAAAAAACCGTTAAAGGCAGTGAATTAGTAGGCAAACACTATCAACCACTTTTTGATTACATAAATTCAGATACAGACGGCGCAAAAAATAAACCAAATGCCTGGTCAGTTTTAGATGCTAATTTTGTCAGTATGGAAGATGGTACTGGAATCGTTCACACCGCGGCAATTTTTGGAGAAGATGACTATGCTCTGGCTCTCGAAAAAGATTTGCCATTAATTCCAACTCTTAGTGATGAAGGAAAATTCTTACCTTTTGTAGAAATAGTTGCTGGTAAATTTTACAAAAGTGCAGAAAAACCAATCAACGCAGATCTAACCAAACGTGGGCTCATGTTTAAAGAAGGTAAAATTACTCACTCATATCCATTCTGTTATCGTTGCTCAACACCACTTTATTACAATGCAGTTCCAGCCTGGTATATCAATGTTCAAAAACTAAAAAATGAGTTACTTAAGCAAAATGAAAAAATGAATTGGTACCCTGAGTATCTGAAGGAAGGCCGTTTTGGTAAAGGCCTGGAAACTGCACCGGATTGGAATATTTCCAGATCTAGGTATTGGGGTACTCCTATGCCAGTCTGGATTTCTAATGATGAGCTAAAAGGAGAAACCAAAGTCGGTGGCTATAAAAAACTTAGAGTTATCGAATCAGTAGCAGAACTAAAAAAATGGGCAGTCGATCCAAAGCAAGTGGAAAATTTAACCGATCTTCATCGAGAATTTTTAGATAATTTAGAAGTTTGGATTGATGATGACAAAACAATTAAGGGAAGTAGAATACCTGAGGTTTTTGACTGTTGGGTTGAGTCAGGTTCAATGCCGTTTGCTTCAAAACATTATCCATTTGAAAATAAAGAAGAGTTTGAAAGTACATATCCCGCTCAATTCGTCAGTGAATATATTGCCCAAACCAGAGCTTGGTTCTATACCATGCACGTTATCTCAGTTGGAATTTTTGGTAAAAATGCAGTTGAAAATACATTGACGACTGGGACCATTTTGGCAGAAGACGGCAATAAAATGAGTAAGTCAAAGAAAAACTACCCAGATCCAATGCTACTGATAAATGAGTATGGAGTTGATAGTTTAAGACTTTATCTCATGAGTTCAACTGTGATGAAATCTGAAAACTTGAATTTTAGCGAACGAGAAGTATCTGATATTCGTAAAAAAGTTTTCTTGATCTGGTGGAATATGTTTGCTTTCTACAAGTTATACGCAAAAAAAGACTCTAAAGTTTCTTTAACCGAAGTTCCAACCTCTGATGATGTGATGGACAAATGGGTCTTGAGCAGACTCAATACCTTAATTAAAGATGTGACTGAGTATATGGATGACTACAATCTCATCAAAGCAAGTCGAGAACTAATGAATTTTGTAGATGAATTGTCTACCTGGTATCTTAGAAGAAGTCGAGATCGCTTGCGTAACTCTTCAAGCCCATCTTTAACTGTGTTCGGATATGTTTTAGTCAAGCTATCACAATTATTTGCTCCAATAACTCCATTTTTTAGTGAAACTATGTGGCACAATTTAGTTGATGACAAAACCAGTGTGCATCATACAGATTGGCCAATTGTTGATGAAAATTTAATTCATAAAACACTTGAAGACAAAATGGATAATGTAAGAAAAGTAGTTGAAAAAACTCTTTCACTTAGAAGTGAGGCAGGAATCAAGGTTCGTCAACCATTAGCAAAAATTACATGTTTCGTGACCGGAGACTCACCTAAAGAAAATTTGTTGGAAGTTCTTGCTGACGAAGTTAATGTCAAAAAAGTAGAGTGGAAAAGAACAACTGAAACTTTGCGAGTAATTCTAGATACAGATCTTACTGACGAATTAAAATCCGAAGGTGATGCAAGAGAACTGATGAGAAATATTCAAAAATTAAGAAAAAAAGCTGGCCTTCAAGTAAATGACGCTATAACTGTAGAAGTTCCAGAGTGGCCAAAGAAATGGGAAACTGAAATTGAAAAAAAGACAGGATCCAAACTTGTCAAAGGAAATGAGCTGAAAATAGTTTAGTATATTATTGGCTTATGAAATACTGGTTGATTCCTTTAGTAATCTTGATTCTCAGTTTGCTCAGCATTCTGACTTTATCTAGTATTGCCCCAGCGCTTGCGCCTAAGCAATTAATCTTTTTTATGGTCGGGTTTAGCGTATTTTTCTTAATATCAAAAATTCAATTTAGAAGACTCTTAAAGTTAGGACTAATTTTTTACATCATTAATATTGGCCTGCTTGTTGCAGTTTTGCTGTTAGCACCGATTACTAGAGGATCGACTCGTTGGATTGATATCGGAGGTCTTTTCACAATCCAACCGTCACAACTTGCTATTCTAGCAACCAGTCTGTTTTTGATTAATTTCTTTAAAAAAAGGTCACTGACCAACATTAAAAACTTGTTTCTATTTTTACTTTATACTGCAATTCCAGGAGTGCTTATTTTGATTGAGCCAGATTTGGGGACTACAATTGTTTACTTAATATCAATTGCAGTCATTATTTTTCTTTCAAGAACAAAATTTCGTCATATCGCACCATTGATACTTATAGGAATTGCTGGCATTATTTTTTCCTGGTATTTTGTTTTTCAGCCTTATCAAAAATCTAGAGTTACCTCTTTCATTTCACCAGCTGAAGATCAAGATGCTAGCTACAATGCTCAACAGTCATTAATTGCCGCTGGATCTGGAAAACTTACCGGAAAAGGCTTAGGACAAGGGATTCAATCTCATCTTCGATTTCTTCCAGAAAGACAAACAGATTTTGTATTCGCTTCGTTCGCAGAAGAATTTGGCTTCGTTGGATCAGCTCTACTAATTTCCTTATATTTTGTCCTCATAACCGCCATGATATCTACCGCTGAAAAATCACATGAAAAGACTGAAAAATATTTTTGTTATGTGGTTGCAATAATGACCACTTTTCAGATTGGAGTTAACATTGGAATGAATATTGGAATTTTACCAATTACAGGCATAACATTACCATTTATTTCCTATGGTGGGAGCTCAATTCTTTCACTTATTGGTATGCTTGGAATTGTCCAATCGATTCGTATTCACCAGAAGCAAAAAGTAAGCCTACATTTGTCTTAGTCCTAGATTGTTAATTTATCTTATAACTGCAGCCTTTTAATTTGAGTTTAAATTTACATGATTTATCTTGACTTTTACATCTACATGTAGTAAACTATAGGACATATAGTCACGTAATTATTCGTGGCTATTTGTTGTGCAATTTGTTTCCTAACAAATGCGTTAGAACTAATAAATTCACGACAGCACATTAACAATAAAGGCAAGGATAAATTAATCGGAAGTGGTTGAAGGTTGTAGATTACGATCTATGTTTCCCTCCCTTCTGGACAGAATAATTTCTGTTTAGTGGAGAGGGAAACAAATGAAGAAATTCCAAAAAAAATAACAAAGAAAAGAGGAAATAAAAAAAATATAACCGTAAGAAGGCTAATGACTTCATGTCTGCCTGGCATATTCAACCTTTCCAGCAACTGCAGAGTTGGTAAGGACTTCAATAAGGAAAAAGAAAATGAACACAAAGAAACTCTTGTTCTTTTTGGCGCTTTTGGTCATCTTGACCGCATGCGCTCCCGTTATCTCTGCTGAGCACCAACAGAATCTTCAAGTCTGGGACGGCTATTACGTCTTTGAGTTAGGTGTCGATGCATGCCCAAACACAATGACTATTGCAGTCGGAGATAAAAAAGTTGATGCTATCCTAATCGCAGGATTTCCAGAAGGATTTGCTGTTAATACGGGGAATGTCAGCTATCGCGTAACAGATGGTGTGCTGACTACTCATGATAACGATACCGAAGAAGATTTCCCGCTCGAACAGGGATACGTGATCACCGAGAAAAATACCGGTATCATGAACTGCAACGGAAGCAATGGGGTCTGGCATTACGACATTGGTCAACTGAAAGTTGAGATTGTGTTTAATCACAATAAGAATATATATTCTTTATCTCAACCCCTCCCTTTCGCCCCGCTAGTATTTATCGATGTATATCGATACTGATGAGTCCTAAAGGACGAAATACTAATTTAAATATTTTGTTACTGTGTCTTGAAGGAGTACGGTGCGCACACCTCCTTCGCCAAATCTGGTGTTTCGTGATATAATCATTATTCAGTTTATTTAGCAAAATAGGGAAGATATGTCATACGCAATAATTCAATTAGTCGGCAAACAATTTAGAGTAGAAGAAGGTAAGACTTTTACTACTGACAGAATTACAGATAAAGAAATTGGAGACTCATTTAAAGTCACCGATGTTCTTTTAGTTGCAGACGAAAAATCAAGTACAGTTGGTACACCAATCGTTAAAGGAGCTGAAGTAACTCTTAAGCTTATCGAAAACGGTAGAGGTGAGAAATTAAGAGTCGTTAAATACAAATCAAAGTCTAGATATAGAAAAATAACTGGTCACAAACAACACGAAAGTACACTCGAGGTAGTGAAGATAAAAGCATAAGCTTTCTTTAATTTTGATGTAGTTTTACTAGCACCTTTAAAATCATCTATGCAAAAATACTACGTTCAACTCGGCAACACTCCAGAATTATCAATTCAAGAACTCGGCGCAATTTTAGGATCTAAAAATGTCCTAAGAGTTGCCTCTCATCTTGGTTTTGTAGAACTTAAAGATGACAAAGCTGCAGTCGAATTAATAGATTCTTTGGGTGGATCAGTAAAAATCATCAAAGAAATCTCCAAAATTGAAGATCCTTCAGTTGAGAATATCATCGAGATGGTATCCGAGCATTTACTTCAAAAAGAAGATAAAAAAATTCATTTTGGTTTTTCTGAATATGGTCGCGATCATTTACCAAAAATTGATTATTTTCAAATTAAATCTAAACTTGAAAGAAGCGGCAAATCCGCAAGATTTGTTGAGGGCTCTAGATTAGGATTATCCGCTGCACTCTTAATTCATAAAAAAAGAATCGTTGAAATTTACATTGTCCAAACTGCTGATGGCGTATTTATGGGCGAAACATTAGCTACCCAAAATATTGATCTCTGGACACTTAAAGATAGAAGCAAGCCATACTTTGACAAGAAAAAAGGTATGTTGCCACCAAAAGTTGCTAAGATGATGCTAAATCTTGCCTTGGGTGATAATCCACCAGTTGCAGGTAGAAAAAATGTTCTCTTAGATCCATTTGTTGGAACCGGTACTGTTTTAATCGAGGCATTACTAGAAAAGAAGGTTGACGTTATTGGCTCTGATATTGATCCTCTTTCTGTTCAGGGTACAAAGCAGAATATTGAATGGCTTAAAACTGAGTTCAAAATTACTAACGATTGTAAAGTCATGATGTTTGATGCTACAAGAATTCCAATCCAAAATAGCGAAATTCAATACATTGTTACCGAACCTTTTTTGGGAAAACCAAGACCTAATCCAAGTAAATTGCCTTTAATCTTCAAAGGATTACTAAAAATGTATTTAGGTGCTTTTAAACACTGGACTACTTTCTTAGCAGACGGAGCATCCGTTGTAATTGTATTCCCATTAGTAAGTTTTAAAACTAAAAATGATAAATTGATCGAGTATAATCTAGATAAGTTGATTGACAAATTAACTTCCCTCGGGTACACTACTTTATCTAAACCCGTTTTATATCATCGCCCAAACGCAGTGGTTCAAAGACAGATTTATAGATTTAGGTTCAATAAATAAGGAAAATAAACAATGTCACACGTCAAAGCAGGTGGTAAAGTCGCACAACAAGCACAAGGCAAACGCCACGGTAAAAGACTCGGTCTTAAGAAATTTGGTGGCGAAAAAGTTATCGTCGGAAATATCATTTTAAGACAAAGAGGTGCAAAATATAAACCTGGAAAAGGTGTTGGTATGGGCAAAGACCACACAATTTTCGCTATGATTGACGGCGCAGTTAAATTTTCCAAAAAGTTTGGTCGCACAGTCGCCAACGTGATAAATTCTTAATATATACATCTAGAATTTACACTCTCATGTTTCACGCAATTTCTGGTATACTTTCAGTATGAAAGCTCAAGAAGTTAAGTTAATCCAGACTGAAGTTCTCCAAACCAATCCTTTTCAACCTAGGGATAAAATTCATAAAGAAGATCTTGAAGATCTAGTTAAATCAATAAAAATTCATGGAATCATCGAGCCATTAGTAGTTGCTCACACGCCCGCTGGTTACCAAATAATTGCTGGTGAACGACGTTGGAGAGCCGCTCAAATAGCTGGACTCAAAGAAGTTCCAGTTCTTATCAAAGAAACCACACCAAAAGGCATGCTTGAAATGGCCATAGTCGAAAATCTACAACGCGTTAACTTGACCGCCATCGAAAGAGCCCAATCTTTCCAAAGACTTAACCAAAATTTCAATCTAAATGTTGGAGAAATAGCCGAGAGATTAGGCAAATCTTCATCTTATGTCAGCAACTCGCTAAAATTGTTAGATCTCCCAGACGCTATCAAGGATGGAATGCTTGGTAAACAGATCTCTGAAGGCCACGCACGCGCTATTTCAGGTATTCAAGATGTGAATACTATGTTGCAAGTTTACAAACAAGTTCTCAAGGAAAACGCATCAGTCAGAAGGGCAGAAGAGCTGGCAAGATTAGCCAAAAGTAAAACAGGTCAAACTAGAGTTTTCAAACCACATACTGTGGTTTATCAAATTGACGACAAAGAAATTGAAGTATTCGAAAATAAAATTAAGAGATATCTAGGCGCCAAAGCAAAACTCAAACTTCACAGAACTGCAAAACAGACCAAAGTCAGCTTTATCATTAAAGGTGACGTTGAAGATACACAAAAAGGTTTAGAAAAAATTATTGATATGCTTGACAGAGCTATTAAAGATAAAAAATTAGAAAAAGAAGTTAATAGTTAACTCTATCAATCTTTCCAATTTGGTTCATTGGCCAATATCTAAAAAATGCCTTGCCTACGATTTCTGATTTATCTACTGGACCCCAAACTCTAGAATCACTTGAATGAGAACGATTGTCCCCCAAAGCGAAATATTCATTTGGACCGATCGTCACAGTTCTTCCGCTAATAAATTTTCCTTCAATAGTTTCATAATCACTTGGAAGATAGGGCTCATTTAGCTTAGTTCCATTTACATATACATTTTTATCATGAACTGCAACAGTTTCGCCTGGAACGGCAATAATGCGCTTAATAAAATCGCAACCCGTTCCTGTTGGACAACCAGCTTCTGGAGGAGCATGAAAGACAATTACATCGCCTCTTTTTGGTTCCCCAGTACGATAACTAATTTTATCTGTAAGTACGTAATCACCAGACTTAAATGTAGGCACCATTGAAGATCCATTGACCTGATGAGGTTGCATAAAAAATAAGTAAATTATCAAGAAAAAAGATAGTCCGATGACTGCAGTCTCAATCAGATCCAAAAAAAAGCCACTAACAGATTTCACGATACTATTCATATGGTTGGATTATGAGGACTAAAGGCCTTAGTTTCAAGGACTAAAGTCTGACTTATTTATAGTAGAATAAATGTATGGGATATACAAAAAATACTGTATCTGGATTTAGTTGGCAAACCATTCTAAAAGCTCTTACCGCTGTAATTACACTTGCTAAAATCATGGTGATTGCCAGAATTTTAAGTCCACAAGACTTTGGACTCTTTTCTTTGATCGCTATCGCCCTAGGACTTGCTGAATCAACGACACAAACAGGCGTCAATATTACTATTTTACAATCAAAAAGATCAATTGGATATTTTATTGATACCGCCTGGGTAATTGCAATTACAAGAGGTCTAATTATCGGAATCATCATGGTATTAATGGGTTTTGGAATGAGTAATTACTATGATGAACCGAGACTTAGAATTCTTATTTCAATAGCAGCATTGATTCCAATTGTAAAAGGCTTTATTAACCCTAGCATTATTTCCTTACATAAAAATTTAGAGTTTTTAAAAGATAGCGCCTACAAATTATCCTTATTAGCAGTGGAAGCAGTATTTGCTGTCATCTTTGCCGTAATCTTCAAAGATGTAATCGCATTAATATTTTCCATGCTGGCAGCAGGAATATTTGAAGTACTAATATCATTCTTGCTCTTCAAAGAAAAACCAAGATTTGAGTTCATTCCCAGCAGAGCCAAAGTAATCTTTTCGAATACCAAAGGCCTAAGTATCTCGGCAGCGCTTTCATATTTGAATGAAAATATAGATGACTTTCTATTAGGAAAAATTGTTGGTACTCATGATCTTGGACTGTATCATAATGCCTATAGTTTGGGTCACAAAGCTAATTATGAGTTTGCAAAATCAATTAATCACAGCACTCTACCAATTTTTTCCAAAATTGCAGACGATAAAGAAAGGTTAAAAAGAGCCTTTTTCAGATCTATGGCAGTCACAATTATAATTGTGACTGGAATATCTCTTCCACTTTTCATTGCTCCAGAATTCATAGTTAATTTAATCTTGGGAGAAAAATGGCTTCAGATAGTTCCAAATTTATATCTTTTTGTCATTGCTGGAATTCTTCAAAGTATCTCAATAATTTTTTACACAGTTTTTTATGCAAAAAAGAGATATACAGCATTAAATATCCACCTTGCTTTTACGTTATTAATTCTAGTAGCAATGATACAAATTCTAAGCAAACATAGCGGTATTATGGGAGCTGGACAAGCTCTAGTAATAAGTAGAGCAGTAACCTTGCCTTTACTTATCTACGAAACTATAAAAATATTTAGAAAATAACAAATGGATAAAATAATTTCACTCACAATTGTAATTATTACCCACAGAAATGACGCTAGATTTATTTCTACTTTAAAATCTGCACAAATTGCTCAAAATATAATAGTCGTGGACAACAAGAGTAATAATGATTGGGAAAAATTAAAAAGAGATTTTAATTTTGAATTAATTTCACGTGAAAAAGAGATTTCAAATTTTGCAAAAGCTAGGAATGAAGTCTTAAAAGTTGTTCAAACAGAGTGGGTATTTTTTCTTGATAGCGATGAAACTCTGGGCGCCTCAACTGCGATCATTCAATCCAATCATGACAAAATTTCAAACATTATCAACCAAAACTTATTTGATGGTGTATCTATTATAAGAAGAGATATTTTTCTGGGCAAAGAGCTTATGTTTGGTGAAGCTGGAAATACGATCATTATAAGAATGTTTAAAGTAAAAAATGGTAAGTTCAAAAGAAATGTTCATGAAATTGCTCAAATAAATGGAAGGTTAGGAGGATCAGAAATAATTGTTTCACACTTTTCACACACTGATATATCTGAATTCATGAGTTCTATTGCCACATATTCTCAAATGGCTTCTCTAAATGAACTAGTCAGCAAAGAAAATAATAAAGAAGGCAAGGTAGTCAACATACTAAAAATGATCTTTTTTCCACCGCTCAAATTTCTTCAAAATTATTTTTTAAAACTTGGATTTCTAGACGGATACAGAGGTCTAGTTTATGCAACTATAATGAGTTTACATTCATTATTTGTAAGAGTTTTTTATTTTGAAAACAATAATGTGGAAATTAATAATGAACCCAAGGCTTAGAAAAATTCTACTATGGACTTTTGTTGGACTACTAGCTCTGGGCCAGTTTCAAAGAATTGAGCTGGGAGGAAGTTTCACGGGAATCAACGTGTATTTTCACGATATTTTCATTTTTATCTGGCTGGTTGGTTTCGTATTAACAGAAAAAATTAATTTAAAATTTAGTAAAACTTCCTTAAAGAAAATTGTGTCTAGTTTTAAAATTGAATCAATTTTTATAGGAATTAGTATTACTGGAATTGCTCTTAATGTTCTAATCAATAATGATTGGGTTTCTCTATTGTATGTGCTTAGATTTGGCTCCTACATTTTGTTTTTTCTTTCATTAAGATATCTGGTAACAAAAAAACAGATAAGAGCATCAGACATTAGATTTAAGTTTTTTGGAGCTGGAGCCATTATTCTATTCCTGGGATTTTTGCAACTCATACTGATCAAAGACACAAGATTTCTAGCAATACTCGGATGGGATGACCATTTCAATAGATTGATTAGCACCATTTTTGATCCTGGATTTACGGGACTTATTTTTGTAATTACTCTTATGTTTTTTTACTCACTTTCCAAAATCGATCATAACTTCAAAATTTTTGAAGGCAAACTTATCAATTCAATTATAAGTTTATGGTTTTTAGTAGGAATTGCATTAACATTTTCGAGAGCCTCATATCTGGCATTATTCGTTGCGTTATTATCACTGGGAGTTTTAAATAGGAAGGTAATTGCTACTTCAATTTTCAAAATAGTATTTTTTGTGTTTATTATTTTATTGATACCCAAGCCCGGTGGTGAAGGCGTAGACTTATCTAGAACCTCAACAATTACCGCTAGAAGATCTGCTATTGCGTATCAACTAGACTCTGTAACACCAAAAACTTTGCTTATTGGGAATGGCTTATTTTCAAAACAAAATAGATTGGCACAAAATGGACTGGCGCAAAATAGATTAGAAACAAATGAGTTTATCCCAAGCCACTCCAGAATGCCTGACAATTTCTTAGTTAATCTTTTACTTTCCACAGGTCAAATTGGCACGGCCATAGCAATTTTTATTATATTTAAATGGGTAATTAAAATCTCTAAACAAGATCCTGAGCTCGGTTCAGCGATAATTGCTACATTAGTTCACGCGCAATTCAGTAATTCAATATTTCAACCGTTTATATTGCTAATGTTATTAGGTGGAATTGCTAGTTTAAAATCTAAAGCTTAAAGTTATAAACTAGATCAATTTTTGTTGACAAAGGTAATGATAACAGTGTATATTCAAGTCTTATTAAAATTATTTATTTAAGGAACTTAATATGCAAAAGGAAGTGGAAGAAGAAGACTATGAAACAAAAAGCGATAATGAAAAAAGAAAAGAAGAAAAAAAGAGCGATTTTTTTATTAAATTTGATGAACGGAATCCTAAAGAAAAACAAAGGGTTTCACAGCAAATAGGGTTTAAATTTAGTGGAAAAGAAAAAAGAAGAAAAGGGATAAGGTTAGATCAGAATATAGAAACACAGCAACTGAATGACGATGGCGACTCAATAGTTCATGAAACCGATGATCATGATATCAGTTATTAATGTTATCAGGTGAAATTGCTAGCTAAAAATCTAAAGCTTAAAGCTATAAACTAGATCAATTTTTGTAGAGTTTTTAGCTTTGTCCTCAGCATGCACTTCAATTTTATTTTCCCCCTCAACTAGAAGAATGCTGTGCTCAAATAGACCCTCGTCATTTGGAAATACAACTCGATTATTTATATAAATTTTAGCACCGACATCTGTTTTTCCCTTGAGATTTATTGATTGTTTTGCCCTGGACTCAAATGACGTGCCGTCAGCAGGTTCTAAGATTTCTAAACTTGGTGCTTGAGTGTCCAATAAAGTATTGTAATCTCTAGTTGCGGCCGACTCATTTTCAGCCTTATCAACGCTGTACGCTGCAATTATATTTTCACCTTCATCTAAAATTATTCCAATTTCGAATGATCCATCTTCATTGATTTTTATCGAGTCATCTTTTCTTCCATTGAGAACCAAAATTAAATCGCTTTCTGGTTCTCCAAAACCTGTAACCTTTATATTGGCGCTACTTGTTGCAGCGGGTGGAGCTGAAAGAATTGGAACCTGAGGAGCTATCATATCTGCTTGTTGAAAAGGAGTAGAGGAATCAAAAAAATCTCCCGTCAATTTAAAAAAACCTGGAATAATAATAAAAACAAAGGCAAGTAACACCACGATTGCAATGACAACTATCGTAATGGTTTGATGTACCACCTTCTTTTTTTCACTATTCATCCTACGAGAATAAACTCCAGATGGAGTATTCTTATAGCTTGAGGTATTTAAAATTCTTGATATAGGGTTAATTCTGCGTCTGATTTTTGACATGCCTAAAGTATACATCTATTGTTTGGAGTAAGGCAACTTGTGCTCTAAGATAGCTTCTTCAACTTGTACCCCCAGGCACCTTCTCTTGCTTTGAAATGGCCAAGGCCTGATGCTCTTGCTTTACAACTCGCCATGTTTGGAGCCGAAGGTGGGAGTCGAACCCACGACCTATGGTTTACGATACCAGTGCTCTACCAACTGAGCTACTTCGGCGAATATAATCCGCACTATAGCCTAGATTTTATCACTGGAAGCTTGAGTTCTGTTAACGGAAATATTAAATTTGGATCAGTTCCAATTACTTGTTTATTAAGCTCATATATTTCTGACCAGATCATAGGATCTGAATAATTTTCAAAAGCTATTTTCCAAACAGAATCTCCTGGCTTAACAATATAAGATTCTGTATCTGCCCAATCACGATCGTCGCTCTTGATTCCGTCAGAATTCAAAATCTTTTTGTTTATAATATTTAAATTGGCATTTATTAAAATTACTTGTCCAATTTGAAGATATTGACCATGCTTAAAATTATTTAGTTTTTCTATTTCAAGATATCTACTTCCACTTCCAAAAAATTTTTCTGCAATCTTCCAAGAAGAGTCGCCTAGCTGAGCTACATAACTTGAAGCATCCTCAGTTTGCATTTCATCGACTTTTTCAGCGACCTTATCATAAACTTTATCTTCCTGAATCGTGTTTGCTTTATTAATTTTTTCGATTGATGATTCAAAAGAATCAAAACCTACTTGAGTGCTGGCAGCTTCGTTTGTAATTTTTCCTTGTGATCTTTGCTTTATTAAAGAATTTAAAAGCAAATTAAACGCAATCATAATCACAATTAGAAAACCAAGTAAAAATATTATTAGGGTAGATTTATCCTTAATAAATTTGATAAGATTTTTGAGGTTCAATTCTGTCATATTAATGCAAATATAACAGAGTAAGTACAACTACCACAAGGTGTATTTTTCTAGTACAATCGCATTCAGTCTTTGAAAGGGCACAAATGAAAAAAAAGCTAAGCATCTACTCACTTTACATTGTTATAGCGGCAATTCTTTGGGGAGTTGATGGAATATTAAGACGTAATCTTTTTATTTTACCTCCAATTATTATTGTTTTTTATGAACATTTAATTGGTTTACTAATTATCACACCTTTAATTCCTTCACTTTTAAAAAAAGAAAAATTAACAAGAAACGAATGGCTTTCAATTATTTTAGTAAGTCTACTCAGTGGTTTACTTGGAACTTTGTGGTTCACAACAGCACTGGCAAAAACTAACTTTATTTCTTTTTCAGTAGTGTTTTTGCTCCAAAAATTGCAACCAATTTTTACAATCACCACGGCTAGTATTTTTCTAAAAGAAAAAGTCAACAAAAAATATATTTCCTGGGCATTACTAGCATTTATAAGTGCATATTTTGTGACATTTAAAAATGGCATTATTAATTTTCAAACTGGCGAAGGCACAATTACGGCAGCGTTATTTGCGCTTGCAGCTGCCTTTGCATGGGGAAGTTCAACAACATTTTCTAGATATACCTTAGTCAATCATTCTAATACTTTAATTACTGGCCTAAGATTTTTCTTTACAACCCTGTTTGCATTAGTTGCAGTATTTCTACTAAAACTTGATTCTCAATTAATGGTGATTAATTTTCAACAGCTTTCACAACTAACAACTATTGCTCTCTCAACTGGACTAGTTGCTCTTTGGATATATTACAAAGGCTTGAAGCACACCCAAGCAAAAATTTCGACAATACTTGAGCTGGCTTTTCCTATGACCGCTGTTTTTATAGACGTGGTAATTTATAAAAATATTCTTTCGATTAGCCAATATTTGGCAGCTGGAGTTTTGATTTTTGCAATTTATAAAATTTCCAACTTGAATAAAGAAATTTCTAAATAGAATTGTTTGCAATTTCAATGTCTTTTTTGATTTGAAAAACTAAAGAATTTACATCTGTAAAAATCATTGCCCCACGGATAAATTTTAATATAGAAACCGTTATTTCTTTGCCATAAATATCTGCATGAAAATCTAGAATATGTAGTTCCAAAGAATTTTTAGTTTCATTGGCGATTGTTTTTGGACCATAAAAAAGCACGGCCAAATATTTTTTTTCAGGAGCATCCTCAATAGTTACCTCAGCAGAGTAGACACCTGTGTCCCATTCGGAATTAAATAGATTTTGATCAAGATTGGCGGTAGGAATCCCAATTTTTCTGCCTAACTTAAGTCCCTCAATAACTTTACCTTTAAAAATTTGATTTTTCATATAATATTTTAGTTGTTCTATAATACATTATTATGTCATCAAAATTTGCTGAAAAAATATATGCTCAGCTTCGAAAAGTTCCCAAAGGGAAAGTTACTACCTACAAAGAGTTAGCAAAAAGTATTGGGTCTAATGTATATCGAGCTGTGGGTAGTGCGCTTCGTGATAATCCATATGCTCCTCAAGTTCCTTGCCATAGAGTTGTTAGCTCAAATGGGAAGATTGGTGGTTTTAAAGGTTTCAAGACTGGCAAAACAATTGATGATAAAATAAAAATGCTTAATGATGAGGGAGTGGAAATCAAATCAGGTAAATTAATAAATTTTGATAAGAAAATATTTAGGTTTTAAATTATGCATTCATCAGAAACAAAAATCACACAACCCATTACGTTTGAGGATCAAAAAAAGTTATTTGAAAAAACAGATCCAAAAGATGATCTACAAAAATTTGTAGCTTATGATGCGACGTACCACGAAGAAATGATTCACAGTATCCACAAAGATAGTGAACTATTATGGGTAAGAACAGCCCAATTTCTTAAGCTTGCTTTTATACTTGATAGCTATATAGATGAGTATGCAGCTGAAATTTCTAAAGAACAGCAAGGATCAATAGAAAGATTTCTAAAATTCGTTGTGAATCCAACCTTTGTTCAAAGAATTAGAACTGAAAAATCAGATATTGAAGAGGCATTACTAGTTTTAGAAGCACTGGGCATAGATGTTAGCATACAAAGAAAACAACTTGAAGAAACTTGGCCAAAAATAATTTAATTATTAAATAATTAACTGGAAACAAAAACATGCTAGAAATTTACACTAATGATATAGGTCATGAGTTAGAACTTCAAGCTTTAATGAAAACAGCGCAACTAGAAAAACTTATTATTAAATGGATTATTGATAAAAGGTAAGCATGCGCAAGGGCATCGATTATATAGGCAACACTACTGTTTATTTTTGTCATGATGGTAAAGGTAATTTTTTATTAAGTAAACGCAGTGAGAAAGCTAGAGATGAACAAGGCACCTGGGATCCAGGTGGTGGCGCAATTGAATTTGGAGATAGTGTTATTGAAACTCTTTACCGTGAAATTAAGGAAGAGTATTTTGCGGATGTGTTAGAGCAGGAATTTCTTGGATATATGGATGTGCATCGAGAATCAAAAGGTAAAAAAACTCATTGGATCGCACTGGTTTTTAAAGTATTGGTTAATAGAGAACAGGTGAAAAATGGTGAACCAAATAAATTTGATGAAATCGGTTGGTTTAAGTTAGATAACTTACCTAGCCCACTTCACTCTCAATTTCCTTATGCGTTGAAGGAATTTGCTCACAAACTAAAATAATATATTTGCATGCTATTCACTTATAAAAATATAGTGATTAGAAGATGAAAACAAACCTATTTTGGTTTATAATATAGGAATGAAATATCCCATACCAAAGACTTTATATAAATACTTTTGGGGCGACAATTTAGATGAACTTTGCTGGCAAGACCATCAAAAATACATTACTCAGACACTGTTAGAAAAAGGAGATAGAGAAGCAACTAGTTGGCTTTTGAGCATGTCTGATAAATCCCAATTATTAAAGCAACTTCCAGAATTAAAGCTAAGTATTAAATCAAAAAACTTCTGGCAGATATATTTATCAGCATGAAAATATACGCCCAAACTTTACCCATTAGAACCAAATGCATAGTTGAAATTTTTCAGAAAGAAAAACCCGATTTTTTAAATGACTTTTATTTGTCTGGCGGAACAGCATTAGCTTTACAACTAGGTCACAGAGAATCAGAAGATTTAGATTTTTTTAGTAAAGATTTCTTTAATCCTAGTAGATTACAACTTAAGCTTGAAAAATATGGAAAACTAAATGACTTGGAGTTATCAGAAGGGACTTTAAATACTTATTTAAACGGAGCAAAACTTCAATTTTTAGAATATCCCTATGCATTGGTTAAAAATCATTTTGATTGGCAAGGAATAAAACTAAGCTCAATAGAAGATATTGCCTGTACCAAACTGCATACTATCAGCATGAGAGGAAGTAAAAAAGATTTTGTTGACTTGTTCTTTATTTTACAAAGTTTTTCATTAGATGATCTTTTTAAAATGTTGAAAAGAAAATATGTAATCTCTGATTTTAGTCAAACTCATATTTTGAAATCACTAGTTTACTTTGAAGACGCAAATTCTCAACCAATGCCTAGAATGCACAAACTAGTAAGTTGGGATGAAATTAAAGAGACAATCATCAAAAAAGTTAAAGACTTGGTGCTTTAGCAAAAAAAAGAACCCCTGAGGGTTCCTTTTTTATATTTTGCGAGCTCGATCGGACTCACGATTCGCTACTATTTTTATCTACTGAAGGAAGCTCACAAGGTGAATTGCGAAGCAAGAGAAGGTGCCCTGGGGTACATGCACTAGGGTGACTCGCGCAGTGCGCTCGTGCGCCCGTCGCGAACAAGGCCACGACCACAATGTGAACTCAATATAAATAAAATAAACGCCTATCAGGCGTTTATTTTATTTATAGCGAGCTCGATCGGACTCGAACCGACGATCTTCTCCGTGACAGGGAGACATGTTAACCACTACACCACGAGCCCATTTTCTTAAATTTTACTTTTGTCGAAACTCAATTATACTTCAAACTACTTACTTTACCAAGACTTAACTCTATAGTAAGATACAACTGTACAAAAAAGGAGAAAATATGTCACTTATACCAGCACTATTAATCGCAGGGGTAGTAATCGCAGCTTATGTAATCTCGATATACAACTCTCTACAAATTCTAAAAACTCAAATTGTAGCCAGTATTCAAGAAATCGGTAACCAGCTTAAACGTCAAGCATCTTTAATTCCAAACCTTCAAGCCTCTGTTAAAGGCTTGATGAAACAAGAAAAAACTATTTTCAAAATGCTTACTGATGCTAGAAAAAACATCGAAACAGCTCAAGAATCTGGAAAAGTTGCTGATATCGAAAAAGCAATTCAAAGTGTTCAATCTTTGGTTCCACAAATTTCAATTGCCATCGAAGATAATCCAGAATTAAAAAGCAATGAAGCTGTTTCAAAACTTATGAATGAACTAACAGACACTGCTGATAAACTAATGTACTCAAGAAGATCAGTTATTGATCTTTCACAGGCATATAATCAAAAATTAGTTGTCTTCCCATCTTCATTAGTTGCTAATATCTTTGGCTTCAAGGAAGAAAAAGGCCTCGCAACTGCTATGACAGGAAGTCATATCGAAGTCAGTGCCGCCGAAATGGAAGACGTAAAAGTTGACCTATAAACCAGCGTTTTAGAAAATACTCAAATGACACACTATCAATTGATAGAAAGTAACAAGAGAAAATCAATCTTTGTTATCTTCTTCTTCATCGTCTTTATACTTTCAGCGGCCTATCTTATGGCCTATGGTCTAGGATATAGCATGGATATCGTTGGAATAGCTCTCATTTTCTCGGGAGTGATGTCATTTACTTCATATTGGTATTCCGACAAAATAATCTTAGGAATTTCTGGAGCTCATGAGGCAAGTAGAGAAAAGTATTTTGACTTTTATACTGTTGCCGAAAACTTAGCTGCCTCCAAGCAAATGCCCAAACCTAAACTTTATGTCATGGAAGACACCGCAATGAATGCTTTCGCCACCGGTAGAGATCCGGAGCATGCAGTTATTTGTGCCACCACCGGGCTCCTCGCACAGCTAAACAGATCGGAACTAGAAGGTGTGATTGGTCACGAACTTTCTCATATCAGCAACTACGACATTAGACTAATGTCGATCGTGACAATTTTAGTTGGTTTTATTGCCTTACTTTCAGATTGGATGCTGAGAATGACTTTCTGGGGTAAAAAAAGAAGCAGTGATAGAGAAGGTGGCCAACTCCAAATTATTATTTTTGCAATTGGTTTAATTTTAGCAATTCTGTCTCCTTTAATTGCCAAACTCATTCAGTTAGCAATTTCCAGAAAAAGAGAGTTTTTAGCCGATTCATCCTCTGTCGGTTTTACAAAAAATCCTCAGGGTTTGATTAACGCTCTTCAAAAAATTTCACAAGACAAAGAGCCTCTGGAAGCAGCAAATAAGGCAACCGCTCATCTTTATATTAGTAATCCATTAAAAAATCTGCCAAAAGGTTTATTCACTAATATGTTTGCCACACATCCACCAATTGAGGAAAGATTGATCGCACTAAGAGCAGTGGTCGGATCTAAATAATCAGGTACAATAAGAAAGTCATGTCAAATAAGATTACAACAGCTCAGATCAAGCATATTGCAGATCTAGCTTCTATTCCCATTTCTGAAAAAGAAGAAAACAGCCTCAGAGACGCCTTTGAGGAAACACTTGACGTTATCTCAGAACTTCAATCGGTAGATGTAACTGGAGTTGAACCAACTCACCAAGTCACTGGATTTGAAAATGTTTTACGTGAAGATATTGTCAACGAAGAAAATATGTTTTCACAGGCCGATGCATTGAAAAATTCCAAACATACATATGATGGTTATTTTGTTGTACCGCGGATTATAGATGAAAAATAAAATGAACCATAAACTAACTCTCAAACAAACCCTTGATAAATTAAAAGGCAACGAACTAACTCTTGATGAGCTTTATTCAGACATTAACCAGAGCATCAGCGAGCAAAATAAAGAGTTAAATGTCTATCTAACTCTAGACGAAAAATCACTAGAAAAAGCAAAAGCGGCAGCAACCTCACCTTTGATGGGAGTTCCAATTGCCGTTAAAGATAACTACTGCACAAAAGATCTAAGAACCACAGCCTCATCTCTAGTGCTTGAGGATTTTATCCCAACTTACGAATCAACAGTTAGCAAAAAATTAAAAAAGGCCGGTGGTGTCGTAATTGGCAAAACCAACATGGACGCTTGGGCTCATGGCTCATCAACAGAAACCTCACAATATGGTCGTACACTTAATCCTAGAAACACAGATTACTTGCCCGGTGGTTCTTCCGGTGGTAGCGCCGCAGCCGTTGCTGCAAATATGTGCATTGCTGCTTTAGGAACTGAAACTGCAGGATCTATCAGACAACCAGCCGCTTGGTGCGGAGTAGTAGGTTTAAAACCAACTTATGGTCGTTGTAGTAGATATGGAATCGTTGCAATGTGTTCATCCACTGACTCACCAGGTCCAATTACAAAAACGGTAGAAGACTCTGCGATTCTATTAAATTATATTGCTGGACACGATCCACTAGAAGGCACTACAGCTACTCTTGAAGTCCCAGATTTTACAAAATCCCTTGATAAGGGTGTGGAAGGTATGAAAATTGGCTATCTTTATAAAGATTTAAAAGGCTTAGAAGAAATTAGATCAATCTTTTCTGAGCAAATGGAAGTCTTCAAAAAACTTGGTGCAACCGTAGACGTCGTTGATGCTATGGATCCAAAACATGGAGTGAGTATTTATACTATCGTTCAGCGAGGTGAAGTTAGTAGTAATTTAGGAAGATATGACGGCATTAGATATGGGAACGACAGATCATTTTTTGGTGATGAAGCCAAAAGAAGAGTCATGTTAGGCACTTATACCTTGTCCAAAGGATATGCTGATCAATACTACAATACTGCTCAAAAAGTCAGAACTTTGTATATTAAGGATTATGAACGTCTATTCAAAGAATATGATGTTTTAGTTGCTCCAACTTCTCCTTGGTACGCCAAAAAAATTGGCGCAACTGAGGGTGCTGCTATGTTTGGAGAGCTTGAGGATTTGTTAATCGAAGCTAGTTCGCTCAGCGGTTTGCCGGGTATTTCAATTCCTTGTTACAAAGATGAAAAAACAAATTTATATTTGGGTATGAATATCATTGCCCCTATGTATCGCGAAGATTTAGTCATACAGGTAGCTGACGCATACGAAAAAGCTACCAAATGGAACTCTTGGAGAAAATAATATGAAAACCGATAACACAAATAAAAATAAATATTCTTTGGTTTGTGGTCTAGAAATTCACGCCGAGCTTAAGACGAACTCTAAGTTGTTTTGTGGCTGTAAAAATGACCCATTTGGAGCTGAGAAACCAAATATCTACACTTGTCCAACTTGTTTAGGTATGCCCGGAGGTTCGCCAGTAGCTAACAAAAAAGCCATTGAGTGGACAATTAAAGTTGGTTTGGCACTTGGCTGTAAAATCAATTTATTCTCTAAATTTGATCGAAAGAATTATTTTTACCCAGATCTGCCAAAATCTTACCAAATTAGCCAATATGATCTGCCTTTTTGTTATGATGGTGTTTTAGAAACCTCTTTTGGTCCAGTGGGAATTACCAGAATTCATCTAGAAGAAGATACTGGGAAGCTATTACACAAAACTATAGAGAAGGTGAATTCCGCAGGAAGAGAAGCTGGCCTGGGCCATGGAAAACAAGTAAGTCTAATAGATTTCAATAGAAGTAGCGTTCCTTTGATGGAAATAGTGACTGAGCCAGATATACATAGCGCTGAACAGGCCAAAGAATACGCCAAAGAAATTCGAAAAATTCTTAAATATTTAGACGTCGCTGACTGCGACATGGATCAAGGTGGTATGAGACTTGAGGCCAACATTTCTTTGGCTCCAATCGATAAAAATAATCCAAGTTCAAAACTTAGCAAACTCCCAAATTATAAAGTTGAAGTGAAAAACATCAACTCTTTTAGATTTATGGAACAAGCTATTGATTTTGAAATGGGCAGACAGGCTGAGATTCTTAATGATGGTAAAGTTCCTACTCAGGAAACTAGAGGTTGGAACTCTGTGAAATCCATTACTTTTTCGCAGCGTACTAAAGAAGATTCTGAAGACTACAGATACTTCCCAGATCCAGATCTACCACCAATTAGATATTCACGTGAAAATATAGAGGCTATGAGAGCTGAGTTACCTGAGCTTCCAGCTCAGAAATCGAAGCGTTGGGCAACAGAATACGGTGTAGAAGAAAGATATTCCAAACAACTGATTTCACATGAAATATTTGCTAATTGGCTTGAAGAATCGTTCAAAATTTGTGTAAAAGAAAAAATTGAGCCAAATAAATTTGCTGGAGCATTAATCAATAAGAATATTAGAGTTTCACATGTAATGTCGTCAATTATCGCTGTTGAAGAATTCAAAAAATTGTCTCAAACTGATGAAGTAGCTGACGATGAAATTATCTCAGTTATCACAGATGTTATATCTCAAAATAATGATGCTGTTATTAAATTCAAATCAGGAGACACTAAAGTAATTGGATTTTTCATTGGTCAAACTATGAGAAAACTTGGTAAGAAAGTTGATAACAAAAAACTTGGAGAGCTGCTACTAAATGAACTTAAAAAATAAATTTGTCCATCTACATGTTCACACAGAATATTCTTTGTTAGATGGTTTATGCAAGTTACCTGACCTCATTAATCAAGTTCAAGAAAATGGTCAACATGCTATAGCTGTTACTGATCATGGTGCGATGTATGGTGCTTTGCATTTTTATAACGCTTGTAGAAAAGCTGAAATTAAACCAATTGTTGGTGTCGAAATCTATCTAGCCAAGAACTCAATGAAGGACAAGCAGTCTAAAATGGGCTCAGATCAATTTCATTTGACTCTTTTGGCCAAAAGTTTTAAAGGCTACCAGAACATTAATAGATTGGTAACGATCGCCAACTTTGAAGGTTTCTCATATAAGCCACGTATCGACGAAGAAACTCTTTTTAAATATTCTGAAGATATTATTTGTTTGAGTGGCTGTATGAGTAGTATGTTTAACAGACTGCTTCGTGACGGTAAACTTGAAGAAGCTGAAGCAAAATTCAAACTCTATAAGGAAAAGTTTCCAGGCAGATTCTATGTCGAAATTCAAAAACATCCTCAAATCCATGAGCTCGACAGTCTAACAAAATTGCAAGTAGAAATGGCTCGAAAACTAGATTTGCCATTAGTGGCTACCAACGATGTTCACTATGTGCGCCAAGAAGATTCGATTGCTCAAGACGCGCTACTTTGCGTTCAAACGAGAAAACTAATCGACGATACCAAACGCATGACCATGATGGATTCACCGGACTTCTATTTAAGATCTACCGAAGAAATGATTGAACTATTCAAAGATTATCCTGACGCAATTGAGAATACTGTAAAAATTGCTGATGAGTGCAACTTAGAAATTCCAACAGGTCAATTAATTTTTCCTGAATATCCGATTCCAAAAGGAGAAACTTTGGCTTCGGTCCTCAAAGATATGGCTTATAAAGGGGCAAAGAAAAAGTTTGGCAAAGTCACTCCCGAAATTGAAAAAAGACTTGATTACGAATTAAAAATTATTAATGACAAAGGCTATGCCGCTTATTTTTTGATTACCCAAGATTTTGTTAACTGGTCAAAAGAAAATGGCATCACTGTAGGTCCAGGAAGAGGTTCTGCCGCTGGCTCTCTTGTTTCATATTGTATTGGAATTACGACTATTGATCCTCTGTTTCACGGTCTAGCATTTGAGCGTTTTCTAAATCCTCAACGTCCAACTCCTCCTGATATTGATCTAGATTTTGCTGACACTAAACGCGATCAAGTTATTAAATATGTTTCTGATAAATATGGTAACGACCACGTGGCTCACGTGATTACTTTTGGAAAAATGGAAGCTAGAGTTTCTATCAGAGATATTGGCAGAGTTCTTGGTATGCCATATGAAGATCCTGATAAAATTGCTAAATTAATTCCCAACGATCCTGGCAAAAAAACCTCATTAAAAAAGGCGATCGAAACTGTTCCTGAACTAGCTGAATACTACAAACAACCTAAGTTCAAAAAATTGATTGATTTAGCTATGAAAGTTGAAGGCTCAATTCGTCATTCATCCGTTCATGCAGCCGCAATTATCATTACTGATAAACCACTGCCGGATTATGTTGCGATCCAAAAAGATTCAAAGTCAGGAAAAACGATCACCCAATACGATATGTATGCTCTTGACTGTAATATTGATGATGATGCAATTGGCTTACTTAAATTTGACTTTTTGGGACTAAGAAACTTGAGTATTATTAATAGCGCGCTTCAATTGATTGAAGCAAATAAAAAGATAAAACTAGACATCGATAAATTACCTTTGGACGATAAAAAAACTTACAAACTTTTATCATCTGGCGACACATTTGGAGTCTTTCAACTTGAATCTGCCGGCATGAGACGTGTAGCTAGAACTTTGAAACCAAATAAATTTTCTGATATTACAGCTATGGTGGCTTTGTATCGTCCTGGTCCAATGGATCTTATTCCAACTTTTATTGAAGGCAAACACAATCCTAAATCCATTAAATATCCTGATGAATCTTTGAAACCAATACTTGAAGAAACATATGGAGTCATGGTTTACCAAGAGCAGATTTTATTAATGGCAAATTTAATGGCAGGCTATACCTTAGGTGAAGCTGACATTTTACGTCGTGCTATCGGTAAAAAAAAGAAAAAACTCCTAGACGAAAATAAACGAAGATTTATCGACCAATCTGTTGTCAAAGGTTATAAAATTGAAGTTGCAGAAAAAGTCTGGGGCTTTATTGAAGCTTTTGCTAACTACGGTTTTAACAAAGCTCATGCGGCAAGTTACGCCATGATTGCTTATCAAACTGCATATCTTAAAGCAAACTATCCAGTTGAGTACATGACTGCATTAATGAGTGTTGAATCTGCTTCTCATTCGATTAATCGTGATATTAAAATTTCAGTTGGAGTTGAATCACTCAAGAAAATGGGCATCAACATTTATCCTCCAGAAATCAATAAATCTACAGATGACTTCATAATTGAAAAAGACAAAAAATCATTAGAGGGTTTGGCTATTAGATTCGGCTTAAACGCCATTAAACATGTTGGTTCCAAAGCAATTGAAAACATCATGGAAATTAAAAAAGCAGCTGGAGAATTCACTTCGTTAACTCAATTTATAAATAAATCAGATAGTAGAAAAGTCAATAAAACCACATTAGAGGTGCTGATTAAAGCAGGTGTGATGGATAGGTTTGGCAACCGAGCTAGCATGCTTGAAGGATTAGAAAAAATTCGTGCCACCGCTTCTCAATTGCAATCAGATGTTGATGGCCAAGACTCACTATTTGGCGATGTCTCTTCTGCCGATGAAACACTTGAGGACACTTTTCCAGAACTTCCAGAATATCCTCAGCAAGAACTACTTTCATTTGAAAAAGAACTCTTAGGACTATACCTAACAGACCATCCATTGGCCCATCAACTCAAGGCAGTTTCCAAAGATGCCACGAAAAAAATTGAAGATCTTGACGCCACTATTCATAATGAGAAAGTATTCTTATTTGGCGGAATCCTAACCAATGTCAGAAATATTTCTACTAAAAAATCAGGCAAACCTATGGCTTTTGCAAAACTTGAAGATGAAACTGGATCTATTGATGTTGTAATTTTCCCTAAAACATTTGAACAGTACTCAAATGTCATTCATGACGATGCAGTGCTCTTGGTGAAAGCAAAAGTTGATGAAAGAGACGGCGAACTCCAGCTTTTGGTAGAAAAAATAAGCGTTCCTTCAGAAGAGGACATGTTCCATGAGGGCTCATCACTTCACAAAGAAATTTTTGTACCTAGAAAAACTTCCAAAGAAACCTTACAAAAACTTGGCGAACTTTTAAAAGCTCATAAAGGTTCTCAAACTGTAATTGTGTTAATTCCTAATGGTGCTAAACCTCAAAAAATGTTGCTTCCATATGGCGTTGCGTGGGATGAGGAACTTGAAAAAAAGATCGCAGCTTTACTAAATTAGAGATTACATTTACTCAAAATAACGCTATAATACTCTTCCATGAGCATCCATGGAAAAATTACCCCAAATAAAAATACTAAGTTTGTCTTCGTTTCTGGCGGAGTCCTTTCAGGTCTTGGAAAAGGCATCACTGCCGCTTCCTTAGGACTCTTACTTAAAAACCGTGGTTATAGCATAACAAACATTAAATGCGAAAACTATTTAAACATTGATTCTGGCAATATTAACCCAATAGAACATGGAGACGTATTTCTTTGTGAAGATGGCCTCGAGGCAGACCTTGATTTAGGCTCATACGAGCGTTTCTTGGGCGAAGAAGTTGGTCATAAAAACTTTGTGACTTTGGGACAAATCTATTCAACTGTAATTGAAAAAACTAAAAATCTGGCCTACAACGGCGCAACTGTTGATGCATGGCTCTACATTCCTCAGGAAGCTATAAAACGCATCAGAGAAGCAGGAGAAGGCTATGATATTTGTTTAGTTGAGCTCGGCGGAACAGCTGGAGAATACCAAAACGTTATCTATTACGAAGCCTATCGAATTATGAATTTGCAAACTCCTCAGGACACAATTCATATTCACGTCACATATTTCCCAAATCCTTCACATATTAATGAACTTAAATCAAAACCAACTCAGCTTTCAGTCCAGACTCTAAATTCGATGGGAATTCAGCCTGATTTCATAGTCGGTAGAGGAGAACTTCCAATTGACGACAAAAGAAAAGAAAAGGTTGCTTTCTACAGCAATATGAGCAAAGAGGATGTGATCTCAAATCCTGATTGTGATAGTATTTATGAATTGCCACCAATTTTAGCCGAACAGAAGTTCGATGAAAAAGTCTTAATTAAGCTTGGACTTCCCGTAAACAAAGCAGATCTCACTCAATGGAACGACTTTGTTAATAAATTCAAGGCTATTAAAAAATATAATGTCAAAATCGCTATCATTGCCAAATATTTATCAACAGGTGACTACGAATTAACTGATTCATACGTCTCACTAATAGAATCTCTAAAGTTTGCCAGTTCACATACAGACGCAAATATGGAGATTATCTTCATTAAAGCTACAGACCTAGAAAATAATGATGAAAAAGCTCTGAGTGATCTAAAATCTGCTGATGGAATAATCGTGCCAATAGGTTGGGGATCCAGAGGCGTTGAGGGAAAAATTGATGCAATTAAGTATGCAAGAGAAAACAAAATTCCATATCTTGGACTTTGCTACGGACTGCAGCTTGCTTGTGTTGAATATGCAAGAAATGTTGCAGGACTTGAGGGTGCTAACACAATCGAAGTTGACCCAGATACAAAATATCCAATCATTCACGACATTCCTTTTGATGAAAAATACCAGACTATCAAAGGCGAGGGTGCTAGTATGAGATTAGGTGCATATGACTGCGTACTCAAACCAGGAACACTGGCTCACAAAATTTATAAAGATCACAATGGTTTCAAAGATGAAAAGAATAACTTAATCTCCGAAAGACACAGACATCGATTTGAAGTTAATAATGAGTATCGTAAATCCCTTGAAGATGCTGGGATGATTATCTCAGGTACGTCGCCAGATGATTTCTTTGTGGAAATGATTGAGTTACCTCAAGATAAACATCCATTTTTCATCGCAACCCAGGCTCATCCAGAATACAAATCTCGACCATTAACTCCACATCCAATTTTTGTTGAGTTTATGAAAGCCTCGATTAAACAGACTCAAAAATAATTGTAAATTATTCAGATTGCAAAATTAGGTTAAATCGAGTAAAATAGTAAATCTTGTAATCAGGAATTTTATCATGGCACAATATTTAATATATAACGATCTAAAAATTGGAGTTGGCGACACCGTAAAGGTGCATCAAGAAATTACCGAAGGTGAAAAAACTAGAATTCAATATTTTGAAGGACTAGTCATTGCTATAAAGAATAGAGGCAATGGAAAAACTTTCACTGTAAGAAAAATGGGCACAGGTGGAATTGGTGTCGAAAAAATCTATCCAATCAATATGCCTCAGATTAAAGACATTGAAGTTAAACGTAAGGGTGATGTAAGAAGAGCAAAGCTATACTACCTACGTGATAGACTCGGAAAATCAGCAACCAGAATTAAAGAAAAAGATATTCACACCAAATCAGCTAAGACTGAATAATTTTTCCCTTGGAAACAGGGGAGAGCGTGAAGCAAAAAACCATTTGCTTAATTTGGGTTACAAAATTCTTGAAATTAACATTAGAATTAACAACAGCGAACTAGACATTATCGCATTAGATACAAAGTTTGACGAAATAGTTTTTGTAGAAGTAAAAACTAGAAATAGCCGCTTCTTTGGAAATCCCGCAGAAGCCGTGACAAGTAAAAAGCTAAAAAGCATGAACCTTGTAGCTAATAGTTATTTGAAGCTCAGAGACTATAATAAAGACTATAGATTTGATATCATAGCAATTGAGTATTTGAAGGGTGATGAAAGAAAAGCAAACCCCCAAATACAGCACTTTGAAAATATAAGTTGGAATATGTAGCGTTAGCCTTTAACGAGTGGCGCGCAACCAGCTGGCAACCATGCCAACAATCAACCAAGCCACCTAGGCTTGAAATTGGCCCTATCGTCTATCGGTTAGGACACCAGGTTTTCATCCTGGTAAGCAGAGTTCGACTCTCTGTGGGGTCACAGGTAGAAAAAAAGACGCGAACGAGCGTCTTTTTTTGTGCCTGTTATTCTCATAGTTTGAGGAGATCTCAGTTGAATGAAATGAAACTGGTTCCGACGGCGAGCGGTGAGCGAGGTGAAACGAAGCGAGGCGCCCGCCTAGTGCACGTACCCCAGGGCACCTTCTCTTGCTTTGCAATTCACCTTGCGAGCCTTCATACAGAAAATATAAATTGTGGCGAGTCGTAGACTCTCTGAGTGCACACAATACAAAGTATAATATAAATATAGCTAGATCTTCCTAGAATCATATGCCCAGTGCAGAAGCGCCTGTCTCTGACGAGGGCGACAACTTAAATCACCACTCGCGCAATTTTTTTTAAGCTGAGATATGTGTCTTTTCATAGCTTTCCATCTTTTGATTTGTCTTTCGTCATCCATGGATCTTCTTCCCATATAGTATCGGCAGTACCACTGAAACCAACCTCTTGGATCTTGCTTGTTTATCCAGCCTTTCTGTTGCCAATAGGCCAGAGGTTTACTGGCGTTAATTTTAAAAAAATTTAGATCTTTATTTTTCTCACTATCACTAAGTTTTGCTTTTCTAAACCAAGAACTTGGAAATTCGCTGAACTTAACATCCAAATATTTTCCACCAAATATTCCTAGCTCCAACATTTCTCTTGGCGAAAGCTCAGGTTTAAAATCTGGATCAAAGTTTTTTCCAATCAATTCGGTTAAATAATAAATGTAGTTAGATTGAAATTTATCGTTAACTATTACTTTTTTTTCCATATATTGCAAAGTGGGGTCACACGTATTTTTTCTAACCTTTATAAAGCTTGACTTTCTGTATAAAGTTATGAAAATACTTTGGCGCAATTATTGGCGCGATTATGGCGCGATAGCTGTCTTGACAGGAATACGAGCTTCATACTTTAGAATACTGTTATTAAAAGGTACCTTAGTAGAATCACTTGAAGAATAATATGATGAAGGCAACACTACGAAAACAGCTTCGTCGTCAGCATTAACTTTTTGTGTGACTACATTAAGCTTAAGAATTTGGAAATTGCCCGTAAGATCAGCAGAGAATCCCTGACCAATTCCTAAAATTACCTCGCCTTTTTCATTATCGATTTTATTTGTAAGGGCAGTTGATGATGACCAGACATTTCCAGGAGTGACACTTTCAACTGTTACAATTTTTGGGTCAAAACTAATATTTAATTCAATATATTTTGGAGCTGGATCAGGCATGCTAGTAAATGAGAAAAAGATTTCATTCTTAGTATCAGGATTCCAATAATTTTCTTCTGTTAAGTGAGAAACTGATACGGGTTCGCGAACAGTATTAACTTTAACATTACTATTGGATAAGCTTAGATTTTTTCTGATGAAAACCAAAACTGTGAGAAAAATTAAAAATACTATAAGCAAAAGAAACGTCAACACCTTCTTATTCTTAGAAGACCTTTGTTCAGGGTGGTTCTCACTCGTTATTTCATTTATTTCTTTATAGACTTCTTCACTGATATTATCATTCATATTTATATTCCTTTAAGTGAATTATGGATTGCCGGCGATATCGATGGCACGTGCGGGTGTGGTTGCCCGACCATAGCGGTCGAAGTAACCGTAATAACTCACTCCCGCGACGTCGCTACCGGCGTAGATCCCGATAGTATTATGACCTGTCTCACCCTGGTAGGTATCGTGACCACTCCGTTCGTATGAAGGGGATGCGCTTACATCAGGCCAACTACCATTTCGATACCAGACTTTTGTCCAACCATTAGGTGCATCTGCAAGGTGTGTACAGGCGACAAAGTATGCCCATTGTCCATACTGAACTGGTCCTAGAGTGTGGTTGATTCCTGAGTCTGAGCCGTTCCTGCTTTTGAAGAACCAATTATTAGTCGATTCATCAACAGAAATCGCTACAATAGGTGAACCACTCATCTGTAGTTGCCAAACCAAGTTCCAACCGACTGGGTTAAACTCAGTGGTATCCTTCCACAGCCAACGAAAAGCTGAGCACTCGGTCGAACCATTAGGAAGGTCACGGGACGTGCCAACAGTGGTATGGTTCTCGCCATCTGACAGTAGGTTTTGGTTGCGGATGACGACACCGGATCCATTCGGGTTGGCAACGGCAGAGAAGCGTTCGTTCACACCGTTAGACGCACCTGGATAGAGCGTGTTATTAAACATGTCCCACTTGTCGGCACCCGATGTTGTTTGTTCCGGCATTGATCCGGCAACGAGTGGAGAGCAAGGGAACCGTAATTCTATGCCACTCAGGGAACTACACGGCACACCTTCTGAGGATGGTGGCAAGGTTGGTGATACAGTGGGAGTTGGCGTAGCCGTTGGTGAAGGAGTAGGTGTTACCGTTGGTACTTCAGCAGTCCAGTTATCAAAGAGAATAACGTAATCAAGACCTCCAATAGTGTTATCACAGTTAAAGTCTGCTTTTTCATCTCCAGGTCGGACACCGTCAAATTAGTAGTGTGTAAAACTGCCGGGATAAGTGGTGGCGATTGTGATGGAGGCGCTGGAGATAGGTGGTGCGCAAGTTCATTGACTGCCTCGAATCCATCGTGTGCTTATTCAATTCCCAGCGTAACACCTGACACTGCATACAATGCTTATGGCTATATAGTAGACTCTCATAATTTTGGAGCTACTAGTGGAACGCAAGGATCGAACGGAGCATACACAGTTAATAATGTTGCGCCTGTAGTTTCTGCGGTTACGCTGAATGGTGGCGTTGCGATAGATCTAACTGAGGGGTCAACCACCGGGGTTGTTTTAGGAGCAACCATTACTGACAATAATAGTTGTGCTGGCGGAGAACTAGCAACTATCTATGGTTATACTTATAGATCTGATGTAGCATATGCAGGTTGCGATGTTTCGGGAGAAGCAAACAGCAACTACTGTTATCCAGAGATTACATGCACTGTCACTGGCGGAACTTGTACGGGAACTACCGATGCAAGCGCCAACTACACCTGCACTGCAAATCTTCAATACTATGCAGATCCTACCGATATATTGACTGAATTTCCTGGAGCAAACTGGCTCTCAACTGTCAAAGTAATTGACAATAATTCAGCGACAGATGACACCGAAGTTGCTTCTGGAGTAGAGATGAATTCGCTAACTGCTTTGGATGTCACAACAAGCATTAATTATGGTTCGCTGGATATTGGACAAAGAAATGATCCTTTAGACAAAATTACTACTGTTACACCTACTGGAAATGTTGGAATAGACACCGAACTTTCTGGTCCAGCTAATATGTGTACAGATTTTCCGACTTGTACAGGAAACACAATTGCCGTTAGTTATGTTAAATACGCTCTAGCAACTAGTACTGCCTATGCCTCTGGTGCATCATTGACTACCACTCCAACCGAAGTCGAACTGAATGCTGCCAAAGTTAGAACTGGATCTCCGGCTACTAAAAATGTCTGGTGGGGTATTGAGATACCGCTAGGAACAACTCCAGGAAGTTACACTGGATCGAGCACAGTTAACGCCTACAAGGGTGAAATTGTGAATTGGTAAATTTGGCTTAATACTTATAAACCACAATCAGAGACTAATTTCTCTAATTGATCTTGACTAATAGTATTGAAATCTTCACTAGTCTGTCCAAGAATTGCTAGTACTAACTCACCCACGTTATAAATAAATCCATATTCTTCTGGATCAATAATGCTAAGTGGCTTATTTACTTCAATAAATCTTTGTTTAGCTGCTTCAAAATTATCTCCAGCTTGCGCATACTTCATGACTTTATCAATGGTAGTTGGAGAAAGTTCATCAAATTCATGACACAAATCTTGAATAGCACCTCCTATGTTTTTTTTCTCTGCAATAATATCAACAATTTCAAAATACTTTTCACACATTTTATGATATGTTTCTTCACCTAAAATTTTTTCAAATTGAACGCCATATGCTCTATCAGAAACAACCAAATCAGAAATATTTTTCCTCTCATTTCTAAATTGTACATATTTTGGATGATCAAAAATAATTTTTTCTGTTGGCGCAATTATTGAAGTATAGATATTTGGTCTCCACGCAAGAAATGACTCGATTATTAATTCATTTGAATGTTTATTATGTATTAACTGCTTGACTCTAGCTTTAAAAATAGCCATGTGCTCATTTCCTTGCAAGAAATCAAGCTCATCTAAAAATGTTTCATCTAGATTTGAATTTTCAAGATTGGCATTCAAGGATTCCAAAATTTTAAGTAATTCTGCATCATGACCAAGAAATACTTTCATTGGCACTACTAAACTCAACATTATTCGCGCAAACAAAGCATTGTCTCTTTGTCTATCTTTAAGTTTATTTGCTTCTTCTTCTTCAGCTCTAGCTTGACTAGACTCAGCATCATATTTTCGATCTCGTAACTTAGTTGGAGTCAGTTCAGCTGCTGGCCTATCATGGCGTTTTTTTTCTGGATTTAATCTCATTTGAATAACATTCTTTGGTTTAGATCTTTTTTGAGGAAATGACTTTTTGAGTATATCATAACAATATATTTATTATACAATATTAAATCAATGAAAATTTAATTTTGAATATTAATATGGAAACTATCAAAGCCAACAGAGATAAATCCACTACTAATAAATATTCTAAAAAATATCAATGGGGAACTGAAAAAGATACTTCTCCGCTTTCTAGTTTTCATGATCGTCCCAGTGTTACTAAAATTGCATTTAGTAGATTGGCAATTGTATTCACAATTTTTTTCTGGGTACTGTATGTTACTTCAATAATTTTTGGTAAATTTTTTGAAGGTATTCATACATACGGATTTACGATGGAGGTTATTAGTTATTTGGTTGTGGTAACATTTTTAACACTATCTGCATTACTTTATCTAGTTGCTAGACAAGGTGCTTTTCAACGTTTCAGTAAACACGTAAGAGTTCCAAGAGCAGTACTTGATAGATATTTTTCAGTACATCAGCCCTCAATTACTGTTCTAGTACCAGCTTATAATGAGGAACCACAGGTAATTAGGAAAACCTTATTATCAGCAGCATTACAAGAATATTCAAATATTAGAATTGTGCTGCTAATAGATGACGATCGCAAAAAAATAAAAGCTGCTGACTTTCCTAGATTAAATGAAACACTTCAATTAGGTAACAAAATACAAGAGATTTTATCAGAACCATATTTACGTTTTAAAAAAGACTTAACTAATTTTGAGAATCAATTCACCAATAAAAAATTGGTAAATCCAAAGATAATTTTAAAATTGTCAGATGAATATAAGTGGGCAGCAAATTGGCTGAATAAATTAGCTGATAATGAAAAGATAGAAGATCACGTTGATACTTTTTTTGCAGATCAAGTACTTCGTTCATTAGCTAATGATTTAGACTTGGTAGCAAAAGCTTTAGATATTTCTCATAAAGAAGGCGCGCAACTTATAAAAAACCGCGTTCATCAACTATATGGCCGTTTGGTGAAAATTTTTCAGTCTGAAATATCGATTTTTGAAAGAAAACAATACATTTCTGTCTCCCATGAAGCTAATAAAGCCATGAACTTAAATGCATATATTGGATTAATGGGAAAAAATTATCGTGAAGAGAAAACCCCAGATGGAGTTATTTTAAACCAAGTTGATTCACATAAAAAAGGTGATATAAAAATTGCCGATAGTGAATTTCTTTTAACTCTGGATGCAGACTCAATTTTACTAAAAGATTATTGTTTGCGTTTGGTGTATTTTTTGCAACAGCCAGATAATGTTGATGTAGCTGTAACTCAAACACCATACTCGTCTTTTAGAGGAGCTTTAACACGAATCGAGCGGTTATCAGGAGCGACCACCGATATTCAACATATATTGCATCAAGGAATGACACATTATGGTGCTACTTTTTGGGTAGGCGCAAATGCTGTAATTAGAAAGTGTGCTCTAGATGATATTGTAAAAACTGAATGGATTGGTGGATTTGAAGTTAAAAGATATATCCAGGACAATACTGTCATTGAAGATACAGAGTCAAGCATCGATCTCGCTATCAAGGGTTGGAAATTAATTAATTATCCAGAGAGACTAAGCTATAGTGCGACACCACCGGATTTTGGATCATTGGTTGTTCAACGTCGCCGATGGGCTAACGGTGGATTACTAATTTTGCCAAAACTTCAGGCTCACATGATTTCTATAAAAAACAAACGAATACAAATACCACAACTCGAAATTCTTCTTAGACTAAATTATATGGCTTCAATTGCATGGTCAAATATAGGATTGGTTTTCCTTTTGGCATATCCGTATGATGGTCGTCTATTAAGTCCATTAGTCTTACTTGCAGCATTACCATATTTTATGGCAATGGCTAGTGATTTAAAATATTGTCGCTATAACTACAGCGATGTTATAAGAATTTATGGCTTCAATCTTATTTTGCTACCAGTCAACTTAGCCGGAGTTTTAAAATCTATTCAGCAAGCTTTAACAGCAAAAAAAATACCATTTGCACGTACACCAAAGGTCAAAAATCGAACTGCAGTAGAACTGCCTTTCGTTCTATCACCATTGTTGATAGTTGCTTTTTCTGCTTTCACATTTTGGAGAAATATTAATCAACAAAACTGGGGTAATGCAGCTTTTGCAGGTTTTAATACCATCGCGGCAACTTGGGCAATCGTATCATTTATAGGATTGGGAAATATGCTTGTAGACATTTGGCTTGGTTTTACTGATTTATTGTACGTTACTAAACAAAAAAAACCATTAAATAATTCTTCAGAAAATAAAAAATTAGATTGGAAGGTTGTTTTATATCATGGTGAGGAAGAAGGCTTTATTCCACATTCGTCAATTAAAGAACTAATAAGTAAAGATATTAAAAGCAACTAATTATTATTAAAATTATATGAATAATTCAGAAATTAAAAGCACAACAGAAAATTATCAACCTGAAAAATGTTTATCATTTCTTAGAGTTTTTTTTGTTTTAATAATTTTTGTTGTAATAATATACTTAGCATTTATGAATGCAAAAACTATACAAGAAGAAAAAACTTTTGGAAATTTTGAATCGTGGTTTGCTTCTTATGTCGATGTAACTGCAACTCCAAGCTTTGATTTTGAACAGTTAGGATCGACTTCTACTCCTCAGGTAGTACTTTCATTTATAGTTTCATCAAATGATGATGAGTGCGTGCCAACATGGGGTGCTTATTACACACTTGATGAGGCAGCAAGAGTGTTGGATTTAGATCGTAGAATTGCGCGTTTGCAGCAA
>VFLK01000040.1 GCA_009885085.1 Minisyncoccota bacterium
CTACAAAAAATAATCCCAACAACAGGACCTTGATAATGAAAATTTTGAAATCTTTTTTACTTGGTGCTACAGGTTTTTTAGGATTGGTAGCAACTTTTATGGTAACCAAAGTGTCTGCCTTTACTAATCCTGTCATTACTGGCGATCTAGGCGGAAACGGTGCTACTGGTGTTGCTGGCGCTACTAGTGGCGCAACTTTTGTAAGTTACTTTGTTTCTCTGTGGCAAGCTTTTATAGTTATTGGCGCAATCATGGTCCTAATTTATTTCCTTTGGGATCCATTGAATGGATTTCAGCCGGCGCAGATGTAGCAATCGTTGAGAAAGCTCGAAGAAGAATTACTCAAGCAATGATTGGATTGCTTGTTTTAGTGAGCTCATTTGTAATTATTGAATTTGTAAGTCAACTTTTCTTTGGAGATGAATTTTCCATCTTGAATCTTCAGTTTATGGATCCAGCTGCTGCTCCAGATGCATATGTTGCTCCCGGTGCAAGCTTAGAAAAATTTAATTTCTTCTCTCCACCAGTTGCATATGCTGTTGAGTTAAATATTGGCGATACTGCAAAAACTCAAAATATTCCAGGTACTGCAGATTATGATTCAACTAGTGGCGAGGCCGGATTTGGAAAACTAATTACAAAAATATTAAATATCGTTCTTGTAGTTGGAACACTAACGGTTCTTATGTACCTCATATGGGGTGGTATTGAGTGGATTACTTCCGGAGGTGACGCAACTAAAACAGCTGCTGCCCGAACGAAAATCACTCAATCAATCACAGGTCTTTTCGTTCTAGCTGCATCAATTGCTTTATTTTTAATGATACAAGGTTTCCTAGGTATAACAATTTTATCTTTCGCACCTGCGCCATAAAAATTTAATAAAAAAATAAACTTGACTATTTCTGAAAAAAACGGGTATAATTAGTTATTCAGCCAAAAAACTGATATATAAAAGTAATTAAGGAGACTATGAAAAAAAGAATTAAGAGTTTGGCCGTAACTGCAGCTGCTTTGGCAGCTTCTACAAACTTAGCATTTGCTGCTATCGAGTTTACACCTATAGATACTCCAGGGGGATTTTTTACTGATATAGGAGCACTGATTAATAAAGGATTAAGATTTGTTTTAGTTCTTGGAGCTCTTCTAGTTTTTATGTACCTCATTTGGGGTGGCATTGAATGGATTACTTCTGGTGGAGACAAAGGTAAAACAGAGTCTGCACGTAACAAAATTACTGCTGCTATTGTTGGCTTGATCGTTCTTGCTTCTGCATGGGCTGTCTTACTCTTAGTATTAGGATTCTTAGGCACTGACCTATCTACTCTTTTCCAAGACGCAGGAGTCAGCAATTAAGTGATCGCAAATTAGATTTTAAACCCCCGCTCGAGCGGGGGTTTTTAGTTTCTTAGATAATTCAATCTTAGTCGTAATTCTCCTTCACCAATCCACTCGCCCATATTTACTGCCATCAGCAGACTAATAATTAATTTCCTGATATAATCATTTTATTCATTCATAAAAAAATAATTATGACAAACCTAGAAACAAAAAATAAAATTCAAAATAAGATCAAGTTTTTGAAAAGGCATATTTTATTTATTTTTTTAGTACTTATCAGCAGTCTCTACAACGCTTCTCCAGCATTCGCACAAACTCTCGATTGGACTGGGGTGTGTGTTTCAGGAATTGGCAGTGATCCTGCTGCACAAGATGTAGCCACTATCCAAGGTCTAGAATGTTTAATTGCAAACGTTTTTACAGTCATTATTACCCTAATCGGTCTGGCAGCATTTGTAATGTTTATTATTGGATCTGTTTTATGGTTAACATCTGGAGGCAGTGCAGAAGGCACAAAAAAGGCTCGAGACACTCTAACATATGCAGTCATTGGAATAGTAATAGCTTTGAGTGCTTTTATAGTTCTCAACCTGATTGCTGGATTTACCGGAGTTGATAAGATCAAAGAGTTTATAATCCCTACCTCAAACTCATAAATTAAATTGTATAATAAATTTGTGCTCAAAAAATTTATTATCTCACTGGTCATTTTTGTTTTTGGCGTCATATTTTTGTCTGCCTCAAATCTAGCCCAAGCCGTAGAAACAACCGGTGATGAATCTGATGGAGGAACCACCTCTTTCAATGGAACCAGCACCTTTGATACTAGCCCATATCGAAACTATAATACCAAAGGATATCCTGATTTTGACGATAAATTTTATGTATCCACAATCAAGTCTGTTCTTCAAGGTGATGATAACAGAGATGCTGAAGCAGAGGGCGCGTATGAAGAGATTAGAGCTGAGTTAGCACTAACTGGTTATGAAACATATTGCTTACAAGAAAATGTAAAAATTGAACCTCAATATAACTCCAAGGAAATAATTGACAGATTTTTAGAACTTTATCCAGAAGGAGTTAATCTTAGATCATTTTCAAGTGAAATTCTTGGAATGAATAGTGCCAACTTTCCAATATGGCGAGATCTAGGAGGTAAGCAATTCTTAATGAACTCACTTGAAGAATACTTTGGTTTTAAGGATTTGTATGTAGATGATGCTGCTAAAGCTGAAGTTAATTCTGCAGCAATTAACTCTCTTCTCTCTCAAAGACAATCCTGTGTACAGGGGTGGAAAACTTTAGGAGCTCAAGTAAGAGATTGTAATAAACTTGAAGATTCAAGCACTTGTGAATTAATTAAAAGAAAAATTCCAGGATCTGCATACGAGGTTCATGACATAATGGGGCTATTAAATGACTTTACTGGAGGAGGTTGGGCCGGTGGTGATGAAAAAAAAGGAGAAGCACTAGCTGTTAAGTGGTGTGACACAATTTTTAACGAACCTGAAGACCCTTCAAAATCAACTTTAACTGAAGAACAAAAAGCAATTCTCAAACCAATTAGAGATACAATTATAAATGTACCAACATACATTGATAAAGCTTATAGATTTGGTTTTATTATTGCCGTTGTTGAAACGAGGCAACCTGGAAATCAACCTATTGGTGAATTTTTAACAGAAAATGAAGAAGAGGCTAAGGTAATTTGGAACTTTTTTACTCAGAAGACTCAGGTTGTTCCATGGGACGAAGTTTTAGTTGTTGCTTTTAAGCTTCCAGATATAGGAACAAATAAAGGTGGTGGCGCACTTGAAAAATGGAATGATCCCCTTGATTTAACTAGAATAGTTCTATCTAATAAAGAGGAACTAGTTGTTCATGATGAGGCAGCCAAAAAAAAGCGAGGTGTTACTCTTGAGGCAGCTATAGCAGCCTCAAATCAATCACCTGACAGTAGAGCTTATTGTTATAACGGCAGTTTTCCAACTGGTGGCGGAACAAAAAGCTGCTTAGTACCTTTGCCAAGAGCACTTACAGATTTTGTTAATTCAACTGTTGTAAAATGCGATCCAAAAGTTGAACCCGTAAACGAAATTAGTGATTTAGCTGGACTCAGAGATCCTTTTGATACAGGAAAAATATTTACAAAAGAAAATGGTGGTCAAATATTAATCAATCTATTTTTAGATTCAACGTATAATGTAAATGGATTAAGCCCTGATAGCGCTGCGATTGTTCCAGATCACCCAGCTATCAAATCTATTTGGACAGTCACTCCAGATACTTGGCCTCCAAAAGGAAGTGATAGCTTTGTTCATTTTTATTTAGTCTATCCAGTTGGCTATGAACTTTCCACTATTGAACAAGAAATATCTGGAGCGTTTTTTAATAAAGAACAGATAGCTTCTATGAGTGCTGACTCAAGCATAGTAGAAAAACTCCAGGTTACTGGACAAACTCAAGTTTTAGATGCGGGAAAAGCAGGTTGGAATTATACAGATTGGCCAGCAACCTTAGCTTGGGAGTGCGGTGACAAAATTGATAAATTGACTGGTCTAGTCATCGGTCCAAAGCCATGTACTAAAAATCCAAGCTTAACAGCAAAACAAGATCTCGCAAAAATCGATGTATTAGGTGGAAGACTCAGTTGGTGGATGAGAAAAGTTCAAGTTGCTTTAAGTGCAAAAGCCAGCTTTGCTCACAACTACTATGAATCATGCAAAACCATGGAAGAATTCTTACTCGGAAAGTGTGCTGGCAATACTATTGGTGGAACGAGTGCTGGTGGAGGCGTAGCTCTAAGTTGCGATGAACTTAAGCAACAAAAAGCAGACCTACCAACGATGAATAAATTAATGAAAATGACTTGTCAAATTGCTAAACAGGATCCAAATGATGCCCAGCTACTTTGGGGACTTTTACAAATTGAAGGAAGTCCATTCTTGAGAGAAATATTAGCACGTCAAAATGCGGGAAGTTGTAGTGGCGATAGTTGTGGATCAATGAGTTGCGGGAGCTTATTAACGAATTCATGCGGAGCTTCAAATATTATAGGTGTTCTCATTCCTCAATGTATCGATCCCATTGCGTGTTCTCAAGCCGCATACTTTATCGATAGCACTTCAGATCCTTGGATAAATGAGTCTAGAGAAAATCCAGAAGTTGCGTGTGACGTAGAAACATCTTTAGATTATATTCTAAGAAAAAGAAGTTCTGAGAAAAGCTGGCTTAGTGCTCAATATCAAGCAGCTAACGGATCCGCCCCTTCTACCCAGCAACTATATTATATGATGGCCGGAAGAAATTACGGCGTTCCTCTTGGGAATTTGGTTCAGCCTGCCTGTGGAAGTTATGACGAAGTCCAAGGTTGTGGAGGAGCTAACTATTGTGTATGTACTATGGATACGTTTAAATTGGACTGCGGAAACATTAAATAATAGAACTAAAATCTATTAAATTTTCTTTTTTTTTCTAGCTTTTTCAATCTAAATCGTTCTTTTTCTCTTTTTTGAGCCTCAGTTATTTCTTTTGGCGAAAAACTGCCGGCAAAATCTTTGTTTTTTGGTAATTCAGCCATAGTTTGAGCTTGAGCTTTTTCAGGTTGTTTTTTTGATTTTTGAGCAGTTCTTCTTGCTCCAAATTTCATCAATTTTGAAACAACATAAAAAGTATCTGCTGAGGCTGAGTCTGAATTAAAGTTATTGGTTTCTTCATTGATACCTGTCAATAAATTAGTTGCTGATTCAGGATCTATAGGAATTTGAAGCTGAAGCAAAACCTGAGAAATAAATTCGCTAAAGGATGATGATCCAGAGATATCAAATTTAAAATTGCCAAACTCTGTTTCATAAGTATTTATACTAACTAAAGTTGCGCTATTAAATAAATTTTCATATCCAAAATAAAGTCTTCCCAAGGAGTCAAAATTATCCACGCCCACCAAAATAATCAAATCTGCATCTGCTCCGGTATATGAGAAATCTATATTTTCTTTTGAGAGCGGAGCAAATCCTTTTTTTGGTTTGATAGTTAAATAAAACTTTTTAGTTTCTTCACTCACATGATAACTTACTTTATCAATTGAATTTTCTAAGTAGTCTAGACTTATACAAAGGTTTTCATGCCCAATTTCAGATTGGGATTCTTCTAGATAAGCAATATCGCTTTGTTCTTTTGAAAGATC
>VFLK01000044.1 GCA_009885085.1 Minisyncoccota bacterium
AATAACTAGATTGTTAATCTATCTATTTTGAAGTAAAATGGTTGGAGGATATGCAAATTACAAACATACTTAGAGCAAAAATTTTTACGTCACTAACCAATTTAGGATTGAGCGGCGTAAGTGAGAATGACATTTTACTTGAACATCCCGCTGATAAAAATCATGGAGATTATTCAACAAACATAGCATTGATTTTATTTGGCAAAATTAAACAGGGTAGCGTTGTTCTGGAAAACATCAACGCAGAAACTAATATTAATTCCTCAAAGGAACTTGCTCAAATAATTGCTGATGATCTTCAAAAAATGCTGCAAAAAAGTTTTTCGGAGAATTCCGATGATTCAACAAATTTTAATTTATATATTTCTGAAATTGAAATTGCTGGTCCAGGATTCATCAATTTCACACTTTCTGACTCGTTTTTACTAGCCAAAATGGGCACCGTAGTTCAAAACCATGGAGATGTAATAGAAAAGAAGTTAAATGGCGAAAAGGTGATGATAGAGTTTACTGATCCAAATCCATTTAAAGAACTTCATATAGGGCATTTGTATAGCAATATCGTTGGAGAGGCCATAGCTAAGTCCTACGAAGCTCAGGGAGCACAAGTCAAGAGAGCCTGCTATCAAGGAGATGTTGGAATGCACGTTTCCAAAAGTATTTGGGGCATGAAGACCTTGTTTGTAGAAAAATATCCTGGCAAAACCGTTGAAGAAGCTCTTGCTGAGTTAGAACACTACTCTCTTAAAGAAAAAGTTTCCTTTCTTGGAAAATCTTATGCTGCTGGAGCGACAGCTTACAAAGATGATGATGTTGCAAAAGAAAAAATTAAGGATATTAATTACTTAGCTTTCATTTCTGCCCAGGAAACTCAAAGAGAGCTAAATAACTTTGAGTCACAGGTCGATTATAAAAAATATATTTCAAATTTTTCTCAAGATTCAACTGAATACTTGGAAGTCAAAAGTATGTATAAATCTGGCAGACAGTGGTCTCTAGATTATTTCAAGTCCATGTATTCTAGGATAGGAATGAGTTTCGATGAATTCTTTTTCGAGAGCTTGGTAGGAGAGTTTGGCTTTCAAATTGTCGGCGAATATCTTGAAAAAGGCGTTTTTGAAAAGAGTGATGGAGCAGTTATCTTTCCTGGCAGTAAGTATGGACTTCACGATAGGGTTTTTATTAATTCTTTAGGACTTCCTACGTATGAGGCAAAAGAGTTGGGATTGGCTCCAGAAAAATTTAGAAGATTTCCATATGATAAATCGATTGTGATCACTGGAAATGAAATCGACGAATATTTTAAAGTTTTATTAAAAGCCCTTGAGCTTACAAATTCTGATTTAAGAAAAAAAACCACCCATTTGTCTCATGGAATGGTGAGACTTCCTGAAGGAAAAATGTCTTCAAGAACTGGAAAAGTAATCACAGCCGAGTGGCTTATGAATGAAGCTCATGAAAAGATCAAAAAGCATATGCTTACGATAAGAGCGGAGTTTTCTGAGGAAGAACTTGAGAATGTTTCGGAGCTCGTCGGCTTAGGTGCTATTAAATTTGCATTTTTAAAGCAATCTATCGGCAAAGATATCTCATTCAGTTTCGAAGATTCACTTAGTTTCAGTGGAAATTCAGGTCCTTATGTTCAATATACCTATGTCAGGTGTCACAGTGTGTTAACAAAAGCCCAAAATACTGTGTTAAAAATTGCAGAAGCCGAGACGGCAGTTGATAGAGATAGCACTATTACTGGTTATTTTGATACATTACTTAATATTAAATCATATTTAAATTATCATCCAAACAAAGAAGAGAAAGATATACTAAGAAACCTTTACAAATACTCTGATGTAGTTGGTGCAGCAGCTGATGAATATTCACCACACTCAATCGCAAATTACCTTTATGAGTTGGCACAGAGTTTTAATACTTTTTATGGCTTACATAAGGTTGTTGAAGAGAGCGGTGGAGATTCAAATAAGGAAACAGTGGAGTTTAGACTGCTTTTAGTTCAAGCCGTTGCTCAGATAATAGAACATGGCCTACATATTTTAGGAATCAAAGTTGTCGATCGAATGTAGTTTGATCTATTGTATAATTCAAAATATGTTAACCCATAAATTTTCCAAACTTCCTTCAGGATTACAAGTAATTCGCGTTCCTATGAACGGAGTTGAATCTGTAACAGTGTTAGCTCTTTGTAATACTGGATCTAGATACGAAACCCCAACAGAGCAGGGGATTGCTCACTTTTTTGAGCACATAGTCTTTAAAGGCACTAAAAACTATCCAGACGCACAAATTTTGTCTGCAGCGATTGATGAGATTGGGGCAGATTTTAATGCTTTTACTAGCAAAGAATACACAGGCTATTATGTAAAATCAGCAAGTAAACACATCGAGAGGTCTCTTGATGTTGTTTCAGACATGCTTTTACAGCCTCTTATCAGGGAAATTGACGTAGAGCGCGAGAAGAGCGTCATCATTGAAGAGATAAACATGTATCAAGATACACCAATGCGCCTGGTGGGTACACTTTTTGAAAAAATGGTTTTTAATGGATCTGGATTAAGTCATGATGTCTTAGGATCAAAAGAGACCATTAATGCAATAAAAAGAGCTCATTTCTTAAAGTTTCTAAAAAAATGGTATTCGCCTGCAAATATGGTTTTAGTTATTGCGGGAGATGCAAAGTTAATCGAGGCAGCAAAAACTCTTGATTTAGTAAAAAAATATTTTGGTAAAGAACATGAAGAGAGAAATCCTGGTAGAGTTGACACAAATGCACTAGCTTCAAAGGAAATTAGCTTTTCTAAATCAAGAATTCATATTGAGTACAAAAAAACAGAACAAGCACATCTGATTTTAGGGTGGCCTGGTCTGGACAGAAAAGACGAGCGTAGATATGCTTTATCCCTTTTAGGAACTGTTCTTGGTGATAATATGAGTTCTCGTTTATTCACGGAAGTTAGAGAGAAACGTGGTTTATGTTATTACGTTCGTACAGATGTTGATTATTATCATAATACTGGCATTTTTGGAGCCTCAGCTGGTGTAGATCCAACAAGAATAGAGGAAGCTATAAAAGTCATCATTGATGAATTTACATATATAGCCAATGGTCAAAGACCGATTACATTAGAAGAACTTAAAAAAGCTAAAGATTATATAAATGGAACTATGGTGTTAGGTCTTGAAGATAGTCGAAGTGTTGCCCAATTCTTTGGATTAAAACAAGTACTTTCTGATGAGATATCTTCGCCTTCTGAAGTACTACAAAAAATCGATAGGGTTACGCTAAAAGAAGTTAATGATCTAGCCACTCAACTAATTATAGACGGGGAAGTCAGATTGGCAGTCATTGGTCCTTATAAAAGTGAGAAAAAATTTAGGAAGTTAATAGAGTAAAATATTATTAGAAGAGTAGTTCGAAAGGAAAAATATTATGGAATCATCTCGCACCGCAGTTTTAGTTAAACCAGATGGACTTCAAAGAGGTCTAATTGGCGAAATAATTAATAGATTCGAAAAAAAAGGCCTTAAATTAATTGGTCTCAAGATGTTGGTCATGAGTGATGACAAACTTTCTGATTGGTATGTTGAGCATAAAGATAAAAGTTTCTTTGGCGATCTCAAGTCTTTCATGGGCTCAATGCCAATAGTCGCTATGGCATGGGAAGGTTTTGATGTTGTACCTGTTGTCAGAAAACTTATTGGAACCACATTGGGTAGAGAAGCTGAGGCTGGATCTATCAGAGGTGATTTTGGAATGAGTCAACAATATAATCTAATTCATGCCTCCTCAAACGCAAAAGATGCAACAAGAGAAATAGCAATTGTCTTTTCCAAAACAGAGCTTTTCGATTATGCCAACATCATGGATGCAGTTATATATGCAGACTATGAGTTAGATTCTTTGAAGAAGTAGAGGATTTAGTTTTTCTTTAGGAGCTTTTTTGCAAGATTGATAATGTCTTTTGCATGCATTTCTAGTGGCTCTGAATTTTTTCTTACAATATTATTGCTTAAAATGATGTCTGCGTTATTGGCAGCAACCGAAATTTCCCAAGCTGCAATTTCGAGTCGGTCTTTATAGTCTTTTCTGATTTTTGGAAGCCATTTATTGGCGTATTGGGAAAATTTCATATTCGGCATTACGAATACTTTGAGAATGAAAGGTTTTTCACCGGAATATTCATTTTCGAAATAATTTTCTACACCTGGCCAGCCGTCTTTCATCTCAACATGTGAGCAAACCACCGGCTCCGATCTTAGAAGAGCATGATCGAAAGATAGTTTTGGAGAGCCATAAAGATTACCGCCGAAATTTGTGTGCTCAATGAATTTTTCATTTTTTGCTTCTTGGATGAATTTTTCCTGATTATAAAAATAGTAATCTACCTTATTTTTTTCTTTTGTTCTTATTTCTCTGGTGGTGGCGGTAACTGCTTTGAATAGAAAATCAGGCTGTAGTTCTTGGATCTTTTCTCTGACGGCATCTTTTCCGCCAGCAGAAATTCCTGACATTAAAAGCATAATTTTTTGATGTTTGCCAAAGTTTTTTGCTAGTAACGCAAGGGTTTTTTTTGTAGTCCACAGACTGTAACTTTTCTCTATTTGCTTAAAATTATTATATTTAGGGAATATTTTTGAAAGATCGTCGGGGGTAAGCTTGGGGTCGGCAAGAGAGAGTTGCGTCAAAAGGACTTGGTTGTTAATTTTTTTAGCTTTTTTCACAAAATAAAGTATAACAGCAATATATCATTATATAAAACAAAGTTGGAGCTTATTTCAGATGAAATCATTGTTATTGTATAATGACAACATATGAAATTAATTTCGTTAAAAATTCTTTTTATAGCGTTTATATTGCTATTTTTATACATTTTATTTATGAGACCATGGGAGTGTGTGCGCAATAGAGTTAATGGTGGAATCTCAGGAGATATCAATACATGGATTGATTGTAGTTATTAAAACTTTTTGAATAACAGCCGAGAATCTACGATTCGCCACAATTTATATTTTCTGTTTGATGGCTCACATGCACTAGGCGGGTGTCTCGCTTCATTTCACTTCGCTCATCACTCTCCGTCGGAACTTTCCCTCACTTCGTTCGGAAAGTTCTTTTCTTTCAACAGAGTCATATAATATAAAAACACACCAAAGGTGTATTTTTATATTATGTGCCCCCGCCGAGAATCGAACTTGGAATTAGCGCTTAGGAGGCACTTGTTATATCCATTTAACTACAGGGGCGAGTATTTGTTCTCCGCAAGTATTTTATCAAATTTTTTACAGTTCGGCTGGCGAACTGCCTACGCTTACAAAAGATATGTTCTTTGCTGGGCTTAGATGCTTTATTTTTTGAGTTCAATTGCGTACAAGTTATTTGGAGAGTCCGGACTAAAGCTGGTTAGAACAACTAGCCTATCTCCATTTGGCCATGGATAGATGAATTCGCCCATAAATGGACCTGAGTAAATGCTAGTTTGATTTGTGGTGTCGTACTCCATAATTTTGACGTTATTATCTTCAATATAGATTAGGTGCTTTGAATCTGGAAACCACTGATATGTGTCAGCTGATAGCGAGCTGTGATAGATGTTAAATCTATTAGCGGTTTCTGCGGATTCAGTTGCTTGTAGAGTGGTAAATGCACTTGGAGATGCAGAAAGTAGCGAAGAGTTCTTATCTAGCATATCTATTGCTAGTAATTGTTTTGTTAATATTTCTGATTTATTTTCTATGGTTTTTTCTGTTCCAACTCTGAAGTTTTTGTCTTCTTCTCGGTCATAAACATAAATTCCTCCCGCAACAAGAGTTCTTTCTTCGGGTTGTGAGCTGGTTACTGGAACCGTTGGAGTGAGTACTGGTAGCTCAACTTCTTTGGTAGCGGTATAAAGCATTCTCTTTTTATCAGGGGAGATGTAAATATTTTTCGCGCTGGCTGTTGCAATCGAAACGATTTCAGGAGGGAACTTAGCGAAAAACTCTCTTTCTCTAAGGTACATTTCTTGCTCCCATTCAGATAAAATTTG
>VFLK01000017.1 GCA_009885085.1 Minisyncoccota bacterium
AAATACTATGTTGTTAGAAAATTTACTGTTCCAGTAGGAGCGACCATACACGTTACAAAAGAAAAAGGCGTGTTTGACAAAGAGGCAGAAAACCTAGCTCTCAAAACAATTTTTTTTGGAATAGGCTTGATTATCTTAGGAGTTTTTCTAAACTTTTATTTCTAAGTAAGATTCCTGTGCGCCAGGAGGGATTCGAACCCCCGACACCTTGTTCCGAAGACAAGTGCTCTAATCCACTGAGCTACTGGCGCAAATTATCGCTTTTTCTTTCTGTATTTTACCACCTATTAACTGCAAATTTCAGTCCGCAACACAGAGATACATTTTAGATCACTTGATCTTACTTTTTGGGCATAGAGGTATTATAATTGTACTTATGAGTACAAAATACTATTCCTTGGTTAACAAAGCGTTGAAAATATTTAGGATGAAGCAAAAAATTGCTGCGAAAGAAGTTCCAAGCGAAGATGTTTGCTTTGCTAACGCTATTCCATTTATAACTATTTCTCGTGAGCCTGGAAGTGGAGGTGCTCCAATCGCAAAAGCTGTTGCTGATAAACTTGGATTCGAACTAGTTGATAAACAACTAATTGAAGAAATTGCAACTTCTACCAAAAAAAGACAAGAAATAATCAAACAGATTGATGAAAAAGCTAGAACAAGTATTGAGGATATTGTTCATTCTATTTTAAATAAAGAATATGTTGATGATATTCAGTACACAGAAGAACTCTTCAAAGTTATTTTAGCCTATGCTTGCAAGGGAAAAACTGTGATTTTGGGAAGAGGTGGAAATTTTGTAACTCCTTTTGCTCGTGGATTGCATGTTAGCATCACAGCTCCATACAAAACTAGAGTACAAAGAGCTATGGACTATGAGGGTTTTACTAAATCACAAGCTAAAGAAGTTATTGCAAAAGTTGAGCAAGAAAGAAGAGACTTCGTCAGACAATATCTCAAAAAAGACAGTAAGAAAGCTAATTCTTATGATTTAGTTTTGAATACAACTTATTTTCTTGTAGACGAAGCAAGTGATGTTATTGTTGAGGCATTTTATAGAAAATTTGCTGGGAATATTAAGCACGGTTATTTTAAACCAAAAGAAAAATAGAATACGGGGCGCGTTTTGGTGTATGAAAATTCGAGCCGGAGTGGCGAAATGGTAGACGCGCACGTTTCAGGTACGTGTGGAGAAATCTATGGAGGTTCGACTCCTCTCTCCGGCACTTAACAAATTTCTACATATAATATGTGGAAATTTGTTAAATACCGGTGCAGGTCGAACCGTAGGTGAGAATCTGCACTTCAAGTCCCTTGGGACTTGAGAATGCACACATCAAGTTACGCAGTAACATGAGAAGTGTCTCCAGAAAGAATTTCTGGGAGACGATCCAGACACGAAGTAGTCTGGGATAAAGCACATCAGGCTATAGCCTGAGAAATGTGTCCAGACACGAAGTAGTCTGGGATACCTCTCTCCGGCACAAAATCGCCGAAATCATTTTAGTTCACTTTTTATTTGTTTTCTTCCAATGGGTTACTACCCACACTCCGCGTAATATGGCTAACGTGAGGTAGCTAAAAAATACGCTACCCATCATTAATTGCCAGTATCTGGAAGAAAGATTCTTGTCAAAGCCAATTAAATATATCAGGCTGGTTATAATTGTTAAAAAAATAGCAGCTACAGAAACTGTGTAAAAAATTTTAGCCCACAATCCAACCAATTTAAACCCTGCTCGTGCCTTCGACAATATTAATCGAAAAAACCCTTTTCGATAATCTTGGTATGTGGAATTACCCAATACTATAGACATTGGCAGTACAAAATAAACTATTATCCATTTAAAGTTAATCAATCCAGATTTCCATGCTAGAATAAAAATTATCGCGGAGAATAGATATAGCCACTTAAATATGTTCATAAATTTCATTATAGTATATTCATAGTCTTAAAGTGGGCAAAAGATGTAATAAGGCTTGCTTTCTCTTTTGGATCGATAGAGGAGGTCAGGAAGGTTCTAACATCGTCCCAGATAGGGCACTTAAACATAGACAATCGTTTTTAAAAGCAGTGTCGATAAAATCTATTTTACAATCAAACTCAGATTTTTTTGAGATTTTAATCCATTGTTGTCTAATATTTCCACAAAAATATTAAAATTTCCAATTACTTGCGCTTTGCCATCAATATTGCATTTGATTATCGCTTTGCCAGAACTTGTGCTTCTAGAACAACTAGTAACTGATAAGCCCTTTGGTAGTCCGGAAATGGTCATTGTTAAATAATCCTTAACATTAGCATCAGTTCCACTCACGGATAGATGTGACATTTTATTTATTTTAGTCGTTGAGAATGAGATGGTTTCAATTTGAGGGCTAACGTTGATATTAGATATGGGGGTTTGAGTTGGTAGCGGTGAAGGAGTGGCCGTTGGGACGATGCTTGGTGACGGCGTAGAAGTTGGTGCAGGAGTTGTGGTTGGAATTGAGGTGGGGAAAGGTGTTGGCAAAGCGGTTGGATTAGTGTTATCGCTAAATTCATGTGCCCCAATATCAATTCCAAGTCGTTGAGGTCGAGGGATATCGAAGAAATCGGTGGTAACGCCAACGCTCACACCCTTGTCAATTGCGGGAGATGTGTTGGACAACCTGAAGCTATGAGCATTGTTATAAACTGGCATTGTGCTGAGTTTAACATCTCCTGATTGATAATTTAGTCCATCGCAGTTGTCATAGGTTGATGGAAGTCGATTAACCCAGTGATTATTATTTAAAGTCACTCCAGTATGGTTATCTAACCAACATAATGCTTTTGAACCATCATTGTGGAAAATGTTGTTTGCTACTACAGTGTTTCTGGTTTTTGTTTGGTTAGCACTTAGATAAATTGCTAATCCATTGATTCCCCAAAAGGTATTGTTGTAAATTTTCACATTATCAAGCCCGCCACCCGCTACATCTGATCCATAGTCAGCAATGCCATATTTGCAAAAACCAACTAGGTTATTATAAATTTCAATGTTGGCAAGTTGGGCTCCCCAATTTTCATAATATTCCTCGGCCAAAGCAATACCGGCAGCCTTGGCCCCGTTTCTAAAAAATTCTGAATTTCCTGTGCATGTAACTAGGTTATTATAAGCTTTGACATTATAGGAATTATCAATATAAAGATTGACACTATAGTTGTCATAGAAGAAATTATTTTTTATGACTATGTTTTTGCCTCGAGTGGTGGCAATCCCCTCTCCATAATTGTTATATGCAGTGTTGTTAGAAAAAGTAACATCATCGGCACCAATATACGTTTTAAGTGCAGAACCCCAAAGACTAGATAGGTTGCGATCAACGTTTTCTCTGACTGTATTATAGATAGTATTATTGGTAATGATGACATGTTGACCAAGCACTTCGATGCCGTGACCAATGCAGTTGTTGACGATTAGCGTATCAACTCTGATATTAGTGCCTCTGACTTTAACGCAAGTGTGGGGACCGTTTTTTATCTCAAGATTAGAAATATTAATATACTTGCCAGTGATATCGATAGTGGGAATTGCTTTGTTGACTCCATCAATTATGACTTTTTCCGGCCCAGCTGAGCTGATGTTTATGTTGCTAATGTCAGTACCTTGACTGGCAATAATTATCTTTTCATTGTATGTTCCACCAAAGATTTTTAGCTCGTCTCCCGGCTGCAGAACTCTAACACCGTACCCTACAGTTTTGAATGGGTTAGCTAGGGTTCCTGCATTGGCATCGTTACCTGTTGTGGCAACATAATAAATGGTACCAGTTGAGGCTTTGGCTGAGTCATTGTATTGTTTTTTTAAGGATATATTAGCCACGTATATAGCTGTGATGACTAAAGCTATGGCGGCAAAAATTGACAAGTAATTGTTAGTTTTATATAAAGTCTTCTTCGCTGTTTTTTTTCATAAAGTTAAATTATTTTCTTTTAAAACAAAAATTCTTTATATTACACATTAATTTAATAGTCGAATAAATCAACACGAATGTCAACAGTAATTCCTTGATTTTAAAATTTATCAATTATTATTTAAAATTAATCTGGCGACACGACTATCAAAAATCACTGATTTGTTTTATAATACAAATCTTGAATTGAAAATGCCCAGGTGGCGAAATGGTAGACGCGTACGCTTGAGGTGCGTATGGAGTAATCTATGGAGGTTCGACTCCTCTCCTGGGCACACGTGGACTCTTAGCTCAGTTGGTAGAGCGCCCGGTTTACATCCGGTAGGTCAGAGGTTCGAGTCCTCTAGGGTCCACAGATAGATCATTAGAGTGTAAATGTTCGTTATAAATGCAATTTTGTCTGTTGTCTGGTTTCTGCCAGAGCTGTAGAATATGAAAATATGCCAAGCTAGCCAAGATGGTCACGGCGCATGTCTGAAAAACATGAGATTCAGGTCCGAGTCCTGAGCTTGGCACAAGTGACCAAAACTGATCAATATAAATCAAAAGCTGTCTGTAGGGCAGTTTTTTTGGTATAATGAGGGGGTTCTTTAACAATTTGGCGACAAGTTCTTTGTAGTTGATCTTTTTTACTATAAAGAGGTCGTCGCCAATTTAAGTGATTTTTCTGATTTGTGGGACGCGCTAAGTGTCGGGTTTTTCCGATCTTTTGCGCGTCCCATCCAAACCATATTCAACGGGGACGCTAAGGAGAGAAAATGAAGGCTAAGATTGTAAGTTTGTTTATGGTTATTTTTTTGACCTCGTGCGTAGCGTCTGCTGCGCCAGCATCACCCACTGGTGAGGGTGATGACTCTGGAGTGACTTTTGTTGCTCCGGTACCTTCGGAGATTCCCCCAACGGAACCTCCCCCCATTGACACGCTGGTTCCTCCAGCGAACACATCAATTCCGTTGTTCTCAGAACAATACGGCTTGATATGTGGGGGAATTGATGAGCAGACCCACTTAGTCATCATGTCGAGGTTCGGCATGCATGAGTGGATACCATTAGACCACAACATTAGAGTTGTGGCTTGTTTGTTTGATGGAAAGTGGTTGTCTCTGACACCTCCAGTCGGGGTTTATACCCAGCTAGTTCTTCTGGAGGTTGGCGGAAACCCAGAGATTGGACTCTGGTCTTCCGCAGGTTTTGAAAGATTCAGTAATTGGGTGACGCTAGAAACAGCGTCATCTGATGAGTATAATTTTGACTACGACGCTCTTCGAGCGTTAGTGGCCAGAATTGATGCTGGTCAGATCACTTTTGATGATTTTATCAGTGGTTCAATTGCACATGCTGACGACCCTGACTAGCGATCAAAAAACACTCACTACGAGTGTCTGGAGATCGTGAATCAGTTGGATGAAAAAAACCTCGTCTTCGGGCGAAGTTTTTGCTTTTTTTTGCTCATTTTAATTCTTTCCCACCCTGTCTTATTTCGAACCCAAATGTAACGCCACAACGCACGATGGTTTTTTTGCAATTTTGTAGGACTCACAATCAGCACTAACTCCCATATCTAAATAAGTATCATTAAGTAGTTGTGCATTGTGAAGTTCGCTATTTTTCCAAGCATCAAATACTTTCCATGGTGAGTTTGCGCCTGAAGATAAATTTTCTCCAGCAGTTTTGTATTCATAACCAGCAGTTTTAAACATGTACCATGATTCAATGTCATCTAAATCTTCATGTTTAAAATAATTATTTTCAATCATGTCAGCAACTTTTCTTTTGGCGCTGACTTCAAGAGATTGATTGATTAGTAATGGACTAAGTTTATTTTCTTTACGATAAGAATTGATCAGGGAATAAAGTTTATCAGTTTCAAAAACAATTTTTTCTGATGGTTTAGTAGTGCGATTATTCAATTCAATTTCAGTTCTTGAATCCATTGCTCCCAAAACATTCTTTTCTAAATTTTTAGCAAAAACCAAGAAACTTGTCAGAATTGCGATAATTGCAATGCCACCAATAAAATATATTTTTTTCATCTTTATCTTATTTTACACCCGTATTCAAAATTAGCTTAATACTAGACTTGTTTCAATAACTCTAGTTATTCACAATAACGACCATCAAAGGTACAATATGCTTTGTTCTTAACTGAAACATTGCGGGAGTAGCTCAGTGGTAGAGCGCTTCCTTGCCAAGGAAGAGGCCGCGGGTTCGAACCCCGTCTCCCGCTCAATAAATTTTTTAGAAATACCAAGCGTGCTCATTGACCCGCTATCATCCTTACTACATAATGATTAAAAGCATTATGAAAAATCAAGTTTTTGTTGGTATTTTATCTAGTGCTGTTTATTCCAATTTCGCGTTTAATGGCATGGAATGCAGCAGATGCACCAATTTCTATTTCTACATTAAAAGAGAATGGTTTGACAGATATACCAAACTACGGACAGATTGCTATTGATGGATCTGGAAATGTGTATGTAGCTGGAAGTACTAATCCAGTTAATAAATACAATTCAAGTGACACTCAATCATTGTTGACAAGAAAGAATATTAACTAAAGAATGGATAGTTAGTTATGAAACGAATGCAATTATTTTTTAATCTAATTATAGTTGCTATTGTTGCGTACTTTCTTGGATATTACCCCATTCATGTAAATGCATGGGTAGCTAGTGGTACGCCTCTTTCTTATTCTACATTTGTGACTGGGATAAACTATGCTACCCAAATTGCTATTGATAGTAGCGGATATGTCTACCAAAGTGGATGGCAAGCATGCTGCACTATCGGAAATAAAGGTATTGCTAAGTTTAATTCTGCTGGAGTATTCCAGCTCAAATTTGGTGCTGTTGGCTCAACTGGCGTAGCTGTGGACCCTGATGGAAACATAATTTCAGTCGATTATCAATCTGATAATATAGAAAAGTTCACAAATACTGGTACTCCGATTTCTATAACTGGTACTGATCTTGAGAATCAAGTATATTCTTCTCCTTATGCTGCTGCCGTTGATAGTCTCGGAAATATTTATATTGCCAATGCCGGAACTAATGAGATCTTTAAATTTAACTCATCACTTGCCAAGATTGCAACAATCACTGGATACTCAGGAGCTTTTAACTTCCCAGAGACCGTTGCTGTTGACCCAAATAATAATTTATATGTGAATGACTCTGGTAATAATCGTATTCAAAAATTTAATTCTAGTGGAGTTTGGCAATTGACGGTGACGGGAAATGGAAGCGCATTCAACTATCCTGAGGCACTTACTGTTGACATTAATGGCAATATTTATGTAGGCGACTCTGGAAATAACCGAATTCAAATATTTGATACTAATGGAGTATTTCAGCAAGAGATTACGAGTGCTAACGTGAATACTGGTACTGGATCTCCAATCACATATTTGAGTGGCATGGGATTTCTTAATCCTGATACTCTATATGTTGGAGATAGTACAAGATCATTCAAAATAGTGTTTGACCACAATGACCCAGCAGTAACTGTTGATGCTCTTCCAAGTGATTCTACATCCGACACTACTCCAACTTTAACGGGAATTGCATCGGACACCATAACCGCAATCACAAATGTTGAATATTCAGTTGATAGTGGCGCTTGGACAGCATGTACTTCAGATGATGGATTATTTGATGAGTTGTCAGAAACGTATAGTTGCACTGTTAGTCCAGCCCTTACGGCAGGATCACATTCGATAGATGTCAGAGCTACAGATAGCAAAGGTAACACTAATTCTGGAGCAACGATTGTTATTTATCCTTTTGATATTGTTGTAGCTGTAGCTGATTCAGGTTCAAGTAGCTCGAGTAGCAACAACTCTGGAACAAGCAATTCTTCAGGCGGTAGTGTTTGCGTTCCACTTTCCTTAGGTGTATCTCCAAATATATTTAGTATTGTAAGAACAGGAACTAAGGCTAATATTTATTTTTCACCAATTAGTTCTGATGCCGCTGGATATCAACTTATGTATGGACATGCTCCTGGAGATGAAAGGTTTGGAACTACTTTTAAAACAAGTTCTTCTACTGGGGCTCAGCAATACGTGGTAGATGGATTAGAGGCAAATCGTAAATATTATTTCTGGATGCGCGGAGTTAGTGATTGTTCTGAACCAGGACCTTGGTCAACGATTTATGAATCATTTAAGCTAGATAATTATTATTCAGATACCGATGAACTTTTTGAAAATTCTGATCTTGATAGTACGGCAACTGATTCTGGTCAAAGTAACAATGACGTTAGTCTATCTGAAATGTCTGATTCTCCTAATTCATCAGACGGTATAGGAGGCAATGGAATTACTGGATCAGATGGTAAAACTGCTAATGAACAAGGTTTAACGGATATAAAAAATACGTTCGCATATTTATTTGGTGAGCCACTCGCGGAGGAGTTATCACGTCAAATATTAATGCCTGTTGATGCAAGCTATGCGGTTAAAGTCGGTGCTGTGGGAGTTGCTGCCAACATAGTAGTAGCATCAGCAATAACATTTTTAACACTTTCTAAAACAATTTTTAGTTCATTATCCGTTGCGTATAAGGCAAGCTCTCGCAGTATTTTGAAGATGCCATCAGATTATCTTTCCAGTTTAATGAAATATTCATTTATGGGTTTTACTTCTGGACTTTCTCCTCTCCTTCCCTTCTTAAGTAGAAAGAAAAATAGAAATGGTGTTGTTTTTGATGCTCTTTCTTTTAAGCCACTCGCAAAAGTATATGTAATTTTATTTTCAAAATCAGGAAATCTAAAAACTGACTTTTCTGATCAACTAGGTAAATATGAGTTTCAGGATTTGGCACTTGATGATTATCAAATGAGGGCAGAAATTGTTGGATATAATTTTCCATCTAAAATTATTACAACATCACTAAGTGAGGTGGGTGACATTTATTTTCCAGGAAATGTAATTTCAATTATAGATAAAAAATCTGAAGTTCCTGAACTGGCCCTCCCAATGGACCCAAGTAAGATAAGGAATATTCTACTTATTTATGGTCACAAAATTTCTGGATTATTTAGAATATTAAATCCTATTGTTATTTTAATTAGCTCGGTTGTCATTTTTGTCGCTGTTTATAGCAATCCATCACAATTTAACCAGATAGTGTCAATAATTTTTATATTGTACTTACTGGGAAAGGTTTTTCTTACTAAGAAAGTTAGCAAAGAAAATGGTCTAATAAATAATAAAACTGGGAGGCCAATAAGTAATAACTCAAGGTTAAATCAGGGTGCTACTTTGTCAATTTAGTTCAACTTCACTAAAACTGTTCTCTCTGGTAAAATATAGTTCCTAGTTGCCCGATCGTCTAATGGCAGGACAGCGGCCTTTGAAGCCGTCAATTTTGGTTCGAATCCAAGTCGGGCATCAACAAAATATAGCTTTATATATCAATCTAATTTAAACTCTATTCTCTACCACATTAGTACGCCCTCATTTATCCTCAAGAACGAGTTCCGACCTGATATAATATTTTTGTGTCAAAAAACCTTAAAAAAATCTTACTTATTTCTTTAGTTCTTAACCTTGCACATATGATTGAGGTAATATTATCTGAATATTATTTGTTTGGTTTTGAAAGCCTTTCATCTTCGTTTCAAAATATAAGTTCAGCAATTTATTTCTCTTCACATATTTTTCTTTATCTAGGAATCTCCGTTTTTGTTCTGTCTCATATAAATAAGAATTTTTTCAAGTACAGTTTAATAGCATATTCTTGGATATTTATTTCAGAAAGTCATCATATTATTAGATCTGCATTTTCTTTAGAATATTTTCCAGGATCTATAACTTCACTCCTTTATATTGTTCTTGGATATTTTTATATTGCTCAATTACTTAAAGATCTGAAGTCAAAAAAATTATTTATATAGTAGGATATTTTGGATTAAAATATATGAAAAAGTTTCAAATAAAGCATATAAGTGAAATTCCTTTAGAAGGCACTCATGATTTACCTGATTCTCGTAAAACTTTAGCTACTTCAGATGATTTAATTACAGATAACGTTGAGGCAATGACTAAGGGATTTCTAAAACCTGGTCAAATTTGGGATTGGCATTCTCACTTTGAGCATGATGAATTAGGAGTTGTTTTGTCAGGAAATGGAAAATTTTATTGGGAAGATGAAGTTGCTGAGTATAAACCAGAAGATGTCATAGTTATTCCAGCTGGCAGCAAACATAAATTTGAGGGTGGCGGTAATTCAACAAGCGAATTTTATTTTATTAGAGTTAAAGTTTAAGAAAAAAGTTCTGACATAGTCCACCTGTGCCATCCAATAAAACAATCAGCGAATGCTGATTTTTTTATTGGATATTTGACTATGTTGATTAGAGCAACTGAGAATCTGACCGAGCTTCTGCGAGGAAATGTCCGTAGCATGGGCGGAGGACCAAGTCGGGCATCCAATAAAGTTCGGCTTAAGCTACAAGTTTAAACAAAGCTTATCTTAAGTTTTTTATCCATACCCTCAGCAAACTTAATTAGACTGTTTAGAGTAGTATTTCTAGCTCCTGTTTCTATCTTGGTAATTACAGTGCGATCAATACCCATTTTGTCTGCCAATTCTTGTTGAGTAAAACCAAGCTCTTTTCTAATTTTTTTAAATTCTTCAACTACAACATAGTAATTGTTGGCTTTTTTAGCATTCTTTTTTTGTGATAGTGAGAACTGTTTACCCCATTCTTTTAGAGAAACATTATTATTTTTCATATTCATCCTTTATTTAATATTTTTTAAGTCTTTTTAGAGCTTTAGTTAGTTCTTTCTTCGGTGTTTTTTGAGTTTTTTTCTGAAAAGCAGATAAGATCACCACCTGGTTTTTTAATATATATGCGTAAATTGCACGCCATTGACCTCTATGCTTGATTCTAATTTCAAATAATTGATCTCCTATTTTCTTGGCAAAGGGCATTTCTAGTTTGCCCCCTTTGCTTAAGATTTCAAAAAGATCATTAAATTTAGCTCTAACTTCAATTGAAAAAATACTTAGTTCTTTTGTAGCTAAATTATCTAAGATCACTGTCTTCTTCATTGTTTATATTGTGTCAGATACGACACATTTGTCAATGATAAGTTTTAACTAAAAATGTAGATATCATCATTATTTTATTTTGTTTGTTGAAAGGCTAAAATAAAAAGTTCTGACATAGTCAACTTGTGCCATCAAATAACAAAATCCCAGGAGGGATTTTTTTATTTGATATTTGACTAGAAGATTGGGATCACTGAGAATCTGACCGAGTCTCTGCGAGGAAATGTCTGGAGCATGAGCGAAAGACCAAGTCGGGCATCTAATTTTTATTAGCCATTTACTTGAAGTTACGCAAACATTACAATTAAATATATGGATATTGAATCTCAAAACTCAGAGCAGTCTTTAGTAGATGAAACTATTGCTGTTAATCCTAAAATTCAGACGCAAGAATCTTTACAGAAAATCTCATTTTTCAGAAATATTATTGAAAATAAAAATATAAAATTTGTGCTCACTGTTTTTGGGTTTTCACTAGTTTTGGTAATTCTGTATCTTTTTTACTTTTTTAATCAAGAAAAAAATCAAGTGAAACCAATATTAGATGAAGTGGTTCAAGCGACAACTCCAAGAGAGAAATATGAACAAATAATTACAGGCAATCCGATTTATGCGCAGATAAACATGTCAGAAAGCCAGGTTGTTGGCAATAATGAGAAGCTTGGTGTTGGCCCTCAGACAATGATATCTATTAAGAACTCAATGAGTTCTAATGATACCCCTGAAAATTCAACAAAACAAAAAACATCTGTTACTTTCAGTGGGACAATTATATCTCCCGATTCCAACGGATCTCAGGATTTTAAATTTAATGGAAGTCTTCTTCGTCTTATTCAAGATAATGGAAGTAAGGTACTCTCAGACTTTATACTAAATGGCTCTATGGATGGCTCTATTGGTTCTGTAAATTTCAATGACGAAAATCAAGATGCCTTACACATTTCATTGACACAAACTGACGAAAACAATAGTTATCTTAAAGTAAATATGTCTGACTATCTTCTTATTTTTGTTAATAGTATAGTTGGTCCACAACAAGCTACATCCCCAAGTATCTCTGTAGACACAAATGAAATCTGGCCTTTTTTAGGTCAATATTTACATATACCTAAATCAATCGAAAGTTTAAGTTATGACTCAAGTCTCAGTGTTTCAGATCAGGAAAAGTTAAATAAAATACAAGAAGAGCTCTCAATTAATTTTCAAGCAACTTTGGGTGATGTGACAAAATATATTGATATTAACGAATCAAGTGATGAATTTGGTTTGACAACATTTTATGGACTAATAAATAAAGAAAAACTTGCAAATGCGCTTGCAGACTACTCAGTCGGAAATTGGGAAATTAGCAACCAAAACATGGAAGATTTAAAGCAACTTTGTGCATCAATTGCTTCTAATGAGGAAGATGCAGATTCTTGCATTAATGGATTGTCATCTCCTGAAATTTCTAGGGATGATTTAGCAAGTCAACTTTTATCATTTTTAGGATATTTTGAGTTTGAGCCCATCAGCGCTCAGATTGACAATACGTCCTTAGATATTAAAAAAATGACATTTGGTGTTTCTCTAAATGGAGATGTCAGTCAAAATAATTTGGGTTTATACCTTCCTTTTTCCAAAATGAACTTGCATATAGAAAGTGGTCTTCTTGAACTTTCTGAGGACCAAATTAAAGAACCAAAAAATTCAGTTGAGCTCCTCTCGGCTGGTAATAACTCTGAGAGTTTTGCTGATCAAAGTTATAACGAGCAAACAATCCAAGGAAATGCCTATAGAGAAAACAAAGAACTTTTACTTAGTACCTACAGCAATATAAATGATATTTGTGGAGGTATATTGGGGCATGAATATTGCCTAAGTGCGCCAGAGATTTGGAGCCATTTTTTAAATTCTAATGGTAGCGATAATTACTTAAATCTGACCCTTAAAAATACAAATCCCGCTGACTACAGGACAGCCAGTGTTTCTATAAGGCAAGAAACTGCAAATTCTTTTACTTATGATTGCGATTATGAAAATAAGAATCCTTATGCTCAAAAAATTGTAAACTACTCTGATGTAACAACACAGGATGGCTATAACTTGAGAATTTCTGAATACGAAAAT
>VFLK01000042.1 GCA_009885085.1 Minisyncoccota bacterium
ATGGCTACTATTCAGGAAAAATTGAAAAAAAATTTAAATCTAAAAATAGCATTATTGACATTTTCAAATTAGAAATTAAGAGAAAGTATAAGAGAAATATTTTGTCAGAGATTTGTTACATTTCGTCTCAGTTTAAAGATAATACCATGGAGTTAGTTAGTGCATTTATTTATTTGTTAATTAAAGAAGTTATATATAAGATTGGTTTTATATTTGGTAAAAATGCTGGAATAGAATCTTATTAATGCAATTGAAAAAAATAAAATAATTCTAGGTCTTAGTAATCTTAAGAATGGCGTGTGTTTATTTGATATTAATGACGCTATAAAACATTCTATATAAATTTTTCTAGTATTTTCGTCATCATCAATGCCCCAAATTGTTGTAGATCCAAATATTCCAACTTTTTTGTAGTTATAATAATGGGATAAAATTTTAATTTTTATATTAAGGGTATTGCAATATTCATTGAGGGATTTTTGTTGGAATAAATTTTTAGAAATTGATAAAGCGAGTTGGGCTTCACCTAAAAAGTTATGTTTATTTGCAATGTATTCAAAATCTTTCCAATTTATATTATTGGTTTTGATGAAATCCCCTAAACTATTTAAGGTATTGAGACCTCTTAAAAAATCATTTGTCCAGTAACAAATAACTTTTCCCAGGAAAAAGTATTCATTTCTGAATCTTTGAGAATGTTTTTTACTAGAAAGTATTTTAAAGAATTCTTTAGTGAATTTGATTGAACGTTTTTTGTCAAAATAGAAACTTCTTGGATGGTTAATTAAGAAATGCAAGTCCAACTGAATATGATTAACATTATTTAGAAAAGAAATTTCTTGTTCGTATCTATTTTTAACTGAAAAATTGTTTTTAGATAAAATTCTAACAATATTAGGTAGTTGTTTATAGTTTATGAGGACATCAACATCAGAGCCACTTATTGTTGAATATTTACTGATATTATCTAGGCTTACAAATTCAATATTCTTATTTTGAAAAATTTCAAATATTCTTTCTTTTTCTAAATTTAGAACTTCAGTAAAGAACTTTTGTCTCATATCTATTTCACGATCATGATATGAAAATCCAAGAAATTTATTTTTCAATGATAAAAAATCAAGTAAGGTCATATCAATTTCTTTACTGATTTTATTTACTTCGCCAGTTTTTAAAGCATAAATTATTTGCTTCAATTCACTTAAACCTGTATCTATGTTTGACATAGCTAGTAAATAGAAGCACACAAACCTTAGAGGAGTTAATGCTTTAAAGTGAAAACTACTTTTTTGAGAAATTTTTGAAATTTTGGCTACAAAATTATTTATCTTGATGCCTTTTTTATAAAAAATTATATATTCATTGTCAATTATATAAATGACTTTTCCAAAGATATCACTTTTGTTATAAATTCCATCGCTGTGTATATTATTGTCTCCTTTTAATAAAAAATACTGTTTTCCATTTGATGATGATTTTGAAATTATTCTGTGAACTATCAGACCATGTTTTTGTAAGAAACATACGATTTCACCCGTTTTAAAATTTGCATTTTTATTTATTTCTAGTAATAGTTCGGTACTAGATTGAAATTGTGGGTGCATGCTTTTACCCTGTGGTCTTGTATAGATGATATAATCTTCTTTCATATGAAAACTAATTATAATAAGGCATTCTTTCTTTTTTTAAAAATTGCAAATATTAAGATAAAGCTAAATATACAACAGAAATTTGATTTTTTGTTCTTGAAAAATAAATACGTAGATTACATTTCTAAGTCAAGTAAATATAGTATAGTTGTAGATATTTATTTTGTTAAGGATGTTAAGGATCAGATAGTTATAAAGCAAAATAGTAAACATTTCGAAGTGAGAGCCGTTTCATTAAACGAAGGTTTTGGATATTTCAGCGATGTTTTTTTATCAACATTTATTCAGATAATTGGTGAAAATAATGGATTAGTTATTCATGCCTCTACTTTATGCTATAAAAATAAAGGCTATATTTTTATGGGCAATTCTGGTGCTGGAAAGTCAACAATCAGAAAAATTTGCGAACCAGTGGAGTCGCTTAGCGATGATATTGCAATTATAAAATTAATCAAAAAAAAGTACTATTTATATGGTTCTCCATTTTATCAAAGTACAAAAATGATCTATCCAAATAAAAAGGTATTAATAAATGGTATTTTTAATATAGAGCAGAGAGTTTATACAACAATTGAAAAATTGTCTGAATATGATTGCTTTATTTCAATTCGAAATAATACATTTATTTTAGATAATTTTTCACTACAAAATGATCAGATACTCAATTTAATAAAGAACGTAGGAGTGTATAAGTTGTCCTTTGAAAAGAATATTGATTTTTGGAGGATGATAACAAGCAGTAATTTTAGGTTTTTATCAAAAAATAATTTTAAATCTATTTTGTCTAAGGTTAATAGGGGAATCTTAGTTTTTGGACAAAAATATAATTGGGTGCCAATTATTGCAAATCAAGCATTAATTAACGGTTTAAATCTTATTAATGAAGCTGGTTGGGACTTTGAATTTGATAGCAATAAAACAGTGAAACTAATTTCCGAACAAGTTAGTAATAAAAATTACTCTGGATTGCACACGGAGATAATAAGAAAAATTATAAAGAAAAATTTAACTAGAAATTTAGTTGTTGTGTGTTTAAAATACAAGAATAAAACCGTTGTAGTTGATGGAAACCATAGAGTTGTTGCTGGCACTGTTATCAAGAAAAAGCCATATTACAAACTAATATATGCAAATTCTGCTATATAAAATGATGTTATAATAATGTCTATGATTAAGTTTAAAATTAACCCAAATATTATTTATAAGACCTTCGAGAATGAGGTACATATATTAGACTATAAAACAGCTAATATATATTCCCTAAATCCAACAGCATCTTTCATATGGACTCAATTAACGAAGCCTATTACAAAATTAAAACTAATAGAAGAAGTAGGGAAAGAGTTTGATGCTTCAAAAAAAGAAATAGAAAAAGATGTCGAGGAGTTTATAAACGAGTATCTAGAAAAAGAGTTTATTTTAAAGTTAAATAGTTGATTCTAGCTATAAGTAATCCATAAAAATGGGCTATTAGTTTGCTCCAATTACACCAGTTACTTTCTTTCAAATCCCAGAATACATATCTCAAGTTATCTTCTATTATTTTTTTTGCAAATTTATTTCCATCATAGGCAAAATATCCATAACATGCCATTCCTCCACAAATATAAGACCATTCTTGTTTATTCATTTCTTTTGCATTAAGCCACTTATTATGGTGAACTTTCATAGCTGGTTCATAGCCGATTTTATAGCCGCCCACAAGACAGCGATTAATTATTTCAGCATCTTCAGCATTGCTGCCGATAGATCCCGGACCAAGCCATTCTTTGAAGAGTCCAACTTTTTTGAATATACTAGCTTTTATTGCCATGTTGTTTCCAAATCCTACAGTTTCCCAATGTTTGCAAGGTTTTTGAGTTATAGTAAATTTATCGGAATCTTTTTCGAAGGTGCAAGGGCAAACTTCATTTTTATGTTTTTTTGGCTGATATGGAAGAGTTTTACCAAAACAAAGTGAGATGCTCTTATTTTTTTTGAAGGATTTAATGATGGCGCCAATCCAGTTTTTACTGACCAGGCAGTCATCATCAGTAAAAGCTAGAATATCTCCTTTAGCCAAGGGAATTGCATAATTCAAAGATTTTGATTTCCCATTTGAGTTCAGATGGGAATATTTCAGTGAATTATTATTAAATTTAAAAACTAAATCTTTTGTTTTGGAGTTAGTGCTTTGATCAACAATAATGATTTCAAGTGGTTTAATAACTGAATTTAACAGAGCGTTTAAACATCGATCTAGTTGATTCGATCGATTTTTTGTAGCAATAATGACTGAAATATTGCTAGATTCGAGATTTTTTTTCATTATTTATTTTTGAAAATTGATCAAGCCAAATCAAGGTAGCCTTTTTTAAATTTACAAAATATTCATTTTTTGGAAATTCAACTTTTTTTATTAATTCTCGGTAGCTATTCAGAATACCATTTGAAGTCAGTTTAACCTTGTCAACCTCAAGCCAAATTTTCTCGTTCATTTCTATGCCTTCAGCTTCTTTAATTAGATTTTTAAAAGGATCTGATGCTTTTCTGTGTTCAATGAAAGGGGCGCCGTTGATAACTGCCAATCCAAGATGATCCATAATTTTTTTTGAAAAAATCCCCGCCCATATGTCATCGAACCTATCATATCCCCATTTGACTCCTTCTTTATTTTCACCCATTAGGGGAAAGTACATCAGGGGGGTAATTTCACTTCTAAAAGCTAAGTTCATTGAGCACATAGGATAGTAGCTATGTGATGGAATGATTTGTAAAAAATGTTCGGCAAATTTGGCTTTAAACTCCAGATTTTGAAGATGAGTTGGACCATCAAAGTCTAGAACGTTAGTCCATAGTCCGTGGCTTACCATTACAGGTGACTGAGTACGATTCAAATAGGGCATTCCCCTGGTATACATATGTCTGGAATCTGGATAGGTATTAACCCAATTTTGAGGGGTTTTAAGAGTTAGGTTTTTTTGGTGAAGTTTAACTAAATCATGATTCCTAACTGGATAACAGTCATCATCAATAGTTACTATTATGTCAGCACCTAATTTGTAAGCCTGAATAAAGCCGTAATTTCTGATTGCAGACACCTTTCTTGGTATAATCCAGCTTTTTTCTTTTAAATCTTTGTCTATTTCTTTCCATGAATAATGATAAATTTTTTTACCAACTTTTGGTATCTTTACTGACTTTTTTGGTCTATCTTCGCAAACTATAATAGAGACATCTTTAAATTGTTCTTTCCAATCATTTAAAAAATCAAGGTTTCGAATAGTGGGAATTACTACAAAAATATTTTCCATTGGTACATCTTATCAGTTAGAGTTCGATTTCGCCAATGATGTCTAGATTAAATGAGGGTAAAACAATTTTATTACTTTCAATAGGCTGTTTTTGCAAATATGCTCCAGAGCTAGGATCGAGCCATTGTACATTTTTAGCGATAAATGGAGTTACAATTTCATTTTCAGTTTTAGATGCGTCAAGTTTGTTTATATAAATGTAGGCCATATTCTCATTTCTCAAACCGAATGTTGCGATTTGTGGGCTTTGACTTTCCATATTAAACGGTTCGAGTTCCTTTTCAAAACTTTTTGAAATGTCAGAGAATGCCTTGGTAAAATTTCTTTCTGCAGGCCCCAGATAAATATTTGCATTTTGAGCATTTTGGTAAATATTTCCTGGCTGATTCCAAAAAACCAAGTAGGCTTGATTAAAGAAACTTGTCCAAAGCTTTATTCTCATTCTATCTGCGCTATTTTCATCCCAACTATAATTTATATTACCAATTTCTGAGAATATTAGCGGTTTATTAAACTGTTTCAAATTATTAATAATAGTTTCTGTCGTTAATGCCGTTTCAGAAATATTTTCTGATCCGTACCAGTGATAACTAAGTAAATTTAGATCTTGCATCTGCGGTTTATCCCAATTTGTACTAATAGGGTGGTGATAAGGATCAATTTGTTTTATATAATTAATAACAAATTCTAGCCACTCGTCACTGACCTCAGCTTCATTTGTTATTTCCCATATATCAATGTAGCTGGCATATCGTGGAATTACTGAATCCAGATAATTTTTTACAACTGCCTTATTTTTTGGATCACCAATTGAAAATGCAAAGGGTGGGTGAAAACCAAAAACAGTCATCATTATGTGGTAGTTTTGATCGCGCAATTCTTTTACTAGATTGTCACCATATTTAGAGGCTAATAAATCAATTTCTTTGTAGTTACTTTGTTCTTTCCACAATGTGAAACTTGCGTTTCCGACTCCCCACCTAAATAAGTTAAATCCAGCATCAGAATATTCTTTGAAATAATCTTCAAAACCTGTATAAGCTATATCCTCCTTTGTTTTTGGAGGTTGTTTAGAGGTTGCTTTAGGAAACTGATTAAGAGGGTTGTTATCAAAGTTGCGATCGAGTATTACATCTTCCAATCCGAGCGGATAAAATTCAGATCCGCCTTCAAGACCAAGCATTGATGGCTTCGATTCATCTATTTGAATATATTGAATATTTGAGATTTGGTCAATGTTAAATTTATCTTTAAAATTAATTTTATTAAAAATTGAAGGAGTTCTGATATTTAATTTATAGCTCCAAGTTCCAATTTCATCTGGTCTAAAGCGTACCTTCCAAGTATTTTTTTCATAGTTAAATCCATTAATATCATATTTTTTATTTGAAGGACTAGTAATAATTGCTGAAAGTTGAATATTTTCATCAAGTGGAATGCCAAGGTTTTTTAGTTTACGCTGAACTGTAATTTCTATAATTGATTGATCGTATTTATATTCAATTTCAAAATCTTTCTTTTTTACCACTACATAATTGTTAAATAAATTTTTAACTCTGCTTATAAATGTAGTTTTGGAATTATAATTTTTTTCTTTTAAAAATTGTGGCAAAATGTTATTAAAGAAAATAATCATATCGGAGATTTCTTCTTTGTTTTTATTTGGCAAGGAGTTAAAAATAAAACTGTTTTGGTCGAAAACTTTATTGATTTTCACATCTATAGATCCAACCAACTGACGACCTTCGTCAGTAAAAAATATACGGTCATCGTTAAAGAAAATTGATTTTTCCGCCACCTTATAGGGAGTTTTGTAAGTCCAAATATCTTCAAAATTTTCAGATAATTTGCTTATAAGAGCATGATTTCCTTCTGAGATTGAGGCGATAATGTAATTATTTTCAGATTTGAAAATACCCACAATTTTTCCGCTAATAAAAGCTTGTTTTGCTATGTATTTTTGAATGTAGTCGATTTTGTATAACTCTCCATTTGAACTTCCAACAAACAGATAATCATCGATTAGGTTGAGAGTTACTGTGTCGGTGGAAAGCACAAGCTCCCATAGGATTTTTCCACTAATTTTGTCGAACACAATTAAATTATTTTTGTAACCTCGAATATGATGTAATAAAAACCCAAATTTCTCATTTGAGATAGTTTCTGGTTTAATTTCTCCTTCTGTTTCTATCGACCACAATATTTCTCCTGTTAAAAGGCTGACTTTTTCTAGTTTTTGACTACCGGAAACTAGAAAAAGGTAATCATTATTAATCTCATCTTCTTTAGGAAGTAAACTAAATGATTTCTCCCATAAAATTTGGCCATTATTTTTGTTGATAGCATAAATATTTTCATCATCATTAGCGATAATGACTTCATTCCTAATAATTAAGTTCTTGTGAGAATAATTTATTTCTGTTTCCCAGTTAATATCGCCATTGCTTTTATTTATTGATATAAGTTTTGATTCTGTACTACTTCTAACATACAGAATATTTTCATCTTGGAATAATCTTCCGAAGTGGATTGGATTGCTATCAGGGTAAACTTTGTCTAAGTCAGCTTGTTTTTGCTGATTTTCCCATTTTTTTAAGCCATCTAGTTTATTAATGGCATAGAGCATCCCATATCTATCTCCAAAAAAAATATTCTCATCGTTCATGTCTGTAATAGCTGGTGTATCAGGGTATGTATTATTAGGATTTGTATAGCGCCACACTTCGTTTCCATTTAATGAGTTGAATAAATATAAATTTGAATCAAAACTGTTAATTGCTATATTATTTTCATCGGTCAAAGTTGTTGCAAAAGGTGAGTAATCCTGAATTTTTTTTGACCATATTATCTTGCCTGTATTCTTATCAATACTATAAATATTTCCGGCTTGATCATTGAAAAATACGTTCTTGTCACTAAAAGTGAAGAGCGTTTCTGAGAATGCTTTTTCGTAAGATCCAATTGATTTAGGTGTAAATATTAGCCAGTTTGATGAGTTGCTTGAGTTAACTGAAGACAGAATCAAGCCGACTAAGATGATCGAACAAATAACTATAAAATAGTTTTTAATTTTTTTGTTCATAAAAACTTATTCAAGAATTGCTAAAATCTTATCTACTTTATTTTTCCAATTATTATCAATTGCCTGTTTACGTTGTTTTGTTTGCAGTTTTTTTGTCCATGGAGAGTTAATTAAGGTTTTTATCTCCTTTTCCCAGCCCAAGTAAGTGTTGCTGATTTTGATTAAATCTTTAAACTTACTCAAAGTAAGTTCCAAAATTGGCGTAGAGATAACAGGTTTGCCCAAATAGAAGTATTCAAAAACCTTCATGGGATAACAATTGACATTAAATTCTTGTTTTATGTCGTATGGGATCATACATATATCAAAATTATTTATTGCGTTCATTAATTTTAGTTTATTATTTGTGGTATTAAATGAAACATTTGAAAATTTTTGAATGTATTTTACTTTCTTAAGGATCTTTTTTAAATTTTCTCCAGGATAATTCTGTATTGGACCCCAAAAAGAGAAATTCCATTGAGGGTTGTTGGAAATTAATTTTATCAATAATTCGTAGTCAATTCTATAGTTTATGCCTCCAACATATCCTATCACTGGCTTTTTATGGAACTTATCTTTTTTAACTAACTTAATATTTTTTTCAAATTCAGATAAATTAAATCCTTGAGGTACTAAAACTATGTTATTTTTTTTATTTTGATGGGTTGACATTAATGAATGCGAATTAACAAAAAGTCTGTCCGTATTATTTATTAGTTTATTTTCATCATTTTTATATTCAGTTCCAAAAAAATCTACACAATCATATATAGATGACTTATTAGTAAAAAATTTTGGAAAATAGTGAAATTGAGGATCAAAGATCCAAATTAGTTTTTTATGATTAAATATTTTTAGATTGAAAATCAAAAGGCTGATGTATTTATTAATTGTTTCAATAACTTTGAGTCTTCTCAATGGAAGATAATATTTTGGAACGTAAAACGTAATGTTTTTTATGCTGGGATATTGTTTCTTTTTATTTTTAGTAAAAAAATATGCATCATCACTCATGTATGCGAACACTTGGATATTTCTTCTTGCAAGTTCAAGACATGTTTGTCTTTGGAAATCGGCGCTCCAATCCCAAGGGAGCGTAAATGGAATAATAACAACTTTATTATTTTTCATATTTATCCTTTTGATTATAAAACGTTGCAAAACCTAAATAAAGAAATAGATATGAAATAATTTCCATATGATTTATAAAAATTGGATAGAATTGTGAGCACATTAAAAAAGCAAGTGCTCCTAAATGGAATGGACTAATTTTACTATTTTTATTTAAAAGGAGTGGCCTGAAAATTAAGTAAATAAAAATAACAAATAATGAGGCACCTATGATTCCAGTTTCAGCTAGCAATTGAATTATTATATTGTGAGGATATGCTGCGTCAAAAATGATACTTTCTCGAGGAAATGAGGTAGCTAAATAATATTGAGACAAATTTAGACCGACGCCAAACCATGTTTTTCTTTCAGTTAGTCTGAGAGCATATTTTGATAATTGAACTCTGTATGAACCACTTCCTTCCTTGGAAAAAACCTGATTACTGCTTGAGATTCTACTGATAAAGAAAGGACCAACGAAGATTGATATTGCAATAATAATTGGAATTATTATTTTATTTCTTTTAAATAATAAAATAACCTTTTTCATCTTTTCAATAGATAGATATCTTTTTACTTTTGCGATGATTAATAAAATAACAAATAATATTAGATAAATAGCCCTACTTCCAGTCAGGATTATAGCAACAATTCCAGCAATTATTGTTGCAAGCAATACTAACTTTTTATTTTTTTCAATTTTATGATTATTAATCAGGTATAAAATCAATATTGATATATTTGTAATTATAAATGTGCCCAAGATACTACTTTCAAAAAAAGTTCCAGGCAATCTTAATAAATTGCTATTTTCTGATGATTGAATACTTACTTTTGAACTAAATAAAAATACTTCTATGTCTTTGTTCAGATGACCTTTATTTAGTGTTTGAAGCATTAACCAGACAGATTGAAATAGGGTAGAGCTTGCTATGACCATATAAAAATCATTCAACTTCTTATAAAAAGTATGAAGTATGAAGGGTATAAAAAAAATAAATAACAGTTCTATCAGCTGAATGGAAGATAAAAAGACAGGAATTTCAAAGATGCTATAAATTGAATTGAAGCAGGCAATAAGTATGAAAATCATAAATATTGATATTACAATTTTATTTTGCTTGCTAACTTTGACCTCTCTCATTCGGAAAAATAATTTTTTTCTGATAGTATAAATATAAAATAATCCTAAATAGAACAACGAAAAATACAATGGAAAAAAATAACTAAGGTCAAAAAATGCGACGTTCGTCACATATCTTTTATCTAGTAATAAAATATCAATCCCTTTGCCTTTTGCAAATGGAAGCATTGTTAGAAAGACGTAAAACAGTGTTAGTGGTAATTTTTTAAGATGCTGATATAGTGCTAATAATAAAATAAATGAGAAGAGAAAAGTTACTTTATTACTAGTACTAAAATAAAGTGAAATGTGAAATAAAGACAGAATAGAGAATGTTCTCAGCTCTGCAGAATAAAAAAATTTAAATAACTTATCGACCATGAAAAGTATTATACACAAAATAAAAAAATTTAAGCTCAAAAAAGTGCATTATTTTGATCTAGCAGTTATTTTAGCAATTTTCATTGTTTTATCGATATTTGTATATAATAGGATTTCAAAAAAAAGCATTTGGATAAACGCTAGAATAACTATCTCTGATAGTGATTTATGGAGAAATGCAACGTCAGCCCCTTATTGGTTTGTAAATGATCTTAGTGAGGGCTCTATATCTTATAATTCTTTTGGAGAAGAAGTTGCAAAAATTACAGATTTGGAAATTTATTCTTTGGGTGGCCCAAATAAGCGTGCATATATAGATTTAAGTTTGAAGGTTTCTTATAACAAAAACACCAAAAGTTATTTATACAACTTTCAGCCAATAGAAAAAGGTAAACCAATTGATCTTGTATTTGGATCGAATAATGTGAGTGGACTAATTATTTCATTAAATTCTGAGCCTGAAGAAAGGTATCAGAAAAAAATAAGGGTTAAAATGGAATCTTTAGAGGACTGGTTGGCATACTCATATAAAGTGGGAATGGAGATGAAAGATTCTAAAGGTAGAGTATTGGCTAGAATTGATAATATTAGTGTAGAAAATACAAAGCTATCAAGTTTAAAAATTGAAGATAATAAAATTTATTTGAATAGTGATAAAAATAAGGATGTTTATCTTGATATTTCATTCGTGACTTTAAAAGATACTGAAGGATATTTTATGTCTCTTGATGGCGCATCAATCAAGATTGGTGAAGAAATTTGGTTTCATTTCACTGATATAGTTGCAAAAAAGGCCAAAATTACTGAGATTATTGAGTAATTTTAATATATTCTTTTAGAAATTCAGAGTTATTTAAAGTAGAGTGATTTCTTAGCAGGTATTTTTCTCCATTTTTCCCGATAGTGATTCTTATTTTCCTATTTTTAATTAATAATAAACAAGCCGTAGCGAATTCTTTTGCTTCATTTGCAATTAAATAATCTCTATAATTTTCCCCATCTATTCCTTGAATTCCAATGTTGGTGGTTACTATTGGTACGGAGTGAGCGAACGCTGTAAGTGATTTGACTCTGATTCCACCTCCAACTTTAAAAGGTAAAATGAAAAGAACAGCTCTATTCATATATTTCTTAATATCTTTTTGAAAGCCAAAAAAATTGACATTTTTGTGTATTTTATATAAATCTACGAAGTCATTCTCAATTTTGCCAACTATGTTTAAAATAGTTGTTGGCTTAGATTTCAAAATAATTGGTAAAATTTTTTCAATGAACCATGAAACTGCGACCTTATTGGGTGTCCAGGTGATATCGCCAATAAATAAAATTTCATTAATATTTTTGTTTTGTAATTTATTTCGAGTTTTTGTATTTGAATAAACCAGCTGTTGTGTAGAAACTTTAGAAATTTTGAATTTGTCTTCAATCATCTGTTTATCATAATTTGAAATTGAAAATATATGATCAAATTTTTTTAAGAATCTACGCTCAAATAAATATGTAAGAATAAACTCAACAAATAAATATATTTTTGTTTTCTTTATCTCAGAAAAATTAATAAATTTATCCCACGATAATTTGTACTCCATATTATGCTCTTCAAGAATCCATTTTTGTTTTTTAACATCTGGTAAATATTGAGCCATGTTAACGTGATCAATATGAATTATTTCAGGATTCTTTGAATCAATTGTCTTTTTTATGTATTTTTCAGCTTTTATTGAGTAAAATTGGCAAGCATAATAAGGTTGAAGTTTTAAATAACTTTTGAGAAGTTTTCTTATATTTTTCTTAGGCTCTTGATCAATCTCAGGAAGTTCAAATACTTTAATTTGTTTTGTATACTTTTTTAGTTTTTGTAAACTTTGTTTTGGTGGTTTATTTTTTTCAAAGCATATTAAAATGATATTGAATTTCTTTGATAATGTTTGTATGGTATTGAGAGATTTAATTCTTCCTCCAGAATCTGGTGGAAATGGAAAAAGTTGGGTAATATAAAGAATTGTTTTTTTAGAAATTGGCATAATATGTCTGGTTTATCGGTAGTCATCGTTACAAAAAATAGATCTTTTGATTTATCTCAGTGTATTGGATCATTGATTTCTAATAGTGATTTACCTAAAGAGATCATTGTGGTTGATAATAACTCAAATGATGACACAAAACAACTTGCTATGGGGTTAGGTCCCAAGGTTAAAACCAAAGTAAAGTATATCAGTTCAAAGTTAGTCGGTTTCCCAAAAATTTACAATCGAGGCTTGAAAGAAGCGAGTGGTGATTGGGTAGCTTTTATTGATGACGATTGTGTTGCGGATATAAACTGGGTTGATGAAATCTTAAAATCTATAAAAAAATATCCAAAACATGCAGCAATTATTGGATGGTGTGAAACTTATTATTCAAAGAATGTTTTTTCACAGGCAACAGTAATGTTTGATAATGACTGGAAGCAAAGATCACTTGATGGAAAAAAGGTGGTTGATTTGGAAGTTTTAGACACCAAAAATATAGTATTTAACAACAATTTTATTAGGAAAAATAAGTTAGAGTTTGATGAAAATAGGTCTGGATATCTAATGGGCGCAGCGCAAGATTGTGATTTTGGAATTCAAATTCAAGAAGTCATAGGGCTCGCAATTTGTAACAAAAAAATTAAAGTTAAGCACAAGGATCCTCAAGATTGGAGTAGTTTTGTAAAAAAAAGCTATCTGTCTTGGAAATCATACGATAGCCTAAATTTGAAGTGGGACATGGTTGGAAGAAGAAAATTAAAGTCCAAACATATTTCTTTAAAAGAATTGGTTAATGATTTTGGAGAAGAGTTTGCTCTTAATTGGTTTCAAAAATTGAAACTGTTTATTGTAGCAAAGCAAGTTTTACTTATTAATAAATTTTTGTTTGTTTATTTTTCTTTTAAAAAGGTTGTTAATGAATAATATTATTTCAGTTGTCATTGTTACCAAAGATAGACAAGAAGAGTTAAGGCATTGTTTGGGCACATTGACATGCCAATCTGAACTAATGGATGAACTAATTATTATTGATAACAATTCTTCTGATAATACTTTAGAAGTAGTAAAACATTTTCAGAAAAATGTTTTATTTAAAGTTAAATATGTTAAATACAGAGGCACCGGTTTCCCAAAAATTTACAATCGAGGCTTAAAAGAAGCGAGCAGTGATTGGATAGCTTTTATCGATGACGACTGTGTTGCTGATGTAAATTGGGTTAAAGAAATTAAGAATTCAATAAAAAAGTACCCAACACATGCTGCGATCATGGGCTGGTGCGGAACGTATTATAGTAAAAATGTGTATTCTTTGGCTACTTTAATGTTTGATAATATATGGAAACAAAGGTCAATTATCGGTAATGTAGTGGTTGATTTGGAAGTTTTAGATAATAAAAATGTAGTCTACAGGAAAAAATTTCTTCAAGAAAATTCTCTTGAATATGATGAGGGTAGAATTGAATTTCAAAATGGAGCATCAGAAGACTGTGATTTGGGCATGCAAATTCAGAATGCAAATGGAAAAGCAGTTTGTAACAAGAAAATTATGATTTGGCACTCGGATCCGCGGAACTGGAGATGGTTTATAAATAAATATATTATGTCTTGGAAATCTTATCAAAGTTTGAATTTTAAATGGAACTTAGAAGATAGAGAAAAAATGAAATCAAAACAAATTTCTTTAATAACAGCAGTAAGTGAAATGGGTGATAGCCTAAAGATTAATTTTTTATCCAAACTTAAGCTTTATATTGTTGCAAAACAAGTTATGTTTCTGAATAGAGTTTTACCAATATTATTTAGGATAAAAAATGAAAAATAAAGTTTCCGTAGTTATTGTAACAAGAAATAGGTCTAGTGATTTAATGGAATGTTTGGATTCTTTAAAAACTCAGACATTTAATATAGACGAGCTTGTCATCGTAGACAATAACTCTATAGACGGCACTAAAGTCTTAGTTAAAAAGTATTTAAATAATGCTTCCTTCAAAGTTAAATATGTTTTAGAGAAAAAAATTGGATTTCCTTATGTTTATAATAGAGGCTTGAAAGAAGCGAGTGGTGATTGGATAGCTTTTATCGATGATGATTGTGTTGCTGATGTCCATTGGTATAAAAATATTAAGAAACTTTCAGGAAAATTTCCTCAACTAAGTGCTATCTTGGGTTATTCCAGTGAGTATTGGAGAGATAGCGTATTCGCACTGACAAAATCTTTTATTGATGAAATTGGGAAAATTGGTGCTATTAAAGATGAAGTTGTTTTGGATCATGAAATACTTGATTCGAAAAACATCATTTATAGTAAAAAGTTTTTGATAAAAAATAACATTAAATTTGATGCAAGCTTGCTTGAATATGCCCAAGGGGCGAGCGAAGATTGCGATCTTGGAATGCAAATATACTTAGCAGGAGGAATTGCACTTTATAGCAAAAAAATTAAGGTACTCCACAAAGATCCTACTAGTTTCATCTCTTTTTATAAAAAACTTTCATTTACACTTAGAAATCATTTGGTTTATGAAAGAAAATGGGAAGAAATAAGAAAAAAAATAGAAACTAAAAGATCAATCTTAGAGAGAATTAAAATATTTGCTGATTTTATAAAAAAGTACTCTTTAAATACATTTACAGTATTATTAGTTTTAACCAACGTTATTTTTGCTTATATAATCACCAAAATATTAAGAATTGTAATGAAAAATGACAAATCTTTAATGGGTGTAAAACAGATATGAAACAAATAAAGATGGACGGTCTGAATTACTTAGTTGGAAAAAGAAAAACCATTACTCAAACAATCTTAAAAAACATTGAAAAGATAGGGGGATTTATTTTATTACCGACTTCGCTAAATGATCTCGCGTCAATGGATGATGATAAAAAATTAAGGAAAAGCTATCAAAAAATTGATTTCTGTGTAACTGATGGAATGCCTTTAGTGTGGTATTTTAATTTAAGGAGCCTCTTTAAAAGAAAGATGCCCTTTGCAGAAAGAATTTATGGTCCAGATCTAATGAAGGATATTCTGAAATCTAGTAACAAAGACACGATTCATTTTTTTTATGGCTCATCTAAAAAAACTCTATTTGAGTTGGAAAAAAACTTAAAAAATCTTTTTCCAAATACAAAAATTGCTAAAATGATTTCACCGCCGTTTAGAAAACTTTCATTGTTGGAGGAAGCAAAATTTATAGTTAAAGTTAGAAAAAGTAGAGCAGATGTTTTGTGGATAGGACTAAGTTCGCCAAAACAGGTGGTGCTAGCAGCTCGCTGGTCAAATTTTTTGCCAAATACAAAGATCTTTTGTGTGGGCGCAGCTTTTGATTTTTTGTCTAAGAGGCAGGCAATAGCTCCAAGAACAGTTCAAAACTTAGGTTTGGAATGGCTATTTAGACTGATTGCCGATCCATTGAGACTTTGGAAAAGATACCTAGTTTTAATTCCAAAATTTATTCTTAAAAGAATTTATTCTTTCTTTTTCAATTGATTTTCAATCCAGAAATATGTTTTCTCTAGGCCTTCTTCAAGGCTTATTTGTGGCTCCCAAGAAAGAGTTTCCTTGATTAAGGTATTGTCTGAATTTCTACCCCTAACTCCCTGAGGGCGATTTAAATTATATTTTTTAGTAATCTTTTTATTGGCAATTTTAGCAATAAAATCTACCATTTTATTTATGGTGATTAGTCTGGTAGATCCGATATTCATTGGCAAATTGTAGTTTGAGTGCATTAATTTATATACACCTTCTAGACAATCATCAATGTAACAATATGAGCGAGTTTGTTTACCGTCACCCCATACCTCGATAGAATCTGTTTTTTTGGCATTTGCAATTTTTCTGCATAATGCTGCTGGGGATTTTTCTCTGCCACCTTCATAAGTTCCTTCTGGACCATAAATATTGTGAAAACGAGCAATTGCTATTTTTAAGCCCAGTTCTTGATTATAGGAAAGACAGGTTTGTTCGGTAAATATTTTTTCCCAGCCATATGCGGTGTCCGGATTGGCAGGGTAGGCATCAGTTTCTTTTAAACCTGAATTTCTTGTAGACATTTGTTTTTCTTCAGGATATGCGCAAGCAGATGAAGAAAAGAAAACTTTTCCTACTTTTAGTTCGGCAGATCTTTTGAGGAGATTAAGATTTATGATCGCATTATTATGAACAATTTGAGGTCCATTACAGCTTATAAAGCCCATTCCGCCCATATCAGCTGCTAGCATGTACAGCTCATCCACTTTAAATAAGTGCTTTTTTACAAGTTTTGGGTCTCTTAAATCGGCAATAATAAATTTATCGGCAGCTGATTTTGAAAATTCCGGTTTTTTAATATCAATTCCTGTAACAAAGTATCCCTTTTGTTTAAGAAATCTGGCCATGTGAGATCCTATAAAACCACCGGCTCCGGTAACAATTGCAGTTTTCATAAATATTTATTTAAATAGTAATCAGTTATTAATTTAATTTTTCTTTCAAACACTTTAGTCGAGAACTTCTTGGAAAAATTATGGCATTTTTCTTTTTCAAATGTCATTGATTCAAATCTTTCAATAGCTCTAGTTAATGATTTTACAGTATGCTGGCTGAAAAATATGCCTGTTTTTTTGTCCAAAATTGTTTCTATCAAGCCACCAGATTTAAAGCCAATTGTTGGTATCCCTCTAGAACCTGCTTCAATTGTTACCATTCCAAAATCTTCTTCAATTGCACAATTAATTAATGCCTTAGTATCAATAAATATTTTTTCAAGTTGCGAATTGTTTACAAATCCTTTGAATTTGATGTTTGGTCCAGCTATTTTTTTTAATCTCTTTAGCTCTGGCCCAACACCAACGACTAAAAGTGGGATATTTAATTCAGTACAGGCTTTAATTGCAAGATAGGCACCTTTTTGTTTTACAAGTCTTGAGAAAAAGAGATAGTATTTTCCGTTTCCTTTTTTTGTAACTTTTAAGGAGATATTTACTGGAGGATATACTAACAAGCTTTTTCTTTTATAAGTTTCTTTAATTCTTTTTTGAACTTCCCTGGAAATTCCAATCATTAGGTCAGGCTTTTTTCCACTTTCAAGATCTTTTTTTTTGAGCCAATTGAAGATAGGCATAAATAGAAAGCTAAAAAAAGGTTTATTTAGTATTTGTATCTCGTTAAATTTCTTAGATAAATATCGAGGGGGAGTATAGACATAAGAAATGTGGACTGCTTTTTCATGGACATTAATCAGCTTTGAATTAAAAGAATGAGTTGACGAGATGACCAAATTATATTTTGAGAGATCAAGCTTTTCCCAATAAAAAATTAGTAATGGTTTGATAAGACTTGCGTGTGTGTAAAAAAATGGAATTTTGGAAAAAAAGGTTGTCTGAATTTTACCTTTTGTCAGTTTTTCAATTTTTGATCGGAGTTTTTTATTTATAATTGGAATAAATAAATCTGCTTTTGGGTAAATTTTAATTAATTCCAGCAGTACATTTTCTGCTCCACCCACATGTAAATAAACATCATGAACTATCGCCATTTTCATAGACTAGATTTTAGCACATGTTATGATATGTTTTAGTCTGTTTAAATGCTCATACGATATGGATAAAAATAATAAATTACTCTTTATTACGGAAGATTTTCCTTCTGGTTTGAACGGCACTAGTGTAAAAACCAGAAATACACTTAATTACCTTCTGGAAAGCGGTTATAAAATTGACGTTTGCTGTTTTCATTTCGAAGATTTTAAGGTTCATAATCTTAAACATAAAAATTTGAAGATTCATTCAGTAGAACGTAAAAAAACAGTTAGGTTTTCCCCTGAGTATCTCTTAAATATTTTTCAAATTATTGCCTCATTTTCGCCAATTTCAATTGCTAGATTATTTAGTAAGGAACTGAACATTGTAATTAAAAAATTAATTTCTGAAAATAATTATCAAGTAATTATTCATGATGGATATTCTACGTTGCAGTATCAAAGTTTTAATAAAAAAATTAGAAGTATTTATATTGATGACGAAGATTTTACAGATTTATATAGACAAAGATTTATATTAGAAAGAGCTATCCTCAGTAGGCTCTTTTACGTGCATGAATATTTAAAGAGCCTAATTTTCGAATATTTTCACATGAGGAAATTAAATCAAATTTGGGCAATAAGTCCAAGAACTGAGAAACGGCTAGCAAAGATTTCAAAAGTTAAAACAGTGCTGATGCCTACTTATATTCCAATAGAAAAGAATATTTATAATAGTAAGGGAAAAAATTTAGTTTTTACTGGGACACTGAATTGGAAAGAGAACATAGATGGGCTAAAATGGTTTATCTCAAAGCATTGGCATCGAATAAGAAGTTTTGAGCCAAAGACTAAGCTAATTGTTATTGGTCAGGGTGCATCTTCAGATTTAATTTCATATTTAAATAAAATAGATGGAGTAGTTTATAGAGGATATGTTAAAAAACTAGAAACAGAATATCTAAATGCAAGCCTGTCAATCTCTCCAGTAATGATAAACGCGGGTATCAAGGTCAAAATATTAACATATATGAGTTATGGTTTGCCGGTTATATCAACGACAAAAGCCGCTTGGGGTCTAGTTTCCTCAAGCGGAATAATAATTTCCACAGAAAAGTTTTATTCTCATTGCGTTATAATCTTGCTAAGGAATAAAAAACTAAGAATCAGACTTTCTAAAAATGCTCATGCCAATATAGAAAATAACTATTCAAAAGTAATGCTAAAAAACTTTTTTCTAGAAAATCTTGAGAATAATGAATAAATACTATTTCAATAAAAAAATATTAGTGACAGGGGGTGCTGGTTTTATTGGCGCTCATTTGGTTAGAAAACTGGTTTCTTTGGGTGCGTCTGTTAGTGTGATAGACAATCTTTCTAGAGGTAAAAAGCAGAGACTGAAAGATGTCATTAATAAGATAATTTTCTACAAGGCAGATTTAAGAGATGAAAAAAAAGCTCAAAAATATTTTGAAGGCCAAGAAATCGTTTTTAATTTAGCAGCATTAAATACTGGTATTGATTATGACCTAGGTAGAACAGAAGTTATGTTCGAGGATAACTTATTGTTACAGATGATGCCATTAAGAATGGCGAAGAATAGTGGCCCAGTCAAGAAATTTATTCAAATAAGTTCTGCGAGTGTTTATTCTAGAAATGCGATGGAAAGTCAGGCACCAACTCCAGAAACAGCCGATACTTGTGAGCCAGAACCCTCAAAACTTGGTTATGCTTTGGCAAAGCAAATGGGGGAAAGATTAGCAACCTGGTATAACCAAAATACTGGGTTGAAAACTGTACGAGTTAGATTCATCAATGTTTATGGTGAAGATGATAATTATGATGAAATGGGACATTTTATTCCAGTTATGGTTAGAAAGTTCATTGAGGCCAAAAGAACACTAGAAGTTTTTGGTAGTGGTAAACAAAAAAGGTCTTTTCTTTATGTGGGAGACGCAGTAAATGCTTTGTTAACCCTAGCACAGAAAGGAAAAGCTGGAGATGTTTATAACGTAGATTCCAACTGTGAAAAATCTGTGGAAGAGGTTGTAACAGAAATTTCTAACTACTTTAAAGATAAAAAACTGAAGATTTCTTTCAATAAAGATAAACCAGAAGGATCTCAAAGAAGAATATTGGATAATTCAAAATTAATGAAGCTTGGATGGAAATCAGAAATTAGTTTCAGTGAGGGACTTAGTTTAACGATAAAAAATATTTTGAAAAAATATAGGTAAGCTCAGGGTAATTAGTTTTAACATATATTTTAAACATATGAATGCCATCATTAAAAAACTTAACAATAAATACCTTTTCATTTTTTTAATGATAATACTAGTATTGTTGGTTCGCAGTTATTATTCCGTCTTCTCAGTCTTTTCTGGAGACGAAATTTTTTCAATGTTTATTACTAATTCAACAAGTTTTAAAAATTTACTTTCAGCGTCAGTAGAGACTACTCATCCAAATTTTTATCATCTAGCATTAAAAACTCAACTTTTAGTTACTAGCTCGGTAGTTTGGCTAAGAGCATTTAATCTTATATTTTTCCTATCTTGTATTTTTACATTATATAAAATAGGAAACCTTTTTAAAATGGGAACACAGGGTAGCTTATTATTTTTAATGCCATTTGCTACTTCATTATATTTTTTCAGACAGACTTATACACTCAGAATGTATATTTTTGGAATATTATTTTTTTTGTTATCATTCTATTTTCTTTTTAAGTTCTTTTTTAAATTTAAGAAAAGATTCTTTTTCTATTCATGGGCGTTTGATTTATTGGGAGTTTTATCTGTTTATGGATATTTTTTATGGATTCCAATTAAATTAGTGTTTTTAACAAAATGGATGATTGAGAATAATAAAAAAAATATATTGGAGATAACATCATACATAATTTCTATAGTAGTTTTGTTTTCTTTGGTAGCATTTTCAGTTAAAGAACATTATTCAACTATAAATTATTTGCTTGATTGGGTAAGACTGCCAGTTTTTGAGGACATCGGTCTTAGTTTTATCAATATGAATGGGCTAGGATATTTTCGATATTTCGAGTTGCCCTATGACATAAGCACTTCAAATATTATTTTTGGAATAATAATATCAATATTAATTATTGTTTATACATTATTATCAATACCCCGAATATTATTTATTTTGAAAAATAGATTAATTGTCGAGAAAAAATACTTTCAAATTTTTGAAGTAATTTTTATATTCTGTTTAATTATTTTAATTAGCATGTATTCATTTTCCAATTTACTTGAATTCAAATTTTTTCATATAAGACAGTTTTTTGTCATTGCAACTTCTTTTTCTATCTATTTTGGAAGTCTGATGTATAAAAACAGAGGTAGCAAATTAATTTTCTTATCATTAATTTACTCGATATTTTTTATAGTAAACATAAGAAGCACAGCATATCTAGAATATTGGAAGCCATTTATTAAGAATGAGGACCTAGTTTTGGCAAATGAAAGAGATGTTGAATTAGGATATTATTACTGCGACTCACATTCATTTGAGGAAAATCTGATTAACTGTCCTAAACATAATATTTATTTTGATTTTGATCAGTTAAAGGATAATTCAAAGAATAGAGAATATTTTTTTGCAAAGGATGAAAAATACAAATTAGTACCACCAGCAGAAGCAATATGCGAATTTCTATATGATGGCGTTAGTAAGTGTTCTTTTTTAAGATAGCAAACTTTTGATTTTCATACATAATAGTAAAAGATGTTGGAATAACCTCTGATTTATCAATGCTTTTTTCCCATATAAATGTATTTGTATTAAATTCTTTATATATTTCGTTTTTCTTAATATCAGTTCCATATACATTTGTAAAATAAAATAAAGCCTGATCAAGATAAGTTCTATTCTTTTCTTCATAAAAAAACACTATATTCTGGCCACATATTACCTCACATTCATTTACAAGAAGTATGAAGTCTTTGTATAGGGGTGTTTCTTCCTTTTTTAATCCACTGTTGTAATTTTGCAGTAATGACCAGTCATTTAATTCTAGTTTAGTGAAGTTCTGTGCCTTCTTATGCTCTTTAAAAAAGATTGTAGCTATTAAAGTTACTGAAATCAGCAATAAAATTTTAACAATTAGGCTATTTTTTAAAAATATTTTATATAAGATTAAAGATATTTCATAAATAGATTCGGCTAGTAATGGTATTAAAAATGTAATAGAAATTAGTAAATATCTACTTGGAAACCATTCCATTGTTCCAAAATATACCTGGATAACAAGTAAAAAAAATAAATAGATTGGTGAAAAATAAAAAAATAGTCTTTTAAATGTACTGTGCTTTAAAAATTGGCGACTCTTTGTAAAAAAGTTTTTGATACTTAATAAAGAAGTTATTAAAAAAATATTTGGATAGATGTTTTTCAATCTTACCAACCAAATTTTTAATGAAAGGTTCCAATTATAGTATTGTACTTGCTGATAGTTTTGAGCGACTTGGTATTTTTGTTCAAAAAAATTTAAAAATTGATGGTTATACATTTGATCAACATATGTCCAATATATTGGCATGAGTAGTGAAAAAATCAAATATATGATTTTTTTTCTAAGTTTTATTGGTTTTAAAATAACCAAAAGCCAAATTACAGGAAGCATCATCCATGATTCATATCTTATTCCATGAGCAATATTAAGAAATAATAATGATAAAAATATATTTTTATAAGAAGCATTTCTTTGATTAATGAATATAATTGCTACTAATATAAAGAAAACAAAAATTGGCTCAGAGAGGGTTTGAGTACTTAAGTAGATTCTGATAGGTAGTAAACAAAATAAGAGTGACGATAGCAGAGCCAAATATTTATTTTTTTTAAAAGATTTTGTATAAAAATAAATAGCAAGTATTGAACCCAAGCTAAAAACATACGTTAGGATTCTTGGGGAAAGTTGCGGATCTTTAATAATATTTTGAAAGATTATTATTAATGAAAAATGAAATGGTAGCCAAACACCTCCCCATTCATTAAAAACTATATTTTGTTTTAATTGTGACATAGCAACATTAACTCTTGAATAGGCGTCTGACTCGGCAATCATAGGAAGTGAGAATTCTTTAATTGAATTTGATATTGCTAATAAGATTATTAAAAATAAAAAAATTGAGGATAGATTGTTTCTAATTATTTTTTTTAGATTCATCTAATTTTGGAGATGGCATTTACTATTTTTTCAACTTCTTCATTCGTTAATTCAGCAAATATTGGTAGAGAGAGAGTTTGATTGAAAAATCTTTCCGCACTTGGAAAATCACCTTTTTTATAGTTTAAGAAATCCATTGAAGGTTGTAAGTGAAGAGGAGTTGGATAGTAAATACCTGTCGAAATTCCTAATTTTTCAAATAACTCAGTATCTTTTTTTCTATTTTTGGTTTGATATGAATAAACATAAATTGACGGAACAGTATTTTTAGGCCAAATCATTCCTGACTTGCCATTTTTTTGAAAAGCCTCATTGTATCTTTCAGCAATTTCCAATTTTCTTTTTATTATTAATTCGAGATTCGGCAGTTTATGAAGAAGTGTAGCTGATTGAATATTATCAATTAATTTATTAAAGCCAGAAACTAGATGATCATATTTAGTTTCAACACTCTCAACACCGTGGTCAGCATACATTCTGGCCATTCTAATAAATTTCTTATTATTGGAAATAATTATTCCAGCATTACCAAGAGCCCCTAAAGTTTTAGATGGATAAAGTGAAAAACATCCTGCTAAACCAAATGAGCCAACTCGTTTATTATTATAAAGACTTCCGTGTCCATGGGATGCATCTTCAATGACTAGAATTCTATTTTTTTTGGCAATGTACATTATTTCATTCATGTCGCAAGGAACGCCATATAAATGTACTAACAAGATAGCCTTAGTCTTTGGTGTTATTTTTTTAGTAATTTCTTTAGGATCGATATTACCAGTATTTGGTTGGACATCTGCAAAAACTGGCTTCGCCCCAACATGAATAATAGCGTCTGATGTTGCAGTAAATGTACATGGAGTTGTGATGACTTCATCTCCACTTTTAAGATTTGCTGCCTTGAGAGCTATAATAAGTGAATCTGTGCCGGAATGAACTCCTAGGGCATATTTAGTGTCACATATTTTTGCATATTTTTGTTCAAATTCTTTAGTTTCTTCGCCATTTGTAAAGCTACTTACATCCAAAATTTTACCCCAACTTTTTAGTATTTGTACTTTTAGCAATTGGTGTTGTCTTTTTAGATCAAAAAGAGGTATCTTATTCACGGGATCAATTTTATCATAGTCTATCTGCTATTAATTATTTGGAAATTATCATCAAGATAATTGATTATGAGGTACTTTCTCTCCTTTATATCTTTCTTAATATCTGTTTTATTGATTGAAGTTTATTTAAATGTAATTAATTATCCATATCAGGGATGCAAAGAAATTATTAATTCTTCTGAGTCATACTTAGGAGAATTTAGTGAGGATGCGGGTTGGAAATATAAACAATCATTTTCTTATTATGATGGAAACGGAAGATATCAATATAATTTTGACGAAGATGGTATTAGATCAAGTGAGCCAAACTGTAAAATTACTCATATCAAACCAATAATAATTTTTATTGGAGATTTTGTGACCTTTGGTGAAAAATTAAATTATAATGACACCTTTGCCAGCAAAATTAATGAGTTGCTGGGAGATAAGTTTGAGGTTGTCAACTTAGGAGTTCAGGGTTATGGATCTGTTCAGTCAATGGTAAGGCTGCAGAATATCATAAGTCTTATTAAACCAGAGTACGTTGTGTATACATTTATACCGGATCACATAAATAGAAATATAAACTATGATAGACGACTTCAGGCAAAATGTCTCCAATTTAGTGGTACAAAGCCTGTTTTTACAGTCAGGAATGATAGACTTATTCAGATAAGATCACCTCACACATATGATTATACCGATAAATATAAAAGTCTTTTATTTTTAAATTTAAGTTATCAAGCCTTTAATGAAAAATGGCTTCTCAAAAATAACAAAGCCGTAGGTATTACAAAAAAACTAGTAGAAGAGATTTCGGAAATATCGTCGCAGAATAATGCCAAGGACTACTATATTTATTATGACATTATCTTTGACAAATCTCCAGAGAGCTGGAACGAATATTTACTGAATACAATCTTCCTTGATAAAAAAGACAAAGTACTAAATTTTACAAATTGGGCTGTTGATTCTAAGACTATGGGCACTAAATATTACGTTGACAGCGATGATGATTATCATCCCAATGCCTCTCTATCTGCGGAGATAGCAAAAAGATTTGTTGAAAAATTTAATGCTGATCTTCTTGAGAATAATTAATATTATCTAAAATAAAGTCTGAAATGTGTTTTGCAATCAACTGATGTCCATAATTAGTTGGGTGGATGAAATCCCACCACAGAAGTCCGGAATCATTTTTGTCTTTCAAATATTCATTCATTTCTATAATAGGTATGTTGTTGTCGGCAGAGATTTCTTTAAGAGAATTGTGAAGAGGGTTGTAAATCCTATATTCAGATGAGCTAGCTTCAATTACAAGAATTGTTTTAATATTATTTAGTTTATTTAATGATATAAATTCTTCAATATTTTTTTTAAAATCTGATTGAGAAACACCATAATTAAAATCATTGCTAGATAAATTGATGATAAGGATTTTAGGTTTTAGTTTAATCCAATTTTTCTGATATTCATCCAGAAGCTCAAAACTGACAGTGCCAGATATTCCTGCGTTAACAACACTTATATCTTGATTAATAGATAGTCCAAAAGTTTGTCCCGAAGAGGTGGCATCTTTAGATAATTCGTCTATTTTAATATTTAGTTCATTTTCAAGAATTGCAGGAAAAGTTTTTTCAATAGATGAGGCGCCTGCTCCCCAAGTTTGAGATGAACCAATAATCATTATTTTTTCAATATTGTTATCTCTTGTGGCAGTCATTATTTGAGTACTAATTATCTCAATTTCTTTATCTATCCATTCTGTTTCTTTAGATTTTAAACTTGATAAATATGAGTTTATATTTGGATAATTTCCAATAAAAAAACATAGCAAATAAATATAAAAAGTAAGTATTGATAAAAGAAGTGAAATATCGATTGTAACAAAGAGAATATATCTTGATTTATTAGAAATTTTAGAATGCACCAATGACAGGAAGATAAATATAACAATTAAAATTAAAATAAAGTTTTTATTATTTGAAAAATCTTCATTGAAGACAGTTTCACTATTATTTTTAATAACAATGTTGTCGACTAATGATTGATTTAATCCACCCTTAAATCCTACCTTTGAATATTTTGAGTTTGGAATCAAGCAAACATTTTCCTGGTCATTGATTGTTATGAATGCCTCGTTTTCACGCAGATTTATCTTTGTGTGGAACCATTCATTGGATTTAATATTTAGGCCATCGATAAGTTGTTTATCAATAAACTTTCCGTCGCGATCTATTACAAGACAATAGCTATCTGATGATGTACCACTAATTTTTATGCTAAATCTTTGATTATCATTCATTGCAAAATGATTAATAATGTAAGCATTGTCATCAACCAAGGCATCGAATTCAATTTGATTATATTCAAGTATTTTTTTTGTAGAAATTTCCTGAAATCCACTCCATGAGCTAAGGTCAAGTCTATCTCTATTGAGCGGCTGGGTTTTATTCACAAAATTCGATGCTCCCATCACTCCCATTTGTAGATTAATTTTTTCTGAGTCCCAATTATTATTTACAACTAACGTGTTGTTTGTTAGAAGATATAATTTAGAAATAAAAATAGAAATACAAATATTTAATATAATTATAAGTGCATGAATTTTCTTCATTTAGTGCTTAATTTTTCTAAAATACCAACATCTTTCGAATATTCATAAACTGATTTTCCAAAAATAAATTCTTGTATTGATTGTGACAAGGAAGTTGAATCTGTTTTGACATTTATTCTTTTGATCAAATTTTGTTTTTTATAAACTAACAAATCTTTTTCATTTTTATCCCAGATTAAGGTTGCTTTTTCTCCAAAAAACTTCATAGTTCTAGTTGAAATGGGCTGGACCCAACTATAGTTGGCATCTAAAGTCATTTTTCCAAAATTGAATGTGACGGATGCTTGGTTTGTCTTTGGAGAATATAATGATTTTTTAACAATAGATATTTTTGTGACTTCTTCATTAAAGAAATATTTTCCTAGATAAATATCATGTATTGCAAGATCATCAGTAACTTCTATATTTGGTTTGTGAATATTAACTGAACACCTGACAGACTCAATGAGAGATACATTTCCAATGATATTCTTATTAATTAAGTCTTTGATTTTCTTTATATATGGATCATAGAGAAAAATATAATCAACATAAATTCTTAGATTAGTTTTTTTAGCAATTTTATGAAGTTCTATAGCTTCTTTCTTTTTTAAGCATAAGGGTTTTTCAACAAATATATTTTTATTATTCTGAAGACATTGCTTTGCTATTTTGAAATGAGTTTCTTCTGGGGTAGCGATAAATACATGTAGAATTGATTTATCTAATAATATTTCTTTTAGTGATTTTACTTTCAAGTCTTTGGGAATATTGATAATTTTTTTGTCGTCTACAAAAATATTATCCGGAGAAGTAATTTCCAGAAGTGTCTTGTAAATTTTTTCTCCCCAGTAACCATAGCCAATCAATGCGATATTCATAGCTGAATAATATCATTATTATGTATAATTGTGACTCAGGTTATGAATCTAAAATCTATTATTTTAACTTTTATTGTCATTGTAGAAATTTATCTAGGATCATTTTTTATATATAATTATTATCAAAGAAACGTGGTGCAAAAAAAGGTCCTAGGGGCTGCTAACGTGGTTATTATCAACAAAAGTAGTACTGTGCCGAGCAATGACGAAAGTCTAAAATATTATTGGAGTTACTCCGCAAACCATGATGAGGAAGATTATCAACCATGGTTGGGATATAACGTTACTTATCACATTAACAATGACGGTCTAAATGACTTAAAAGACTATTCGATTGAAAAGTCGCAAGATACTTACAGAATAATTACTTTGGGTGATTCTTTTACCTTTGGACACTATGTAAATACAAAAGAAAATTGGACTGAACAGCTGGAAATAATGCTTAACAATGTTTCTGATTGCAAATATAAAAATTTCGAAGTAATTAATCTTGGCATGCCAGGATTTGATGTCCAGTATATAGTCCAGAGATATAAGGAACTTGGACAAAAATATGATCCTAATCTGATTCTCTGGTTTGAAAGCGGTTCTGGTTTTACTAGATTTAATGAACTATTGCAGCCTCTTATAAATGATTGCACTAATAATATGTTGGGATCTGATTCAGAAGAACGAAGCTCAGAGTCTTCAAATTTGAAAGAGGTTTATGATTTTTGTTTGCAGGATGCCAGTAATCAGGTTAACGAGCGCCCAGCCAAAGAATTAGATGGAATGCTTCAAAAAGCTTATCAGTCATTCTTTAATCTGCCAACAGCGAGTAATGTAATAACTTTCTTTTATAAAGGCGAAGAGTTAGATGTTGGAAGAATGAGCGATATGTTCCCTCAGGAAACTTTTGTTTCACTCGTACCTAATAATTTTGATATAGATAGATTATCAGATGGACATCCTAATAAAAGTGGCCATGCAAACATAGCAAAAAGCGTATTTGAGTATTTGGAAAATCAAAAAACTATTTGTTCTTTTTAGAACAACATGTAAACAAATGGACTCACTGGGGAAGTGGTAGAGAAGGCCACGAGGAGTCCAAATATTAGAAAAATAATAATAGGTGGTAGTAACCACCATTTTTTATTTTTCATTAAGTATTCAATTAATTCTTTAATCATATTTTCTTTCTTTATTGAATAATATAATTTTTTATCCTAAAATTCATTCGCAATATTTGATAGGATAAATATCTTCCTTAACTAGTATTGAGACATCTTTGGCTATTTTCTTCTCATAATCGCACAGAATTGATTTTTCGTTACTTATGAGATTTTCTGAATTATTACTTTGAATTTTAATTATTTCTTGAGTAAGGAAATATGCAAAAAGCTTGTGAATGGTCTTATTTGGATGATTTTCTTTGCCAGAAATATTACCTTTTTCAGTTGGAAATAAACTATTATTATCATATGGACTGAGAATTTTAAAACCATTTTCCCTAATTAATTTACTATAGTTTGCAAGTGCAAGAGTATAGTAATCATCTTTATCAAAATTATTTTCTGGTTTTTTGTATAAATCTAAATCTCCAATGCCGTCTGTAGCAAAAAAGATTACATCTTCTTTTGAAATGCTACTCAGTATGAAATTTGTCATGCATACATTGGTACTATTTACAGATTCGTAGAATAAAAACTTATTATATTCACTTTGACTATTTTCATCTGGCTTAGTCTCAGTTTTAGCTTGACTGGTTTGAATGTAACAATCCTGATAAATTTTTTCGTACTCTTCTTTTTTGTTTGGATACTTAATGTTTTTTTCAATAAAAATATCATTGGTTACGTAGGCAAAGATATGTAAATCATAACTATTATTTTTGGATGCTAATAAATATTTCATATAGTTATCAAGCTGATCATCACCAACAAGCGAAAAATTATAAACCTCAAATTTTTTATCTTTATATAATTTGTTTAATTCCATTTCCAATATATTGGTATATTTTTCTTTATCTTGAACACCAAGACCATACGTAACCGAATCTCCAATTACAGCTATTTTATAAACTTCTTTATCTTGTGTACTAGCTCCTAAGATCTTCGTTTCTTTTTGGTTTACTAAACTTGAAATATCCTTAAATCTTTTTTGTGCAAGTACTTTATTGTTTGCATTAAAAAAATTACCATCACTAATATTCATTTAAAAATATCCATGAGAAGTTGATTTTCTGTAAAATAGTTTATCAAAATAGTATTTTTCACCAAAATTATAAGTGAGTTTGTATGAGACAAATAAGGAAAAAATAATAAATATTAATAGAATTATTTTTTTATTTTTTAATAACATAATTATCAATGATTAAGTAGTCTATGTCAGTGCTTAGAAAACAACGAATAGCATCGTCTGGAGTACAAACAATTGGCTCTCCTTTAACATTGAAGGAAGTATTAATTATTATTGGAATTCCTGTAAGGGTGTCATATGCCTTTACCAAATCATAATATTTGGGATTGTCTTTTCTAATTAGAGTTTCAAGTCTGCCACTGTTATCAACATGAACTACGGCCGGAACTTGCTTCAAGCCAATTTTTTTGAACGGATAAACCATTAACATCCATCTTGCTGAAGGGGAGACATAATCATCGGTTTCAAAGTATTTTTTTGTTTCTTCTTCAAGAATTACGGGAGCAAAGGGTCTAAACATCTCTCTCTTCTTAACTTTTTCATTGATGATGTCTCTCATTTTTGTTGTGGTTGCAGAGGCGAGAATACTTCTGTTGCCCAGGGCTCTTGGTCCCCATTCCATTCTACCTTGGAACCAACCAATTACTTTTTTATTTTTAATAAATTTGGCTGTTTCTGCTACAAGTTCTTTATCACTTTTAAAATACTTGTATTTCAATTTGTATTTTTTCAGTTCAGCCTCAATTTGATGCCATCTGTATTCTGGACCCAGGTATGGGTGAAAATCTTTCTTTTCAACTAATTCTTTGGTAATTTGGGTATAGCTGTACATTGCTGCTCCCATTGCTGCGCCAGCATCGCTTGGGTCAGGAGGAATAAATAGTTTTTCAAAAGGTGTGTTTGAAAGAATTTTTCCATTTAGAACAGAGTTTAATGCGACTCCGCCTGCGAAGCACAAATTTTTAGTTTTATAAGTTTCGTAGGCTTTATTGAGCAGATTGATAACGATTTCCTCAAGTTTAACTTGCAATGATGCTGCAATATTTTCATGATATCTTTTTACTTTATCTGATTCTTTTCTGATGGGATGCCCAAATAGCTCACTCATTTTTTCTGAAGGCATGTGTTCGGCCCAGTCAAAGTCAAAGTACTCCATATTTAATTTGAAACTTCCATCTGGAAAAACCTCAATAATTTTTTCAAAGTGTTTTCTGAATGGCTTTGGATCTCCATAGGCTGCAAGACCCATAACCTTGTACTCACTATCATTTGCATCAAAACCTAAAAAGGTTGTTAGAGTGCTATAAAGTAATCCTAAAGAGTGGGGGAAGTATATTTCTTTATCAATTTCTATGTTTTGTCCAGAACCTGAGCCGATCGTAGTAGTCGACCATTCTCCAACACCATCGACTGTAACGATAGCTGCTTTGTTAAATGGTGCTAGATAAAATGCGCTAGCTGCATGAGACAGGTGGTGATCAATAAAATTAATTTTCCCAAAATAATGTAGTTCTTCTTCTAGAGTTTTTTTAATTTGTAACCTTGATCCAAACCAAGGTCCTATGGTTTTCATAAACTGCTTATAATTTCTTGGAAAGTTGTCTAAATGCTGCGAAATTATTCTCTCAAATTTTATAAATGGTTTTTCATAAAATGAAATAACATCAACCTCATTTGCTGAAATACCCAAGCTGTCTAAACAAAATTCAATTGATTTTTTAGGAAAATTATTGTCATGTTTGATGCGGGTAAATCGTTCTTCAGCTGCTCCGGCTATGATTTTTCCATCTTTAATAATGCAAGCTGCACTATCGTGATAATAACAAGAGATTCCAAGAATGGTCATTTTGGGGTTCCTAGTACATTTTACTATTATTTTTATTTGGAAAGTATTTTCTCCAACTGCTAGAAATATGATTTTTTGTCAAAAATTTTTTCCCAACTAGTTTAGCGATCAAAAAAGTTGACCCTATGCCTAGAATAAATATAAAGTGTAAAGAAATGTATTCAATTATTCGGTCTATTTTTGATTTGAGCTTTTTCATCATATTCTGATAATACCATGGAGTTTTATTTTTATAATAGTTCAAATATAAAATAAAAAATCATGCTAGTATTAAGATATGAACTTATCTCTTAAAAAGAGCATTTTTTTATTTCTTTTTGCATGCTTTCAGGTTTTAATTTTCTTCTCATTTTATACTTCATATGAGCTAATTATCGTTTCATCGTTTTTGTTTTTTTTGCTTTTCTATTTCTTGTTTTTTAAACTTAAAATAACTGTTGATTTGAATATATTCTTAGCTTGGCTCGGATTTTTATTACTGTTAGTAATCTCATCTTTTTCAACCCACAGCATCCCTTTTAGCATTGAAGCGCTAACTTTTTACATAGCGTCGTTTCTCATTTTTATTTTTTTTAACAGTTTAAAATCTAGCAATCTTTTTTCTAAATCAGAGTTAATTTTTTCTTTTGTAATTATTGGTCTGGTTCTTTCAGCATTTTTTATTGCTTTTTTTAGCTTTTCAAATATTTCGACCTTTTTACCCCAGGTTAATATGTTTACCACAAGAAATGGACACAGTCATTTTGCGTCTTTATTATTAATGCTGATTCCTTTGGCTTGGTGGTTTGTTTTTTCAAAAAAATTTTCCTCTATTAATAATAGATATTTTATTTTGATTCTTTTGTATGTTCTATTAGTTTTTACATTTGGAAGATTCGCAACATTTTTATGTTTTGTACAACTTCCATTTTTGTATATTTTTACTAAAAAAGAGCAACCAAAAAAAATATTCATAGCTGCTATTGGATTTTTATTAATATTAGTATTATCTATAATCGTATTTTTTTCCTTAAACTTTAATAATGCTTGCCCTACCAACAAGCTCAAATTGCAAGTGTGCAAGCCGTTGATAGGTGAGGCTAGATATGAATATTTCAAGTATGCGTTTCGAGGATTTAAATCTAATATTTTAGCCGGTTATGGACCCGGGACATTTTCTCTTATTAACAAAAAATATAACCCAAGGCTTCATTTTGGAACAATTTATGCTCATAACGCTTTCATTCAAATGTTTGCAGAAGCTGGAATATTTACAGGATTAGCTTATTTATATTTGTTTATCATTCTATTTACAAAAATGTTTACTGTATTTAGATATGATGAAAATAAGTATATTTTTCTTGGATTAGTCAGTCTATTTATAAATGCTTTTGTTGATTATGACTGGAATACATTTCCGATTTACCAAATGAGTATAATTTTTGTAGCTTTAGTTCTTTGGGACTATTCAAACAAAGGTCCCACTATTAATATTATTTTTTCAAAATATGTTTCAATTATTTTCACTTTTATTCTTATTATTTTGGGAATCTTAAATATTATTACCCAAATACTTATTTTAGAAAGTAGAGGTGAATTAGCTTTCAAAATTTTTCCATATTTTTATTCGCAATCAAAGCAATTTTTACATGATGATAGCCTTTCTGAGGATCAACGAAACTTTATGTATGAGATTTATAAAAATCATGATGAATTTGTTTGGAACAATATTACAAAAAATACGAGTGTTGAGAGAAAAAAAGAACTTTACGATCAATATTCTAAAATTTGCATAACGAGTGTTACTAATGATTTATATTTTAAGTTTTTGCGTGAAATTGGAGATTATAAAACTTTAGGAAACGTTTCTAGTGATGGACTTAAATTAATTATGGAGATTGATAGTGTGAATTTTCCTCAGTCATATTCTAGAAAAAGTGAGTTAATGAATAATATTCATGAATCTGCAATATATTTAATTAAAAATGATGAGCTTGAGACCGCTCAAGAAGAATACGATAGTATTCTTAGGATACTGTATATAGTAGATGTAAATAAAAATTTTCACTTGTTCTATAAAGAATTTCTATCAGACTCTTCTCCTTGGAAAAATAATATTTCAATTTATTTGCATGACTTGTATGATAAAAATCCAGAAATGGCTAGAGCCGAGTTAATAAAAATTGGAGAAATGCATGAATTATCAAACAAAAGTGAATATCAAGATTTTCTATTAAATTCTAATGACTTGGCTATTCTAGCTGCAACAATAGCATTCAATGATTTAAAGAATGGTAGTTTTGATAGTGCTGC
>VFLK01000011.1 GCA_009885085.1 Minisyncoccota bacterium
GATGTACAAAATATATTCAAATGTCCAATAAATTTTGCATGTAAAAGAAAAGAAAAAAATACTTTTCCACCCAAATGTGATGAGGTAAAAGTCGCTAGAACTGAAACGATTGAAGCATATTATCATCTTAGAAATTTTGAAAAATGGTTGAGAGAGATGGATCCAAATGCATTCGGCATTATAGGGGGAAGTTTTGATTGGAAAAGTTTGAGACCGGAAGTGGCAACTAAATCTGACGTTGATATTTTACTCGTAGTAGATGATCTTTCTATTTGTGAAAATATAGATGGGGTAGATATAGAACACGCTAGAGAAGCATTAAAGCTTCTAGACTCTGGCGAAGCAGATATGATTAAACTTAAAATACCGTGGCCAAAGGATAAAAAAGGTCCAGATGTTCTATCTTTACACGTGATAACTACAGCAACTGCCGCTAAGATTGCTACTACAAAATTTTTAAATTCTTTAAAACCAATTGTTTGTGTTAGAGAAGGATCTACAACTAGAACGCAATATGGGCCACAAAAAACTATTGGGACTGAAAAAGATACCATGATACCTATTAACCAAAGAAAGATTGGCGGCTTATATGTTTCAGATCAAATGTTGTTTACTACCTCTGAATCTGGAGATATTGTCATTGGCTCACTTTTGGATATGATAATAAGTGGTAGAAGAAAATCGTTAGGAAACAAAAATAAAGCTAGTGTGTGGATGAATAAATTTGATAAATTAATTTCACAAATAATTAGAAAAGAAAAAGCAAATGTTAAGTTGAGTAATATTTTATCTAGAAATAAAAAAATGCCAACAAAATATAAACAATTAATAGATAAAGAAGATGCTAGAAAAAAATAGAATTTTAGTAGCTACTAGTGGGTTCAAAAATTTTTGGACTCCAGAAGAGGCAAGTTCGATAATTTCAACTGGTCTGAAGAGAGAAGGTGTTGAAATTGAAGAATTATTTGTTGGTGATGGTGGACGAGGAACCATTGATGCTCTTGAAAAAAATTTCTCCGAAACAGCATCTAGAGTAAATTTAGAAACTGTTGATGAACAGATGAATCTGATTGAAACGTGGTACTTAGTTTTTGAGAAAGATAATAAGAAAGTTGTATATATTGAGTTAGCTTCAGCTGCGGGAGCACATTTAAATAAAGAAAAAACTCCGCTAGAAGCATCTTCATATGGCGCTGGATTGATAATAAAGCATGCTCTAGAAAACTGTCATCCAGACAAAATAATTTTAGGCTTGGGTGATTCTGCTACTACTGATGGTGGAATGGGAATTATGCAAGCACTAGGAGTAGACTTTCTTGATAAAGAAAATAAAATAATCACTCAACCTGGATGCGCAGGTATTTTAGGAGAAGTTGAAAAAATTGAATTTACTGAGGGGTCTGCAAATTTACTAAAAAAAGGAGCGGTAGAATTCGAATTGTATTGTGATGGCAACTCAATCGTTACAGGTGATGATGGTTGTTGGATGAGAATTCTAAACAAAGGTGGTGACGACGCCGACCTAAAAATTGCCCAAGAAAATATTAGCCATTTCTTTTCTATTATAGAAACAATAGGCAAAGAAAATGCTTCAGTCACTCCTTCTTCGGGTTGTGCGGGAGGAATTGCAGGAGGGTTATATGGACTTCTTAATGCCAAGCTTGTTCTTGGTTCAGCAAAATTACTAGAGTTAGTAAATTTTAGAGAAAAAGCACGAAATTCGGATTTAATAATTACTGGAGAGGGAGAGGTAGATCCATCCACATTTACTGGAAAAATGACTCATGTTATAGCTGAAATTGCAAAAGAAATTGGAGTCGAAACGCTTCTTTTGACAACAAATATCATTGATTCAACCGAGTTGGCAATTAAATATTTTGATTATATTTATCTTTTTTTGAAAAATACTGAAGACGAGAAAAAAAGTAGTGCTAAGTTGAGAGATGTTTTAGATAAGGTCAAAATGGCACTAATTGGAAAAAATTAGAATGCTATAATTATCATCATGATTGATATACTTCTCACCAATGATGACGGCTATCAAGCGATTGGCTTTTATCCTCTTCTCAAAGAACTTTCAAAAAAATTTAACGTAACTGCGGTTGCTCCTGATTCCAAAAAAAGTTGGCAGGGAAAATCAATTACCTGTTATCATGAGCTCGAAGTTAAAAAAGTTAAACTTGAAGAGTTCGAGATTTTTGCTGTTAATGGAACACCAGCAGATTGTGTTCAAATTGGAATTTACGATCTATGTCTCAAAAGACCTAAATTTGTAGTTTCAGGTATAAATATTGGACTCAATGCGGGCCATGGAAGATTGTTTAGTTCTGGTACAGCTGGCGCTGGAATCGAAGCCGCAATTGATGGCGTCAAAGCACTGGCTGCCTCTTTGCATTTGACTCATGATCACGATGATAAAATAGATTTCTTTAACAGAGATTTTTATTATGTATATGAGAATGCAGCCAAAATTACAGCAAAATTGGTTGAAGTTGCAATTAATATGCAGTTGAATGATGATGTTGACCTAATTTCTGTTAATGTTCCATTTGAAGCTACTTTAGAAACTGGATTTGAAGTAACAAGTGTTGCTAGAGATAAATATGGAAAATTATTTCAAAGAAATGGAAATTTTTTTAAGCATGTTGGCGATGTGCCAAACACTAAAAATTTTCCCGAGGGTACCGACCTCAATGCTTTGGATAAAGGAATAATTTCGGTTACTCCAATTAGTTTAGATTTAACTTCAGAAAAATCTAAAAGTGATTTAAGAAAAGCAATTGAAAAGGAATGGTAATTTTAACCATATCTTGATAATAAGGTATAATGTCTTATGATTAAGTACTTTTTTAAAAATCCCAAAGAAAAATCTTTAAAAGAAATTGATAAACCTAAGGTCGGAACCTGGATTAGTATTGAAAATCCTTCCGAAAAGGAGTTACTGGATTTTAGTGAAGAATTTAAACTTGAAGCTGATATTTGTTTGGACGCTCTAGATCCATTTGAAGTTCCCAGAATTGAAAGAGAAGACGCAAATACATATATCTTTGTAAGGTTTGCTTATCAACCTGAAGACAAAATTGTCACATCGCCAATTTTATTTATATGTACTAAAAAATATTTGATTACTATCTCAGCAAATCCGTTACCTTTTATCACCAGATTCTTAAATAATAAAATTGAATTTTCTACCACGAAGAAAAATGTATTTTTAACTCAATTGCTTTCAGAAATTCATAGGGAATACCAGATATTTACTAATTCATTGCATAAAAGTATTAGAAATTTAAGCAATGACTTGGAAAGTCTTGATAATAAAGAAGTTGGAAAGTTCGTTTATTTTGAACGAATTCTCAATGACTTTCTATTTGGATTAGAGCCTGACAGTATTACCTTAAAGAAATTAGTTTCGCAAAAATTTATTAAATTTGAAGCCGACGAGGTAGATTTAATCGATGAACTTTTTATTGAGAATCAACAAATAATTGCTACCTGTAAGTCAAATTTAAAAGGAATCGTTAATATTCGAGAATTTCATTATGCTGTGATAAGTAATAATTTAAACAAAACTATGAAATTATTGACTTCGATGACGGTGATTCTCACAATTCCTACAATGGTATCAAGTTTCTTTGGGATGAATATTGGTTTGCCATTTCAGAATCATCCACTTGCCTTCTTGGGAGTTCTTATTTTTACTATTTCGTTATCGGTGGGATTACTTACTTTCTTTATTAAAAGAGATTTACTTTAGTCGAAATCAATCTACTTTATTAAAAGCGACCGCCTTAAACAAAAGCGACCGTATTCAATCAAAAGATTCAGCTAATTCTTTGAGATGTAAACTTCTTTTACGTTTGAAACTATTGGTATTAATGCCAGTTTTCTTAATTAAATTTGCAGTGTGTTTAACCCCAATATGGTGGGGCATGACTACATAATCTGCTCCAGAATCATAATAATCTAATGCGTTTTGTTTGTTGTGAGCATAAATTATTGCAACTGCTTTTGATTTATTTTTGATCAAGTATTTAATTAAAAGTTTATTTGCTTCTAGATCTGGTAAGGTAGAAATTATTAGTTGGCTTTTTACTAATGGTAATGTATCTAAAAATTCAATGCTACTAGCGTCGCCAAAAAAGAAGTTTTTAAAATTGCTCGGTAGTCTTTTAGTGGTTTCAGGATCGTAGTCAACAATTGCGATTTTGTATTGCATCTCTTTAAGAGATCTAAGCAAATCATTTCCAGATCTATTAAAACCAAATAAAAATACATCAAATGATTTGTTTTTTGGTTTAGTTTCTTTATTATTTTTTCTAAATTCCAAAATGGTCAGGAACTTTTGAAGATATGGATAAATTTTTTCTGCATGAATAATAAAATATGATGATCCAGAGATTGTTAGCAAACCAACGAACGTAATAAGTGTAACGATTTCTTTATCTAAGTGACCAACCTGCATTCCCAGTGTAGCTAAAATTAATGAGAACTCACTAATTTGGGCAATTGCCATACCTGCCATGAAACTAGTTTTTTTGTGGTATCCAAGTAGGTTCATGATAATCACTAAAATTATTGGATTTCCGACAAGGACAAATAATGAAAGAACTAAAATAGGAATTAGACTATTAACTGAAATGTCTAATATCATGCTTGCACCCAAGAAAATAAAAAATAGAACAATAAAAAAGTCTCTAAGTGGTTGCAGTCTTGAACTGATTTCTTCAGCAAACTCAGAAGTTGAGAGCGCAATTCCTGCAATTAGAGCGCCAACTTCGATTGATAAGCCCATCATATTAAAAGCA
>VFLK01000021.1 GCA_009885085.1 Minisyncoccota bacterium
ACTGCTAAATATTTATTGGTATTTAGTGTTTTAGTAAGGTTTATGTTTGGCCAGTTAAAAATATCTCGCTCTTTAGTTAAATATGGTAAATCGTCAACTTCTCCTTGCTTGAATGCCGTTACAGCATCTTTTTCCGTTAAATAAAATCGATAAATAAACCGATCTGTTTTACTATCTAATGTAACTTCGGTTATTCTTAAACCTTTTGTTTCATAATCAGACATTTTATATTTTCCAATGCCTATCAACATTGGTCTTGAGAAAAAGAGGTTATATTTAGCATCCTCTTTTCTAATTATTGGTTCTGATACAACCGTAGGAAATGGGGCATATGAATCAGGTAATTTAAAAACAATATCATTTGGAGTAATTATAGTTTCCACATTTTCAAAGTTATATTTAATATCTTGAGGTTCGAGTTTTTTACCGTCTCTCCAATAGATATCTTCTTTTAAAATAAATCTATAGGTCTTTCCATCTTGTTCAATGCTCCATCTTTGAGACAATAATGGGGATACTGATCCATCCTCATTGATAGTTGTTAATCCTGCGCTAAGTTTTTCTGTAATATCTCTTGGCAGGTTGTCGATTGTATAATTTCCAACTAAACCCACATAGTTTCTTTTTTTAAATTCTAAACTAGAAACTAAAGTAGGAATGAAGATTGAAAAAACAATGACTGCACCTATAATGGAAAGTCCGAAAACTAGCCCATGTTTCTTGGCAAAGCCGGTAAGGTACCAATACAATTTTCTCATTTATAAATGATTATTTTGTTAGCAAGGATGCAATCGAAGTAACTGCAAAAAGTACTACAAAAACTATCGTTAAATTAAAAAGTACTTTTTCAACGCCTCTTTTAGTATGATACGTTTCGCCACCTCCACTCCAAGCAGAACCTAAACCGCTACCTTGAGATTGAAGTAATATTGAAACTACAATCAATACTGATAAAATTGATTGAATAATTAGCCAAGTATTGTTGTTCATAGACTCTTCTTGTCCTTAAATTGTAACATTATTTTGCTACTTCTTGTCCTCTTAATTCCCTAATAACAGTAACTGTTACTGTTCCAGGATAAGTTACAGAAGCTTTGATTTCATCTTTGATTTTTATGCCAAGAACTTTGACGTCGCTATCTTTAGATTTTTCTGGCTCAAGGAGAACTCTAATTTCTCTACCAGCTTGAATTGCATATGCTTGTTTAACTTCTTTGTAGCTCATTGCAATCTCTTCTAATTTTTGTAATCTCTGGATGTATTCTTCATGGTTTTCGTATCTTGCACCAGGTCTTGCTCCTGAAATTGCATCAGCAATATAAACAGCCATTTGCTCAGGTCCAGTAAATGGTTCATCTTCATGATGTTGGGCAATACAGTCGATTACATCTTGGGTAATGCCAAACTTCTTAGCAATTTTAATACCTAACTCGACGTGACTACCTTCAACTTCGTCAGAAACTTTTCCGATATCGTGAAGCAGGCATCCGAGTTTAACAACTCTAACGTCTAGTTTCAATTCATGAGCAATTTTAATACCAATTTTTGTTTCTTCTAGAGTATGAGCAATTAGATTTTGTCCGTAAGAAAATCTGTATTTAAATTTTCCTATCATTCTCATTAGCTCAATTGGAAGATTATAAACTCCAATATCCTGACATAGTTGTTTTCCAGCTTCTAAAGTAATTTTTGAAATATCTTTTTCGACTTTGTCGACGATTTCTTCAATTCTTGTTGGTTGAATTCTGCCATCTTTAATTAATTTTTCTAATGAAATTCTAGCAATTTCACGTCTGACGGGATCAAAACATGAAAGTCTAACTTCGGTAGGGGACATATCAAGATCGACATCAACGCCCGTTCTTCTCTCGAAGGCATTAATATTTCTACCTGATTTACCAATGATTTTTCCTTTGGTATCTTCAGATGGAAGTTGGACAACCGAGACGGTGTATTCTGAAACGTAGTCAGTTGCACCGTGTTTCATTGCATCAATTAGAATTTCTTTTACTTTGTCGTCTGCATCGGCTTCAGCCTCTTCCTCTTTTTGTCTGATGAACTGTGCCATCTCTGTACTGAGCTTACTTTCTAATCTTTCAAATAGAATGCTTTTCGCTTCTTCAGTTGTAAGTCTTGATGCTTCCTCAAGTTTTTTAATAACTTTGGTTTTTTGTTCTTCTACATCTGTTTTTAACTTTTGAATACTTTCTCTTTGTTCAGTAAGACTTTCTTCTCTTTTAGAGATCCAATCTAACTTAATTTCAACTCTATCAAGTTGTTTTTCTAGGTTTCTTTGAGATTGTTCAGCTGTTTTAGCCAATTCTCTTGACTCATTTTCTGCTTTACTTCTAATATTTAAAGCCTCAGCTTTGGCTTCGACTACTATTTCTCTGGCTTTTGCCATTGCTTCTCTATTAATCTGTTCCAGATTTTGAGCTTGCATAGCTTTATCATGTGCGCTTTGAGCTTGTTGTGCTTGAGTCTGTTGCTTTGCAGCTTTTTTAGATTCTTGATCACTAGTTTTTTGTGATCCTTTATTAATTTCTTTTCTTAGTACAGGCTTTTTATTCAGGTTGTTTCCTGGGTGGCGAGTACTAGATTGATTACCAAATAATGTTGATAAATTTCCAAAAAATGACATATTTCTCCTTCATTAACTTTAAAAGTTTGTGAGTGTAGAAAAATTAAAACAGGAAGTTGTTTAAAATGAGGCTATTAGAAATAATAAGGATACAAAAATTTAGACTGTTTTTTTATCGTCTCGCCTGAATGATTCTCTTAATTTCTAATTTATACATTTAGTTTACTTCGATTAGTTTAAATAACTAGTTTGTGTTCTCTTATAAATTTGAACACTCACATCGATCATTGTACTCTGTGAGGGGTTCACAGTCAATGATTTTAGGTACTATTCTGCGGCCGGAGTTTTAATTGCGTCCCAAATTTCTTTCCTAATTTTTTTCATGAATTGAGGATTTTCTTTTAGGTATTCTTTAGTTGCTTCTCTGCCTTGTGCTAAAACTTCACCGTTGTATTTATAAAAACTTCCAGCTTTTTGGATGACGTTTTCTCTAGCTGCGATATCGACGATATCTCCAGTCATAGAAATGCCATTTTCATCCATATCAAATTCAGCTGTTTGGAAAGGTGGAGCAAGTTTATTTTTCTTAACTTTAACTCTGTGTCTGCTTCCTACAACATTATCGCCTTCTTGGATGTTACCAATTTTTCTAATATCAAGTCTTACTGATGCATAGAACTTCAGAGCATTTCCACCAGTAGTGGTTTCTGGACTTCCAAACATAACGCCAATTTTAAATCTGATTTGGTTGGTAAAAATAACCAAAGTGTTAGTTTTACTAATTGCTGCGGTAAGTTTTCTCATTGCTTGAGACATTAATCTGGCTTGAGTTCCCATTTGATGGTCACCCATTTCACCTTCAATTTCTGATTTTGGAACCAGAGCGGCAACTGAGTCGATGACGACTATGTCAACTCCACCGGATCTAATTAAGGTTTCTGCAATTTCTAGTGCTTGTTCGCCATAATCTGGTTGTGAAATAAGCATGTCTTCTAAATTAACCCCAATTTTTTTTGCTCTAATTGGGTCAAGTGCATGCTCAACGTCAATGAAAGCAGCAATGCCACCCTTTTCTTGTGCGTCAGCAATTGCGTGTAAACAAAGTGTAGTTTTTCCAGATGCCTCAGGTCCATAGACTTCAACGATTCTTCCTCGTGGGAATCCTCCAATGCCTAAAGCTAAGTTAAGTGATAATGATCCAGTGGAGAGAACAGGAACAGTTGCCATGTTTTTAAGAGAATCTCCCATTTTCATAATTGAGCCCTTACCAAAGTCTTTTTCAATTTGTTGCATGGCAATTGAGACGGCCTGTAGTTTAGCTACACTCTCTGGTGTTTTTTCTTCTGGTTTTGCTGTCTTAGGTTTTTTAGTCATTTTTCCCCTTTTTTAATATAATTATTTACAGTTGTTTGCAATTAATACCCTTAAGTAACGAAAATCGCTTTGGGTTTTTGCTTTAATTTATAGTAAACCATAAGTTGAAAAAATAATACTAAGTAATTATTGCATTAACAGTAGGAACCTATACCAATATTAGTCATTTTTGATATACTCGAATAACTATGAAGCTAACAAGACCATTTTCATCTAGAACCCAATTTAGTAGAACTGCCTCAACTATCAATAGTGGTGGAGTTGGAATGGGGTCGGGATTAGGATCTGGAAGCGGAACAAATACAGGATCCAGGCCAAGTTCGTTTGGTGAAAAAAGATCTCAAGATTCAAATGATAGATATAACAAAGCCATTGAAGAAAGACAAAAAATGGCTAGAGCTCAATATGCTGTTGATGGCGATGATTCTTTAAAGGATGTATATGAAATGAAAAGCAATCTTCTTGATAGAAAAATTCGTAGAATGGAAGATGAAATGAAAGATAACGGCTCAATATAATCTAAGGTAAGGTTTATGTCAGATCAAGTAATTAAATGTCCAGATTGTGGAAAAAGAATTCCCCTAGATAAAGCTCTCGGTGATCAAATGAAACAGACCCTCGAAAGAGAACTTGTTCAAAGAGAAAAAGAACTTAAGAAAGAGTTGTGGGAGGTGGCTCAAGAAAAAGCACGAGAGAAAATTGAGAAAGAAGCCGGGGAAGAAAAGCTTGAACAGAAAAAGCAAATGGCTTTGCAGGAAAAGGAAAAGCTTCAACAAGAAAAAGAAATGAAGGAGTTGCGTGAAGAGTTGATGTCTAACGCAAAAAAACTTGAAGAATCGGAGAAGCACGAACTAGAATTACGCAAGAAATCGCGCGAGCTGGAAGAACGAGAAAAAAGTTTTGAGTTAGAGATGGCGCGTAAGATGGACGAGGAGCGCAAGAAAATAATTGAGTCAACTCAGAAACATGAAGAAGAGCAATATAGACTTAAAATTCAAGAAAAAGACAAACAGATGGAAATTTTGAATAAGACTATTGGTGAGCTGAAGCGTAAATCAGAGCAAGGATCCCAACAAATTCAAGGAGAAGTTCAGGAAGATGGTTTGAAAGATTTGCTGGCTATTACTTTTGCTACTGACGAAATTTCGGATGTGGCCACAGGAGCAAAAGGTGCTGATATTATTCAGAAAATTAATGCCAAAATGGGCGCAAGTGTTGGAACAATTATTTGGGAATCAAAAAATACCAAAGCTTTTAGTGAGAGTTGGATTTCAAAATTAAAAAGCGATCAAGGATTGGAAAAGGCAGATATTGCAATTTTAGTGACTCAAGTTTTACCAAAAGGTGTCAATGGATTTGGTTTGGTAAATGGAGTTTGGGTTGTTTCTTATGCTTATATAATTCCGTTAGTAAATGCACTTAGAATCCAATTAATAGAAGTTGCAAAAGTGAAGTCATCGCTTGTTGGACGTGATGAAAAAATGAGTCTTTTATATAAATATTTGTCTGGGCCTCAATTCAAAAATCGAGTCGAAAATATTGTGATGGCATTCGTGAATATGAAGGCAGATTTAGATACTGAAAAGCGCTCGTTTAATAGAATTTGGAGCAAACGTGAGAAAGAAATTGAAAAAGTAATTTTAAGTACCAGTAATATGTATGGTGATTTACAAGGAATTATTGGTGGTAGTTTGCCCGAAATTAAACAACTGGAATTAGGTGGAGGGGATGGGTTGGCAGATTTAGAGGAGCTTGGAAAAGATAATTAGATTTGGTGTTTGACAATATTATTGATAGCTCAAATTATAGAATTTTGTCTCTTGTTTAATCAGATAAATGATAATATACTTTAAACTATGAATGAAATACCTACAGTGAATGATGATAAACCACCAAAAGAATTTGTTGCAACAAGAGAGACGATTGCACTAGCGAAACCAGATGGGGTGAGGGATGATTTGCTCCAGCAATTTCAAGAAATGGTAGAAGATTTTGATTTAATGGATAAAGAGGTTGATCCTGAAACAGAAAATAAAGCAGCTGACATTCTTAGATTGGGTGTAGTCATTGGGGCAGTTGCTGGATATTTGCTTCGTTCGGTTATTGATATGCCTCCATTGTATGTAGTAGCAGCGGGAGTGTCTTTGGGTGTTGGTATTTCTGCTTCTCTAAATGTTGAAGCTGCTCGTAGAATTGAAAAAGTAAAAGATACAATGAAGAGTATCCTACAAAGAAAAATTACACAAAAAAATTGGAATGCAATGCTTCCTGAAACTAGAACTGCCACAAGAGAAGCTTTCAAAGCAGCTAACCCAGTTGAGGAGGAAGACAATACATGACAATTTCAGAACAAATTAAATCAATCATAGAAGAACTTTTAGAGGTTAGTGGCTTTAGTGATGATCAGAAAGTTAAATTGACCGATACTTTTATTAGTATGTGGCTAGTTAAATCTTCAATCAAAATAATTCAGTTGCTATCAGAAGAAGCCAAAGAATCACTAGAAAAACCCCTTCTAAAAATTAAAGAAAACCCTCAAGACAGCGTGGCTCAAAATGAGGTGCTTCAATTTATCACTAACTTAGATGAAGAAAATATGCAAAAAGCAATTGAAATCATTTACGATGAGGCAGGCAGTATGCTTGAAAAGATGATACAGAAATTTAATCTAAAATCTACTGATGAACAAAAAGAATTATTTGCAAAAAAAGTAGCAGAAGTTTTTGAAATTGATAGCAATCAATAAATTTTTGTTATTTTAATTCCTTTTTTTCTTGACCTGATAAGCAGTTTTCATTCCTAAGCCGTAGATTTCAATAAATCCAGCACTAGAGTTTTGATTAAACTTAGCATTCTTATTAAAGGTTGCTAGATTAATATCAAATAATGAGTTTGGAGAATCCACAGTTAGCACTTCAGCCTTACCTTTATATAGACTCAACTTAACTTTTCCAGTTACTTTCTCATTCATGTCGTCAATGTAAGCATTCAAATGATCCATGGTTGGCTCCATCCATTTTGCGTTGTAACACATATATGCCCACTTGCTATCAATTGTTTCTTTAAAGAAATTTTCTTCTTGAGTAGAAACTAATTTTTCCAAATTATAATGAGATTTAATTATCACTGAGGCTGCTGGTAGTTCGTAAACTCCTCTGACCTTAAGTCCAACCAATCTGTCTTCAATTAAAACTGTATAACCAACTCCATGTTTACCAGCAATTTTGTTGAGCTTCATAATTAGATCTGCTAGCTTCATCTGTTCACCATTAAGTTTGATAGGAATACCTTTTTCAAAATCAAGTTCAACATACTCTTTTTTGTCAGGAGCTTTTTCTGGAGGAGTACAAACCCTCAATATTTGATCGAGTTTTGGTTCCAAAGTTGGATCTTCAATTTCGCCACCTTCCCAAGTCACGTCAAACATATTGTCGTCATCAGAGTATGGGCAAGCTTGAGCCTTGTTTAAAGCCTGGGCGACAGGAATCCCATGTTTTTTGGCATATTTAATTTCTTCATCTCTGCCCATACCCCATTCTCTAACTGGAGCAATGATTTTAATGTTAGGGTTGTAACAAAGGGCGGTAGCCTCAATTCTAACTTGATCATTGCCTTTGCCGGTGCAGCCATGGGCAATAGCATCTGCTTTTTCTAGCGCAGCAATTTCAACAGCTTTTTTGGCTAATAAAGGTCTAGCGATTGGCGTACTCAAATGATATTCACCTTGATATTTTACGTTGGCTTTTATACCTTTGCTTAAATATTCTTCAGCAAACTCATCTTTGCAGTCCAGAACATAGGCTTTTTTTGCACCCAACTTTAACGCTTTTTCCTTGATTTTTTCCAAAGAGTAGAGTCCGTCAAGTTGTTGTCCATAATCTATAGTAAGAGTAATCAGTTCGCACTGATACTCATCTTGAAGCCACTTTAGCATGCAGGACGTATCAAGTCCGCCTGAATAGAGCATGACTATTTTTTTCACCTCATTTTTCTTGCCCTCATGGCTGGCAATTTTTATATAATTTGTTTTTTGAAAGATAGTGTCTTTCATAAAAATTCCTTTCGTTATAATATTTTTTTCATTTGTTTTTGGGCTACTAATAAGGGATTTGTCCAACTATCAAATTGTTCTTGTGAAACTGAGATGGCGAGTTGATATTCTCTAATAACTTTATTTAATTGAAGTAATTGAAAACCAGTTTGTTCATCACATTTTTTAATTGTTTCTTCAATGATTAATTTGGCTAATCTCATTGGTAATTGAAACTCCATAGCTAAACCTTCCATTAAGGCTTGAGCCAAAATAAAGCCTTTTGTAGTCCAGTCAGTCATAACTTTTTGATTAACTGTCATGGTCTCGATTACTCCAGTCATGATTTTTGGTGCCAAAGCGACTTCTTGAATTGAATCCATAACTAAGTATTTAGTCCACTGTTGGTCTCTGTTGTAGCCAATAAAAGGCGCTTTTGTTAAACTCAATAGACTCATTAAATATCCATGACACATAGAAGCTTTGGCTTTCATGACTTCTAATGAATCTGGGTTTTTCTTTTGAGGCATAATTGAACTGCCGGTAGAGTATTCGTCACTAATTTGAATGAAATTAAATTCTTTGGTTGAAAAAATAATTAAAGTTTGAGCTAGTGAAGAGAGATGATTCATTAGCATGCTCAAATTAAAAACCATTAAAGTTTCTGCATCTCCTTTGCAAGTCATCACTTGAATTTCGTTTGAAAAAACTTGATTAAGCCCTAAGTGTTTATTAATATTATTTTTATCAATTGGGTAAGTGCTACCATATGCAGCTGCACTTCCTAAAGGACTGATTTCTTCCAGTTCGTGCCAGGATTTTAATTTTTGTAAATCTTTTTTAAAAGCCACTGCATAAGAATCAAGCATATTTCCAAAAGTAGTTACGGTAGCATGCTGATGATGAGTGTAGGCAGGAAGAATTGTATCTGCATGTTTTTTGGCGTGAGAATTTAGAGCTTTGATTAAAGTTTCGACTTCGTTTTGAAGCACTTCATTCACATCTTTCATGTAGAGAATTAAATCAACAGAAACTTGATCACTTCTAGACCTGCCTGAATGAATTTTGCCAGCAATATCTATGCCAAGTTTTTTGATTAGCCAAGATTCAACATTGGAATGAACATCCTCTTTAGTTGGATCAAGTTTAAATTTGCCCTGCTCGTGAAGTTGAGCTAATTGTTTGAGACTGGAAATTATTTTTTTATGTTCAGATTCTGTAATAATTTGTTGTTCGTATAAAGCGTGAGCATAGGCGGTGCTTGCCTTAATTTCATATGGAATTAGAATTTCATCAGCCGGTGGTAGGCCCCTAAGATCTCTTCCGGCCGCAAATAAGACAGCCTGTTCTTTAGGTTGAATTTTAAAAGCTGTTCCCCATAGCTTATTAATTGTTTTTTTCATATTTTCTTTCCTTTTTTTAACTTTTAGATAACAAAAAAGCCCCTCAAATCTCCCAACAAACGTTGAGAAATTTAAGGGGCTCTTCTTTTGACAGAAGGGCGGTACCACCCTAATTTGATCATTCTGCTACAAAAAATCCCAGTATAAACTGGGAGACTTGAAACAAAAGGAATGACCCTTATTTATTCAAGTGCTCCGTTTCCGACACACTCTAGCATTATTACGGATGCACCGGCTTGGATTTTGCCAAGCTCCGCTTCTTAAAAAGAATGCTGGATCGCGACTCCAGTTTTTGCGGATTTCAATATTTAATTTTTAACTCGAGAAGATATTATATATGTAGGATTTTGATTTTGCAAGTTTTTTATTTCTTCAACCTTTTTTTTGCAAGGCTAATAATATCGATCGCTGGCAAGTTTTCAGGCATAGTTCCGTTGATATCTTTTATTGTTTGGCGAACTTTTTTGCCGATAATAAAATGAGTTTGATTAGCTTTTGCCTCACCTTTCACATGTTCTCTTTGAAGTTTAGCATCTGTTTGAGTAGCTCTAAATAAATTTGCAGCTAATTCTTCACTACCCATATGATCTAGAATTTTCTGAGTTCTTTTGATTTTTTTCTTTTTAGCAATGTCTTTTGATTTAAGACCTCCATACAAGCCCATATAGCCATAGTTTGTGAAAATTCCAAGTTTTTTGACTCCTGCTTGCGTTGCTGTTTGAGCCAAGTGTTTATTATGTGCTGTGATCTCATCACGCAAAAATACTCGTTTTTGATCTTCAATTTGTTGATTCTGGATTTCTTGCTTTCTAGTTTGAATGGCGAAGTAAGATTGTCCCAGGGCAACAATTTTTTTATTTGGATCGGCATTTTGCATTATTAGGTAGCATGCGTAGCGGGACAAGTGTATATCTTTGATATCACGAGATGCAGTATTGCCGATTATGATCATTTCGGCGATCTCAACGAAATGTTTTTTAATTGATAAACCAGAGTTTCTACATGATTTTTGCGCATTATTTATTACTTTTTTGAAATTACGGAAATCAACATATTCTAAGGTCTTAGCAAGCTGTCTAGCAGACCAAAATTCTTGTTTATTTTTACTATTCTTTTTGATTTTTTCAAAGATTTTAATATTTATGTCGTCCATCTCCAAATTTTATGATTGAATGCTTACATCATCTGTAGCGAATATTGAGTGATAAAATAAAGCTAATATGCAAAACATCCACCAAATCCATACCAATTTTCAAACCCCAAAAAATCTCCAAGAACATATGCTACGAGTTGCCGGTTTGGCAAAAATAATTACCAAAAATTGGACAGGAGATGTTATAAACAGTGAAGCGATCATTCAAAGTTGTTTAATTCATGATATTGCAAAACCATTGCATTTTGATTTAACCAAACAAGCTCAGTTTGGAATGACTGAAACAGAAGTTGAGGCGTTAGATAATTTACAAAAAAGATTAGTAACTGACTACAGTCCAATTGAGCACCAAGCCGTGTTAAAAATTTGTCAAGAAATTGGCTATTCAGCTGATGCAATAAGGTTGGTCGATAATCTTGAGTGGGAAAATGTTCCTAAATTTTTGGAGGGTAATGATTTAGAATCTTTAATCCCCATTTATTGTGACATGAGGATCTCTCCATATGGGATTAAATCATTGTCAGACAGAATTGATGATTTGAAAACAAGATATTATGGCACGAGCGAACTTGAGGATTTGAAGCGAGCTGGTCTAAAGATGGAAGAAGTTATACAGAATCATGTTGGGGTGGATTTGAAAGAGATAATAGATGTTGGGACAGAAGAAATATTTTGGTGATATTTTACCGACAAAAATTTATATTCTTGTTCCAAGAGAAAATCAATTGTAAGAAATTTGGCAGTTTTTCGTAATTGAAAATTGGACCGTCAACATTCACATTCTTACCATCTACAATTGTTGAATAATATACCCAATGACATTGAAATCCCCAAATTAACAGACCTAAGATTAAGGCCGTTATAAAGAGCGCGAAAACTAATTTTTTATTTCTAAGAATTTTTGTATAAAAAGACATATTAATTAATAGTATATTATAATCATATCAATATCAATTTAAACAAAATGATGGAAATCGGAGTAGACAGCTTTGCTGCCAAAGAATCAAGTCGTGACACCCTAGCCGAATTGCTAGAACGAATGGAGTTCGCCGACAAAATGGGTTTGGATGTCTTTGGAATTGGTGAACATTATCGAGAAGAGTTTCTTGATTCTGCTCCAACTCTGATTTTGGCAGCAGCGGCAGCGCGTACCAAAAAGATTAAACTTACCAGTGCGGTGACAGTGCTGAGTGTGGCTGATCCAGTTAGAGTTTTTCAAAATTTTGCGACTTTGGATTTAATTTCTCATGGTCGAGCTGAAATTACGGTGGGCAGAGGTTCGTTTATCGAGTCATTCCCATTGTTTGGGTTTAGTCTTGAGGATTATGACGAACTTTTTGCCGAGAAGTTAGATTTATTATTAAAAATTCGCGATAATGAGGTTGTTAATTGGCGTGGTAAATTTCGACCGGCTTTGATCAATCAACAGATTTATCCTCGACCTCTTCAGAAAAAATTACCTATTTGGCTCGGTGTTGGTGGAACTCCAGCATCATTTATTCGTGCTGGTCAGTTGGGCTTACCTTTGGCTGTGGCGGTGATTGGTGGGGAAACACATCGATTCGGACCTTTGGTGGATTTATATCGCAAAGCAGGTGAGGAAGCAGGGTACAAGCCAGAAGAGTTGCAAGTGGGTTTACATTCATTGGGTTATGTAGCTAAAACTAAAGAAATGGCAGTTAAAGATTATTACAAAGGTTACGCTAAGAGTTTTACTAAGATTGGTAAAGAAAGAGGTTGGCCACCAGTAACTAGAGCTCATTTTGATGGGCAGATTGGTCCAAAAGGAGCAATTGTAATTGGCGGTCCTGAAGAAGTAGCTCAAAAGATAGTTAGGCACAGTAAGGCTTTAGGTGGAATTTCTAGATTTACCTTTCAGTTGGATAATGCAGGTTTGTCACATGAGCAATTGATGAAGTCAATTGAGTTGATCGGCAAGGAAGTGGTGCCGAGGGTGAGGGAGTATTTGAACGTTTCTTAATCTTGACTTCGTATTTTCTTTGGTTGATACTGGATGCAAGTTAAATGTAATATTCTTTGGCTAAAATTTGAGAGATGAAAAAATCAATTATTTTGTTTGACCAAAAGCAAGTTCGCAGGCATTGGGATGCAGAAAAAGAGTTGTGGTTTTTTTCTGTTGTGGATGTGGTTGCAGTCTTAACTGACTCAAGCATACCAAAAAGATACTGGAGCGATCTTAAGTTGAGACTTAGAGAAGAAGGAAGTCAGTTGTACGAAAAAATCGTACAACTGAAATTTAAGGCCACTGACGGTAAGAAATATACAACAGATTGTTTTTCCACAGAAAATTTACTTAGAGCTATTCAATCTATTCCTAGTAAAAAAGCTGAGCCATTTAAATTGTGGTTAGCTCAGGTTGGCTATCAGAGAATTGAGGAAATTGAGGACCCAGAGCTAGCTTTTAATCGCGCAATGCAGATATATCTTAAAAAAGGCTATTCAAAAGAGTGGATTAATCAGCGACTCAAAACTATAGAAGTGCGAAAAGCGCTCACAGATGAATGGGAAGATCGCGGAGCAAAAGGATTTGAGTATGGAATTTTAACTGATGATATTACAAAAGCATGGTCTGGACAGAATGTTAAAAGTTACAAAAAACTAAAGGGATTGCAGAAGCAAAATTTAAGAGATAACATGAGTAATCTAGAGCTTGTTTTAAATATGTTGGCAGAAGCTTCGACCACAGAAATCTCAAAGAAAAAGAAGCCAAGTGGCTTGCCAGCTAATAGAAGAGTTGCAAAACAGGGTGGTATAGTAGCCAAGAAGGCTAGATTAGAGATAGAGAAACAAATTGGGGAGAGTGTGATTGTTAGCAATGTGTCAGAGCAAATTGGAGAATAATTGTAATTATATATAAGGTTGCTTTTAATAAATCCTATACCCCTCCCATTAATGCTAGAATACCTATATGTCCTCCACCGACCAAAATTCTATCAACCAAAATAATACCAACCAAGCCTTTCAAAAAACCTACTCTCAACTAAACCCCGAGCAACGCATTGCTGTTGACACTATTGAAGGTCCTGTCATGGTCATGGCTGGTCCTGGTACAGGCAAAACCCAAGTTCTCGCCACCCGTGTTGCTAACATTTTGCAAAAACAGGACATTGATCCTCAAAATATTTTGGCGCTCACCTTCACAGATTCTGCCGCACAAAATATGCGCGAGCGCATTGTCTCAATGATTGGCACCGATGGTTTTTACGTTAACATCATGACCTTTCATGCTTTTGCCAGTGAAGTTATTTCTCAATATCCAGAAAAATTTCCTATCGAAAAGGGTAGTGAGCCACTTTCTGACTTTGAAAGATTTGAAATCTTCGAGGCTATAATTTTAGACTCTGATTTACAAGATCTCAAACCTCTTAATGCTCCGCTGTACTATATTAAGCACATCATTTCTCAAGTTTCCGCTCTAAAGCGTGAGTACATTACACCAGAAAAATTTGAAAATATTTTGGACTCAGAAGAAAAACTCCTCGAAACTGCTATTGAAGAATATTGGGCTCAAGAACAAGCCAAAGCTGATGCTGGTAAGAAAGCTAAGACTAAACTTTCAAGCGTGCTTCTCAAACAAACTAAAGAATTGTCCAAACAAAAAGATCTTCAAGTTTTGTACATCAAATACTTGGCAGAACTAAAGACTCGCAAACGCTATGACTTTGATGACATGATAACTTTTGTGGTTCAGGCATTTGAAGCAGACCAAGAACTGCTTTTGGATTATCAAGAAAGATTTCAATATATTTTGGTCGATGAATACCAAGACACCAACTCTGCTCAAAATAAAATTGTTGATTTGTTGGCTTCATTTTGGGCAGAGTTAGGTGATCCGCCAAATATTTTTGTAGTGGGTGATCCGCATCAATCTATTTTTAGGTTCCAAGGGGCTTCGACTGAGAATATGTTGGAGTTTGTTGATAAATATTCTGATGTGACAGTTGTAACTTTAGCTACTGGTTATAGGTGCAGCACTCAAGTTTATAACGCGGCACATGATTTGATTGGCAATAATACCCTTGATTTTGGGAATGATCTTGACGATGGTAAGGTTGGATTAAATAGCGCTTTGACTCAAAAACTCAAATCTTCCAAAGGCAAGGGAGAAGATATAACTGTTTATGCAGCTGAGAGCGAAACTTTGGAATTATTATTTTTGGCAGAGGAAATTAAAAAACTAGAAAAATCCGGTGTGGCCTTAGAAGACATTGCTGTTTTGTATCGCAATAATAAAGAAGCAGTTTTGATTAAAGAAGTTTTGGAAAAGTGGGAAATTTGTTATGAGTTGGCAGTGGGCGGCAATGTTTTCGACGATTTGTTGGTCCAACAACTAATTACTTTTTTTAGAGTTTTGCAAGATTTGGGTACAGGAAATGACACTGAAGATTTATTTACAGTCATGCAGTACTCGTGGCTTGGGCTTGAAGTATTGAATGTCTATAAATTAGCTAGAATTGCTGGAAGTTTGCGAACTTCAATTGGGATTGTTTTAGAAAAAAGTTTTGTTGAAGTTAAATCAAGTTTGCAAAGAAACTCAAATGAAAAAAATTTGCAGGGAGAAATGTATGGTTTGACCCAAGAAAATTTTGTGGAACTTGCGGCCTTTAAAAATAAATTATTAAGTTGGTATCAACTCAGCAACAACTTGTTATTCCACGAATGGTTTAGTTTAGTTATTAACGCTGACAACTCAGAAATTTTTGGTAACAAGGAAGCTCCAAAACCAAACGGCTTTAGTTTCATGCAGTATGTTTTATCTCAACCAGTGAAGACCGATCATCTGTACGCGATTAATTCTTTGTACTCAGAAATTAAAAAGTTTGTGAACAAGAAACGAGATTTCACTTTGGATAATTTTTTAAATACTGTGGTGGTGATGCAAGAGCATGGAGTGAAAATTAAGATTGAGGATTTGAACTTAACTAAGAATCGTGTTTCATTGGCTACAGCTCATGGTAGTAAAGGCAAAGAATGGGATTATGTTTTTGTATTTGGTTGCGTTGACAAAAAATGGGGCAATCCAAGAACTAGAGAGCTAATTCCCTTGCCAGAAAGTATTTTGGAAAATACTGATGTTAGCAAAAAAGAAAAGAATGAAGATGATAGAAGATTGTTTTATGTGGCACTTACTCGTTCAAAAATAAAGACATATATCACATGGTCTAAAACCAGAACTAACGGCAAAGAAATGATGAACTCAATGTTCTTAAATGAGGTCGGGGAGAACACTACACTAGTCTCAGAAAAAGATTCGCAAAATTTATTGAAAAAATCAGAAACTTTGTTGGAGAAAATTTTAACCAGTACTAGTGAACCAGCCAAAACTTATTCCGATAGTGAACGAGAGTTTTTCAAACATTTGGTGGATGAGTTTAAGTTGTCTGTCACGGCATTGAATTCTTATTTGCAAGATCCACATGAATTTATGATCAACTCCTTGTTGCGAACGCCTCGTGCCAAAAGCCCGATTTTGGCCTTTGGAACAGCGGTCCATGCAGCTATGGAAAGCTTTTACTTGAGTTTGATGAATGACTTTTTTAAAGAAGGAGCTAGTAAAAAACCACTATCAAAAGAGCAGGTGATTAAGAGTTTTGAAACTGCTTTAAAGCGCGAACAGCTATTAGAATCAGATTTTATCGAACGCAAAAAACATGGAGAGAAAGTTTTAGATTTTTATTATGATGAAGTTCTGGATCCTAAAAAAAATCATTTGACTCCCCCACTATTTGTAGAGAAATTTTTTGGGGGCAAGCTAAATAAGGCAGTACTCTTGGACGGTGAGCACGAAATTAAATTATCAGGAAGAATCGACAGGGTTGAGTTGCTAGATGAATCCAAGAGCTCTGGAGTAAAAACCATTCGCGTCATTGACTACAAAACAGGCAAACCAAAAACTGAGAACGTCATCAACGGACAAAGTTCAATTGATGATTACTCCGATCGTGAAAAAGAATTACCAGAAACTATTCGAGGTCGATATCAACGACAGTTAGTTTTTTACAAACTTCTCGCAGAGTTAGACAAAACTTTTCCATATATCGTAACCCAAGCGGAGTTTGATTTCATCGAGCCCGGTGGCGCCCATCTAGATCAACATATAATTAGAAGCTTCACAATTTCAGATCAAGCCGTCGAAGACCTTAAAACTTTAATCAAGCAAGTGATGAGCGAAATTAGATCGCTGGCGTTTCTAGAGTAAATCTCATTTTATTTATGATTACTGCAAAGTTTCAGGAAGTAAAGTAAATTTAACAAATCTTTCTGATTCATATAATAACTCTAATTCTCTAATATTATTAATCATGGGCGTTTTTATAGATGATGTAATCGATGCAAATAGACCATAGCCTAGGTAAAGAGCCATATGCATTGCTCTAGCAACTTTTTCACCATAAATACAAACTACATCACCAGGCTTAAGATCTTTGAAATTTTTTATTTCTTCTTTGTTCCACTTGTCAAAGAATGAAAAATCAAACTTAAGGTCAAAAAGATATGCAATAAATACCGCGCAGTCCATTGGCCTACCAGAATAATTATCTGGTTGTTCTCTAAAATATCTACCTAAATTATCTGCAATAGATGTAGGTAATTCTATATTGGTTTCACCATCAACTAGATTTGCTTTAATACTCAAATTTTTTACATTTGAAAGGTCAATTTTATTTACATCTAAATTTAGTACAAAGTGAGGCAGATTTTTTCTACCGATCATCATTCTTCTGAAACGGATATCTGGATTCTCTGTTTGAAAAAAGGTATCGGTGATCAATAAGTGAGTTTCTTTATCACTACTCTTAGTATCTAATTCTTGATTCATAAATCAATTTTATATTAATATTCTTATATGTGGAATCTTTGCTTTGCTCTAACCACAATTAAATAGCTGGCGTTTCTAGAGGCGCCTGAGCAATAAATTTCTTGTCCATTTCAGAAGTTTGTTTTTCAACCTTCATTCTAGATAGATAGATTCCAAGTGGTGTAATTGTTGCTAAACATACAACTCCAATTATGGTAAAGAACATCTTCGATCCATGATAGTATTCCAAAATTGGTCCTGAACTTGCCATTGTGGCAATATAAACTACTCCAGTTAGCATGCTGAGAGCTGATATTGCTGTTGCTCTATTTTTTGAAGAGAAGACATCATTAGTGTACTTTCCAAGTAGTGACCATCTAGCAGCAGATAACAGCATCATTAAAAGTACGAATGGAACCACAATTATTTTACTAAAAAATGCACCAGGAAGTAATGATATTGGAATTAAAATTGCAAATAAAAATAAAGATTTTTTTCTATCAAGAATATTTGTTTTGTTGACCAAGAAAAATAAGAGTAAACCGTTAATGATTCTAATTGCCGAGAATATTATTCCGTTTTGAGTATCGGAAAACATTAGCTCTGTCATAATTAATTTAGTAAAAACTATTTGAATTGAAAAAGTTACACCACCAACTAAACCATAAAAGATTGAGATTAAAGTACTGTACTTAGTTTTAAATAGTTCCATAAATCCGAGCTTTGTTTGTCTGAGGTAGTTTCTTAAAGTGAATTTTTCTGAATCAATTTGAGGTTCAAATAGTTTTAAAACAAAAAGTCCACCAAACATCATGGCAACGCCCGTTGCGATTGGTGGAAATCTAAAATGAATCAATGACATGAAGCCTCCAAGCAAAGTTGCTGTTGCCATTCCAATTTGAAAGATAACACTTAATTTGCTTGAAATTTTATCAAAAGAATTTTCTTTGCCAACTTGTTTGAGAGTATCAAATATCATTGCTTCTCTTGCACCTGAAGTAAGTGAGGAACCAACTCCGGTCAATATTGCGCTGAAAAGCAAGTCATTAAATGAGCTAGAAAGACCAAACGCAACATATGAAGCGCCAGTAATTAACATACCTAGAAATATCGTTGGTTTTTTACCAAGTAAGTCTGCAAAGGCTCCTGTTGGTAATTCAAGTAAAATTTGACTAGCAAAAATAATTATTTCCAAAGTAGCAATTTGAGAAAATGTTATGTATCTTAGTTCAAAAGCCACCCAAATTGGGATCAAAAAATATAATGAGCTAAAAAACTCCATTATGTAGAAAATTGAAATATTTCTCTTGTAGAACGTCTTATTATCTGGATAAATCACCTATAGATTTTACCATATTTGAAACTATTTTTGTTTCCATGAATCAACTGCAAAATAGATATTATCTTTAATTTCGTTTGGAACTTCTATTCCTGTCCAATGAGGGAACCAAATTATAAAAATTACAACAAAACTAAACAAAAAGATCATTGCCAATATTCTATGATTTTTTTTGCCTGTTAAAAGTTTATTTAACCAAAATGCCATATTAATACTTAATAAAGGTACTGCTGGCAAGTAATGATAAAAAAACATAATTCTTGGAGAGAGTTGCCAAGGCAACCAAACTGCAAGATAAGCAAATAGCAAATAAAAAAGTCTAAAAAAATCCTTTTTAAGTTTCAAATTCTTGTTAGCAGTAATACCGGCCCAACCTCCATTTTTAATCATCTTCACAAATAAATAAATTAAATAGACAATTGTTGCAAAAATTAATATATCTCCAACCCAAAAGATAGCTGGATTTCCAAATGCATATTCGTCTCCTCTTTTGCCTTCAGACCAACTTACATCTAGCCATACAGGCTTTGAATCTAAAAACCAGTCAATTGGTCTTGATTGAGCAGGATGTGTTGCAACAAGTGTTGTTTGATACCACCAAATGTTTTTGTGCATTTCAATCAAATGATTGAAATCTTTGCCAAGAATAAACATGTGCGCATATGAAAGTATGTAAATTGCAGACGGCAGAATTACTAATGTTAGAAATAATAAAAATGTATTTTTAAGAAGAGTTTTAACTTTAGCTAACACAAGTTTTTTAGAAATTTTGGAAAAGAAAGTTGTCATTAAATTAATTGCTTCAAAAAAGCCAATTATTAATAAAGAAAATACTCCTGACCATTTTGTGCCCATTGCAATCCCTGAAAATAATGCGGCTAGTATCAAAAACTTTAATTTCTTTCTTTTTGAATTTAAATACATTGTATATAAATTCAAAGCCATTAAAATAAAAACAGTAACATGAATATCGTTCATCGCAATTCTCGACATTGTCAGCATTAACCCGTCAAGTGATGAAATTAGGGCTGCGATTAGTGAGACTGATTTATTTTTGAATAAATTATCAGCAAGTCTTGCCGTAAGTAGAATTGCGATAACGCCAAAAATGGCCGAACTAAATCTCCACCCAAATGATGTTTCACCAAAAAGTCTCATAGAGAGTGCTTGAAAGTATTTTGCAATTGGAGGATGCAACCAATCGACAGCTGTATTTGGTTCTGGTGGAGGATTAGTCCACTCGTAAGCTCTAGTATCATTTTGTGCAATTAATTTAGCGGTGACGGCGTGATAGACCTCATCGAAAACATATTTTTCGGGAATATTTAGTCGATAAAACCTTGTAAAAAAAGAAAATGCTAAAATTGCTAAAAGCAGTTGAGGATAGTATTTTGAAACGATGTTACGCATTTATTTTTGACGAATAATCAAGTGAGGAAATAAGTAACTATCATGACAATTAATCCAAAAAGTAGTACGGTAATTAAAAGAGGTTTGTCCTTGAGTAGAACTTTCTCTGGAGACTCCCCTTGATTGCTTTCATAAATAAGTTGCAGATATCTCATCACTCCAAAAATTACCAGTGGAGTGGAAAGCATTAATAATTTTTGGGATTGAAGTGCTCTTGGTAAGAAACTGTAAAACAATGCTATTTTTTGTCTTGGGGCACTAATCTCATTTTGAAACGCAAATAGAGCATAAGTTAGCCAAGTTGCATTGGCAAACATACTGGTATATTGATCCAATAATCGTTGACTATACCTTTTAAGCGTAACTCTTGTTTCACCAATATTTTTTTGGCCAATTAATAATGTTCTTTCGCTTTGTCTTTTTCCAACAGCTAAAAATAGAGATGCCGAAACTACGGTTAATAAAAACCAAACACTCATATGTAAATTAACAATAACTGCTCCTGCGTAAATTCTAATTAAAAATCCTGAAGCAATTGAAACAACATCTACAATTGGAATATGTTTGAATATTTTTGAGTATCCAAATTGAAGTAATAAATATCCCAGTAATAATAATTTAAAAAATAAAGGCATCCCCATTGATAACAAGGCGGTTAAAAGTAGCCCAGAGATGGCAATTACCGTTGCAGTTTTGATATCAAGTAATCCTGAAGCGATTGGGCGTTTTTTCTTGAAAGGGTGTTGTTTATCTGATTCAAAATCAATAATGTCGTTGATGTAATAAATACTTGAGGTTAAAACACAAAAAACTAAAAAGGCGTAGGTAACTGTAACAAAGTAACTAGGTCCACTTGCCGGGACGTAAAAGAAAAAACCTGAAAATATTAAGGCTGCGTAAAGGGCTAAATTTTTTATCCACTGTTGAGGTCTTGCTGTTCTAACAACATTGTATAAAAAAGAATCTCGGATCATAGTTATTTACTTTCTGATTTTAGAGTAGTAAATTTTGCCCAAATTAAAAAACTAAATACTAAGACTAGAACTACGAGCATTGTAATCAATTTTCCGCTAGTATTCAAATATAGAGAGAGCAGTCCTAGCAAAAAACTACTTAACCAATAAAAAATGGCTATTCTACGTCTACCCCACTTTAACACATCTAACATTTTATGGTGGAGATGTCCTCTATCTCCCCAAAGAGGTGACTTTCCGGCAATGATTCTTCTCATTATAGTGAAAATTGCATCTGCAGTTGGAAGTCCTAGAACCATAAAAACAGTTGCAATCTTTGCTCCTGACAAAATTGCCAGAATTGATAAGAAATATCCAGCAAGCGATCCGGCGCCATATCCTGGCATAATTTTTTGAGGATACCAATTCCAAATCAAAAGTCCTGCAAAAGTTCCAGAAACAATAAAAGATAAAAATGCCGTATTAAACTGGGTTGGATCATCCAAAAATCTAGTTGAAAGTATGCCAATAAAAATTAAAGCGATACTTACAAATCCGGGCATTTGTCCATCCACACCTTTGGACCAATTAACAATATTCATGTTCCAAACAATAAATATTAATGCAAAAAGGTCTGAGAGTACCCAGATATTTCTAGTTGAACCAAGGAAATTAAAACTAATTTGGGGCTGATCTAAATGAATGACTCCGGCTCCAAAAGGATTTGTAACATAGGCAATTCCAATTCCAGAACCGACTACTATTAATGCCGCGACTAAACCTGCAAATAGTCTGAAAGCAGGATGAATATCGTAAATATCATCAAGAGTTCCAACCACAGTTAGTAGTAGAGCACCACTAAGTATTGCAATTAAATGATAGTCAAAATTTAGAAAAATTGAGGTGGCAATTAATATTCCAAAGAAAATCACTAAGCCACCACCACGAGGGACTGTTTTAGAGTGAGTCTTTTTAGCATGTTTAAATTCTTCAGGGTTGTCTAGCCATTTATTTTTTTTATAAATTTTAATAACTAACGGAGTAATTAAAAAGCTAGCTAGGAAAGCAACTAAAAATTGATTCATAATTAACTTTATTTAAATAGTTATCATCACAATTCTAAGTAATGATAAAAGAAAAATGATTTGTAGGAACGAAGTAGTAAAAACAAATAGTTTTAACATCAATGAAGAGTATTTTTTTAAAACTTTGATTACTTGGAGGTGCAAAAGATTCATTAATAAGGAAATGGCTGGAAATAAAAATAAATATTCTTTTTGAACAATCTGATCATTTTTTTGCGCAAGTGAATATAAAATTGGGAGCTGTGGCTGAGCAATAAAATAATAAATTGTGCTCACGAACGCAATGATAATCATGATAATCCAGGAAACCCAAACAGCTTTCTTAATTGAATCTGGCACAACAGGGATATTTTTCAAACTAGTTGGAGAAGCTGTCATTATTTTTCT
>VFLK01000013.1 GCA_009885085.1 Minisyncoccota bacterium
AAATATTTTTCGCGCTGGCTGTTGCAATCGAAACGATTTCAGGAGGGAACTTAGCGAAAAACTCTCTTTCTCTAAGGTACATTTCTTGCTCCCATTCAGATAAAATTTGTTTTTTTCGATAAGAAATGTCTTGCAAAGTATCAAGGGAGTTCATTGTAGAGATGTCTAATAATACTTCTCTTTGTTTAGAGATTAGGATCACCTCACTACTGTCTGGTGACCAAATAAATTTGGCAATTTCCAAATCAAATCCCGGAGAATCTCCGGCAATTTGTTTGGCTTCTTTTTGAAAGGATAATGGATTATTGACTAGTTCTAAGAGATACAAACCATTCTTTCTCTCTGAAGAATTTGAGTTAGAATAAAAAATAATTTTCTGTCCATCTGGTGACGGTGAAAGATTTTCTGCGCCTGAGAAAGTTAAAGTGCTAAGACTTGGAGCTTTTGGAAAAAGGACGGCATTTGTTTGAACCACCAGCTCCTTTTCAATTTTTATATTTTTTGTCCAAGATGTGTAGCCATCTTTTTCAATTTTAATGTTATAGTTTCCTGGTTCAAGATAAACAGTATCGTCAGTAGCTGTGATAAGCTTGTCATCAATCAAGACTTCTGCCGCGGTTGGGAATGAGTTTGCAGCTAATAGGCCAGTGCCTTGAATAAAGCCTTCTGGAGTGACTCGGAATCCTCCTTTGGCATACTGAATGGCAATTGCGGTACCAACCAAGATAACAAATGCGGATAATGCAGTATAAATAAAACGTTTGTTGACCCCGGTCATCATATCTGTATTATATAGCTAAGTCACAAAAGAATCTAAATGAAAATACCACTTCTATCTAAAATAAATAAAAAAATCGGTTTGGATTTGGGAAGTAAAACAACTCGAATTTGGATTGAGGGAAAGGGTGTCGTTTTTCAAGGACCTACCTGCATGGCTGTTGATACTTTAAAAGGAACTGGCGAGAGTGATAGAAACATTATCGCCGTTGGTGCCGAAGCATTGGAAATGGAAGGAAGAGTGGGAAATCATATCAAAGTGATTTTTCCAGTTAGAAATGGTGAGATTTATGATGACAGAGCAATAAAATCTTATCTAAAAATTTTGTTGAACAAGTGGGTTGGCTCAACCTTGATGTTAAACCCAATCATTATGGTCAGCGTACCTGCCTCGTCATCTCAGGCAGACAGAGAAATCATAACGGAAATAATTTATGATTTGGGCGCAGCCGAAGTTTATACCATTGCTCAGCCGTTGGCAGCAAGTATTGGCGCTGGTGTTCCAATAGCGGATGCATCTGGGAGTTTTTTCTTACATTTAGGAGAAGGTGTTGTAGAAGGAGTAGTTATTTCATTGGGTAGCATAATTGCCTTAGTTTCAAACGAGTTGGGAGGGGAATATTTTTCGAATAGAATAATATTTTTTTTAAAAGAGAATTTTTCACTAAATATCAGCAAATCTGCATCTGAACAAATAATTCGTGAAATTGTTTCTGTTAACAAAAGAAATTCCAGGGAAAAGATGATCGGAGGTCAAGATAGCAAAACTGAAAGTCCAAAAGAGATTATGATAAGTTCTGCTGATCTAATGTCAGAAACACTCAATTTGATGAATAAAACTGAAGAGTTACTTAGAAATTTGTTGTCAAAAATGCCTCCAGAACTTACTGTTGATGTAATCGACAAAGGCTTACTCATATCTGGTGGTTTGGCCAACATAAACAGCATCGAAGACTATTTTGTTGAGAGATTGGGAATTCCGGTGACCGTTGTAGATAATCCTGAAAGCGTTGTGATCGAAGGTATTGGAACAGCACTAGAACATCTAGATCAATTCAAAACAAGTTTGGGCTATGGCGAGTAATTATTTTGAGTAGAGAACAAATTTTTTAAATTGGTCGCCTCTATCTTGATAATCTTTAAAGTGTCCAAAACTTGCGGCAGCTGGACTCAACAAAACAACATCTCCGCTTACGGCAAAAGATTTGGCTACAGCAACTGCTTCTTTCATATCTCCTACCAAAGTGAAGCTTATCTCTCGCTCGTAAGTTGGCTCTAGAGCTTTAATTTCTTCTAGAATTTTTTCTCCTGTATCTGGAAGCAGGATTAAGTGCTTAATATTGCTCTCAAGCAGGGACTTTGCCAACTCATCAAATTTAAGATTCCTAATGTGACCGCCTGCAATTAAAATTATTGGTGAGTTATTGAAACTATTAATAGCAGCAATGCAAGACTTAGGAGTAGTCGACAGCGAGTCATTAACATAGAGAATTTTATTGGTGCTACTGACAATTTCAAGTCGATGAGGTAGCGTTTTGAATGTTTTTAAACTTCGATTTATATCTGCTGTTCTGCAACCAAGCTCTTTTGCAATGATAATGCTAGGAATTGAGTTCAAAATATTGTGTTTTCCAATTACTGGAAGCTGATCAAGATCAATAATTGATTCATTTCGATAAATAATCGAGTTATTTGAAACATTATTCTCAATGTTAAAGGTTATTTGTTCGGCATTTCCAAGATTTGCCAGCTTAGTTGGGAGCTTTTGCTTGTCATTAAAAATTACAAGATCGGTATCGGTTTGGAATCTAGAAATTTGAGATTTTGCTTGAACATATTCGTCAAATGAATCGTAATAATCTAGATGCTCTGGAGAAATATCCAAAATGACGGCGATAGATGGACTGAATTTAAGATCGCTTAGTTGATGCGATGACATTTCAAGGATTACAGTAATTGGCTTGTCAATAAATTCAGTTTCTCCTTCATCTTTTAAAACTTTAGAAATTTTAGTCCAAAGAGATAGGGGAGGAATACCAATATTTCCGCCAAAAAAAGTTTTAAAACCACAGTCAGTTAAAACATGATTGATCATTGAAGTTGTGGTGCTTTTTCCCTTTGTCCCAGTGACGCCGATGGTTTTAATTAAATGAGAATCGCCATTCTTGGCAGAATTTATGGTTTCTAAAAGTTCAAAGAAAATGTTTGTGCTTGAAGTGAATTGCGCTTTAATTTTTTGGGCTTGCAAAATCAGAGGATTTTTTGGAGACAGTCCGGGTGATTTAATTGCCAAGATTTTATTTTTGTCAGTGTTATTTAATTTAAACTCTTTTCCTTTGGAGAGGCCTTCAATTTCGGTTGCGAACATTACATTGTCGTCGTTTTCTTTAATTTTTTGCCAGTCACTTCCTAGTTCTGAAAGTTTTTTTTCGTCTATAAGAAATAATTTTTTATTTGGAAAATTCTCACGTAAAAATTTGTAAATTGATAATCCTTCTCTTCCGAGACCAAGAATAAGAATCTTCTTAGATTCCATTGTATGAAGGAAATTTTCTAGCTTTTGATTGTCTGAATTGCCCCAGTGTAATTTTCTGTTGGAACTTAGTTCTGATCTTTGTGTTAGAGAGTCATTTTGTGGTTCGTTGTCTATCTTTTTTGGCTTTTGTTTTAGGGTACTTTCTTTCGTTTCTCGATGGCCTAGATCGGTCTCTTTTACTTCGCTATTCTCCTTTATCGCCATATATTTTTTAAGTAATTTTGAAAATTGGTCTGGAACTGAGTTGTCTTCATTCCAAGCATTTAAGATATCGCTAGTTCTATTTTCTAGATTGGTCTCATGAATAATTATATTTTGATAAACTTTTTCGAGCAAAGCAGGAAATTTTTGGTTTTTATCCAAATATTTTTTTGCAGCTAGATAAAAGGCAACGATTGTTTCTTCGTGAGTGCCGACACATTCTAAAGGTTTTTTTGCACCAACTCCAAGCAATTCTTGAGCGATTGTCCAGAGCTTTTCATCATCCAAAATATCTTTGCCAAAGTAGGAATGTATTTTTTCGTCATCCACAAAGGGGTGAATAATAACGTAAGCGAACAAACACTTAGAACACTCTCCGCACCATGAGTTAGTTTTTTGACCTCGGTTGCAGCTCCTAAAAACTTGGTGATATTTATTCATTCCTGAGGTAAATTTAGAATTTCCTGAGAATATTTTAGCAATTTGTAGCTCATACAACGGTCTTAGAAAAGAAAAATAAAGTGGTGCGCTTTCTGGTAAATATTTTTTAACATATTTTTGGAAGTCAGTTTCAAACTCATATGTTTTTGAGTACTGATGATTAATTTCTCGGTCACAGAATTGAACGTTGCCTTCATTTGAGCTTCTTTCATTCGAAATTGCAACATGGGTGTAGCCAAAAAGATCTGCTACAAAGACACTTAAAAAGGCAAAAAATGATGAAATAGGCACATGGCCGTTTAAATAGCCGAGATTGTTTAGATCAATTAGTCCAGAATCGATTGTTCTTTTAACTTCAATTTTTTCAAGTTTGTTTGATTGTAAATCGGTTGAAACTGAATTTTTCAATGCTAAATCGTCCAAAGCTGAATTTTCTTTTGCTGAAATTAAATCTAGCGCAGCCTGAGTTGGACTGACTACGAAAGTTCCAACCTGAATTATGTCCTGTCCCTTGGCGCTACCAGGACTATTAGAGTTTCCAGAGTTACTTAAGATTTCTAAGGTGACCGAGGAATCTTTGCCTCCGCCGATTGGAATCAGAATTTTTGTGTCTCTATCCACAGCCCGGTGGTTTCCCCCCAAAGCATTTGTGATCTGTCCAGCTGTAGAATTTTGGTTGCCCACAGCTTCTTGGTTGGCCGAGGAGTCATGGTTCTGTTTGGAAACAATCTTTACAAAATCATCAGCTGTGAACTTAATGTTATTTACAAAAAAATACTCACCCATACCTTTGATCAAGAGTTTATGCCACCATTCAATTTGTTCTTGATTGAGATCTCCTGCCAAGATTTCAATATTAGAAGAGGCAGTACTTTTCCAGTAACTAAACATTTCCGCCATGCCAATATTAAAAATGTAGGTGTCAATGCTATTTGATCCCTGATCATCAATCATTTTTTGAGTGACGTTTTTAACGAGCAGAGTAGGGGAAAAATAAATGTCAGGTTCAATTTTATATAGAAATTTAATTTCTAAACCTGAATTTTTTTCATCATCGGACAACAATTTCCAAGAATATTTCTCAAATTTAAAACTATTATGTTTCTCTCTAAGTTCTTCAAAAGTTGGCATGAATTTATTATAACTTACTAAGGTCTTTTGTGTTTTGTCTTATTTGGAGTATGAGAAATCAAATTTGTAAACATATTATGACAAAAAGTTGCATTAGAGTCATTAAAATTTATTTACATTTTTTTTAGACAAATGTTCGGGTTTTGTCCAAAAAATGATCAAACTTTTTGTTTGCTGGGGGAGGGGTCTTGAGAAAATATTCTTTCTCAAGACAAAAGTTGTTCAATAAGGGTTTGAGCTAAAAATCACATCTTGAAGGTGATCACATAATGTATGGATTTTTTGTTTTTAAGTTTCGCAATATAGAACAAACTTAGTGTTCAGTACAAAAAACACGAAAATATAACGAATGTTAATACTTTTTATAAAATATTGTTGTATACTTAAATTTGATAAATTAAAACTAAAATTGTCAATTATTTGTAAAAAATGATGATTTTAGGCAAATCTTATAATTATTGATCAACTATATCAAAAGTAAGCTTTTTAACGGGTGTTGTATGGTAAGCGGGACAGAATGATGATAATTGCAAAAATATGAAAAAGAGTGACATGACAACTAATTTATTTGGTTATGAAATATTTGGCAAAGAATATGATTCACTGCTAAATATTTTAAATTTACACTTAAAAACTAAAGGCAAGACGCTTTCCGTTTTTACTCCCAACTCGGAGCAAATTGTTTTGGCCAAAAAGCAAAAAAGATTCGCTAACTATTTGGGTTTTGCTGACTTTTTGATTCCTGATGGCGTGGGGCTGCTTTTTGCCGCTAAGATTTTGGCTTTTTTCAAAGGAACAAACAAAGGTAATGATAAACAGAATACTAGTCAGCAAGAAATTGTTCAACGAATCACGGGAATTGATTTAACAAAAGATTTATTAAAAATTGCAAAAAAAGATGACTTGAAAGTTTTAATTGTTGGCGGAAGAGGTTATGAGGGCAGGGAATATGATGGTCAAACAGTAAAAATTTTAAGTTTAGATAGTAATGGTAAGAGAAAATCTGCTGAGGATGATTTAAAAACAATATGGTGGGCCGAAGGTTATAACAAGATTTATAGTCCAACAGACGGTGAGAGCAAATCGATAATTTCGACAATTATAGAACTACAACCAGATCTGGTCTTTGTTGCCTTTGGCGCTCCTAATCAAGAAAAGTGGATTGTCGAGAATTTTGATTTGTTAAACGATTCTGGGGTTTCAATAGTAGTTGCCGTGGGAGGAAGCTTCGATGTGCTCTTAGGAAAGGTGCCCAGAGCTCCTAAATTAATGCAAAATCTGGGTTTAGAGTGGTTGTATAGACTGATAGTCGAACCATGGAGATGGCGTAGACAAATGAGCCTTTTAGAGTTTATTGGATTAGTAATTAAAGAAATTTTTACTCTTCAGTAACGCCTAGTAACCAAAGCACTGCTTCTTTCTTATATCTTCTGTCACCTCTAGAATTGATTCTGATTGCAGGAAGTTTTCCTCTTTTTCCCCATCTTTTGATTGTTAAAGGTGAAACTCTGAGTAAGTCTGCAACTTCTCTGACAGTTAGTAGATCAGGAAGATTTTTGATATCTAGTTTGCTGGCATCATCAGCTCTTCCAGTTCTTTTGTCGTCCACTTCGTTAGTAGTGTTGGTATTTGCTGAAACTTGATCATTCATTTTAGACAGTCCTTTATGGTTTTTATAAGCAGGCCCATTTTTTTGGACCAAATTAAATACATTTTGAGCAAAACTAGATACTTTCTGCTCAAAGCATACCGGTGAAAAGTAGCTCAAATGTAAGCTTTGCTATTAATAAAGTAGCAGAGTGTGATGAACTAGGTCAATAGGGAATTTGGATTTAAAAGGTTTCTATGTTGCAATGATTGACATTTTGAATTCTAAAGACTAGACTAAGTTTAGTTAGGAAAAATGGGGAACTATATTTATGACAATTACCAATATGTACCAGGCAAAAACTCAGCTATCAGCATTGGTAGATAGTGCTTTGTCTGGAGAGGAAGTTATTATTGCTCGCGCAGGTAAGCTTCTCGTAAGGTTAGTGCCTTACAATCCAAGTATGAAACCAAGAGTGCCGGGTTTGCTTAAAGGAAAAATACAGATGTCAGATGATTTTGATGATGAATCTGAAGAAATAGAAAAACTTTTCTATGAGGGTGGGATTACAAACAATGATTAAAAAATACCTTTTAGACACTCACATTTTAATTTGGTGGCTTGCTGATGATTCAAGATTAAGTCAAAAAGTTAGAGATATACTGGAAAATCCTGATAACTTTATCTTTGTCAGTGTGGTAAATGCATGGGAAATGAGTATTAAACTTAAGACAGACAGTAATCAATTAGCTCAAGGTAAAAAACTTAAGTTGTCTATTGGCTTGCAGGAGTGTTTTTTAAAAACTGGTTTTGAAGTTTTGCCAATAAAATTGGAACATGCGTTTGCAATAAAGGAGCTGTCGACAATTCATAAAGATCCGTTTGATAGAATGTTAATTGCTCAGGCAATTTCAGAGGAGTGTGTGTTGATTTCTGCAGATAAGAAAATTGGACGATATCCCGAAGTTACTGTTGTAGAGTAGAAATTAAGAAAATTGATTACAGTATAAAAATCCCCGCCAAGTTTTCAACCTGGGGTTTCCTATAAAACAAAAAGAGCCCCTCGCGGGGCTCCTTTAATAAATTTAATTAAAAATTATTTTACCTCAACAACACAACCTGCTGCTTCGAGATCTTTTTGAGCTTTTTGAGCGTCTTCTTTCTTAGCACCTTCCAAAACTGTTTTTGGAGCTGACTCTACGAAAGCTTTTGCTTCTCCTAAACCTAATTCTGGTTTAAGAACTCTTACTGCTTTAATAGCAGCAATTTTGTTTGAACCGGCATCTTTTAAGATTACGTCAAACTCAGTTTGCTCTTCAACTGCTTCTGCTGGAGCGGCTGCTGCTGCACCCATCATCATAGGAGCTGCTGCACTTACACCAAATTCATCTTCCAAAGCTTTTACGAGCTCTGAAACTTCAATTAAGGATAATTCCTTAACTGCATCTACTAATTTTTGCACTTTAGCTGAGAGTGCTTTTGTTTCTTCTGACATATGTCCCTTTCTTACTTGGTTTGTTGGTCAGTCTATTACTACTTATGCCTTTGATAGGCTGCTAATTTTTACTTTTTATCTACGATTGCTTGTAATGCGTAAACCAGATTTCTTGGTCCTGCCTTAAGAACATTGACCAATCCAGTTGCTGGGCTTTGGAGTCTGTTAATAAGCATAGAAATGAGTTCGTTCTTGCTTGGAAGTTTGCTCAATGACATAACTTCATCAGCTGAAAGGACTTTATCATCCATAAATCCCTGTTTGATTTCCAATTTACTTACATCTTTTTGGAAGTTAAATAAAGATTTGATGGCAGCGACTGCATCTTGGTATGAAAAAACGATTGCGTTCATTCCTTCAAGAGAATCAGTGAGTTTTCCTTTACCAACTGCGATGTCGATTAATGTATTCTTTGCAACTAGAACTTCGCCACCGGCTAGGGTAACTTCAGATCTTAGTTTGACTTGATCATTTGCTGTTGTTCCTGAGTAATCAACGATAGCTATAGATTTAGCTTTTGCGATTTTCTCTTTTAAAAGCTCGACTTGTTTCAAGTTTTTTGCGTTTGGCATAATTTTTTTCGCGGGGAAGCAACTTATTTTACCTCGAGCGCGCCTTCTTTTTAAATACAAAATAATTCTAATTTTTGTTAGCCAAAGTTCAAGAGGGAAGAGAGAATAATTTTTGAGTGATTAAAGTTGCTCGGTAAATTACTTGGTAATTTGCGATTGTTTTAAAACTCAAATTTAATTGTCTTTTGCCTCGGCGTGACTTATTTTTGTATTTGCACGCTGTCTTTGGATGACAGGAAGGAATTATCTCAATTATTTATAAAAATACAAGTATCAATCAAGGTCTAGTTGTTTTTTAATCTGGATTTACATAATCATTACGCATTGCAATCCGCCTGGAGATAACTTATGATTCATCTTGAATGAAAAGTAAATTTACATACCGCACCAGCAATCATATTTGTCTTATTCAATCAATTAAGATTCAAGGGGTTAGTGTGTTTATATGCTAAATAGAAATAAAAAATAAAAAAAACACACAACCTCTCAAAAAAACGAGAGGTTTTTTTATGAAAATATGTGCGCAAATTAAAGAAAAACTAAAGAATATGAAGTTATATTATCGAAGAAAGGATCTATGAACACAGGGTTGGCTGTATTGCCATATAGTAGAAAAGCATTGGAAACATTGGCGGAAACATTAAAGATTCATCGCTCAATGGTCTGGTTGGATCCTGTCACCAATAGAATTAGTATTAAGAAATTTGATTTATCAGACAAAGAACTTGACGCTCAACCATAGTAGGGGATAGTAAGAAATGACTAGTATTTATTGTGATAGAATATATCTTAATGTATCAAAAACTGATAGTTACCGCTACTTCAACAACTACAAACCCTGTTTAGGGAGTTGAGGTGATTGTGTTTAAAACATAAAACCAAAAGCTCCCCAAATGGGGAGCTTTTTGCATTATAATAAGAAAAATGGCGGCGTCTTTATTGACACGCAAACGAAAGAAATTATGAATAAACAAGAAACATTAGATAGCGAAAAATCAGATTTACACAAACTCAGACATACTGCAGAGCATGTTTTGCACCAGGCAGTAAAAGAATTATATCCAGAAATCCAGTTGGCAATGGGTCCTGCAACCGACGAGGGTTTTTATTTTGATTTTGATAATAAGCCTGAAGGAAAGGCAGAAATACAGATTTCCGAACTAGATTTTCCAAAAATCGAAAAAAGAATGAAGAAAATTGTAGAAAGAAATTTACCAGTTACTAGACATGAGATTTCGGTTGCCGAAGCTCGTGAGTTGTTTAAAGACAACCCTTACAAATTAGAATGGATTGCTGAAATTGAAGAAAAAGGGGAGATGGTCACAGTTTATTGGACTGGAAAACCAAGTGAAGCTGGAAAACCAGGCGAAAATGGCGCGATGGTCGATCTTTGTGCTGGCCCTCATGTTGAGTCGACAGGCAAGGTAAAGCATTTTAAATTACTTTCGGTTGCTGGTGCATATTGGCGTGGAAGTGAAAAAAACAAGATGTTGACTCGTATTTATGGAACTGCTTTTTTCACAGCCGAGGAACTTGAAGCTTTTGTAAAAATGAAACAAGAAGCTAAAGATCGCGATCACAGAAAACTCGGAAAAGAGTTAGATTTATTTACTTTTTCAGATCTAGTTGGCCCTGGCTTGCCACTTTGGACACCAAGAGGTACTTTAATGAGAAACATTTTGAATGATTTTGTTTGGGAGCTTCGCAAGGCAAGAGGCTATGAGAGAGTTGAGATTCCTCACATTACCAAAAAAGATTTATATGTAGTTAGTGGCCATTGGGACAAGTTTGGCGAAGAATTATTTAGTATGAAAACCAGAGAAGGGCATCATTTTGTGATGAAACCAATGAACTGCCCTCATCACACTCAAATTTTTGCTAGAAAGCCTCATTCATACAAAGAAATGCCACAGCGATATGCAAATACCACTATGGTTTATCGAGATGAACAAACTGGAGAGCTTTCTGGTCTCTCGCGTGTAAGGGCAATTACTCAAGATGATGCGCATGTTTTTTGTAGACTTACTCAGTTTAAGGATGAAGCATTGAAGATTTGGGATATTGTCGATGAATTTTATAAGGCAGTTGGCTTTAAATTATCAGTTAGACTTTCTTTAAGTGACCCTGAAAAATCAGAGAACTACATGGGAAGCAAGACTGATTGGGCTATGGCCGAGAATGCACTAAGAGAGATCGCCAAGGAGCGCGGTGTAGTCGCGGTAGAGGCTTTGGGTGAAGCAGCTTTTTATGGTCCAAAGTTAGACTTTATGGCTTACGATTCACTTGGAAGAGAGTGGCAAGTGGCTACTATCCAGTTAGATATGAATATGCCAAAGTCTTTCGATCTTTCTTGTACAAACGAAAAAGGTGAAAAAGAAGAAATTGTGATGCTCCATGCTGCAATTATGGGTTCAATCGAGCGTTATATGTCTATTTTGATTGAGCATTTTGCTGGTAAGTTCCCAACTTGGTTAGCTCCAGTACAGGCTAAAGTTTTACCAGTTTCTGACAAATATATGGATTATGCCCAAAAAGTTGTAGCTCAATTAATTGAAGCAGGAGTTCGTGTCGAACTTGATGATCGAGCAGAGCGTTTGCAGGCCAAAATTAGAGATGCCCAGATGGATAAGGTTCCTTATATGCTCGTTGTTGGCGAAAAAGAAGTTACTGACAATACTGTCGCAGTTAGAAAACTCGATACAAGAGAACAAAATGTTGTTTCTGTAGATGAATTCTCAACGAATATTTTGAAAGAAATTAATGAGAAAAGTTTATGGAATTCATAATTAAAAGTGTGCCAAATCTTGGGGAATTTCTTGTTCCTGATGACGTTATTTTAAACCTTCCTACTGGCATAGCCATTGATAAAAAAGATTGGCATTTTTTGGTTTCGATTCCATGGGAGGATAAATATTTTTTAAGCGTTCCAGATGATTTTAAAGATTTTTTTAAGTTTGTCTTGCCTCACTTAAATGTTAGAACAACCAACGTTCATGTCGCAACTTGTTTGAGCTATCTTGACCAGTTAATTTCTGAATTTCCAGAGGAAAATATTAATCGAAGAGTTGTTGCTTTGTCATTAATTCTTCATGATATTGGCTGGAGCAAGCTTTCTGAGCAAGAAATTGCCAATAGTTTGGGGGTTTCTGGGCTAAAACTAACGGACATAGCAATGGCACCAAAAGAAAAGCATGCAGTTGAGGGTGAGAGACTGGCTAGACAAATTTTAGGGGATGGCGATGGGGATGGCGAGTTTGGTTTCGAACCAAAATTATCTGAGCAAGAAAAAGATCTAATTTTTAAATCTATTCGTTTTCACGATAAACCAGAAATGGTGAATGACTCTGGAGATCGAGTAATGCCAATAGAAGTGAAGCTATTAGTAGATTTGGATCACATTTGGTCATTTATTCATGAAGACTTTTGGTTGGACACAATACGCAAAGGAATTTCTCCATCAACTTATATAGAAAATTTGAGTAAAGATTTAGATTTTTATTTTGTGACAAATCCTGGAAAAGAGTTAGCTAAAAAACTTCTTAATGAAAGAAGGGTAGAGGTTGAGGAAGTTGTTTGGCGAATGAAAAATGACGAGGAATAAGATATTAAAAAGCCCTCTTGCTTGACGCAAGAGGGCTTTTGTTTTGATATCTCAGTTATACTTAGATCAGCGCCTATCTTCACGAGTGTGAAGGGGGCAGTGATCAACTCATTGAGCTGAGAAGTTTTACTAATTTGAATACAACAGCCCATCTTTGGGCAACCGCTTGGCTAATGCGGAAGGACTTGGAACCTTGTCGCCCATTCCGGGTGTTGGGTTACCCAGCTTGGAAGCCAGTCCCAACGGTGGTCAATTTCAGCTCGGAACATAGGGTAGAAGTTGTTCTTGTTGAAGTCCAAGTCAGCCGGATCAATCACCAGATCAAATCCTGGATCACTATCAACGATTGACTCGAGCTTCACCCACTGGCCATCGACGCCAGTTGGAGAGACCAACTCCACTTTAAAGATGCCAATCTCGTTGAACCCAGCCTTTTGCGCTGCCAGGCTCACATCCGCTTTGAGACGAGTGTATGGCCAGGGTGCTGATCCGGCAGGAGCATCTTCACTGAAGTGCCGCTTCATTTCAATCAGCAACCGGTCAAGGTTGTAGGTATCTCGACTGCCATCGAGACCTATTGGCGCGATCAGATCATAGTTCGCTAGCCAGCGAGCCATTGTGTCTGATTTGTCACTGTACGACGTCCAGCCTGGATTGTTGGTAAGCCAAGCATTGAAATTCTGCATGTCAGTGACAATTCCTAGCGGAGCTTCCAGCGAGTGCTTAACTTGATTGGTCGATTGCACTGACGCCGTTAGGAATCCGTACTCTAAATACAGAACAACATCCAAAGATTCTATTTCAGTAATAGTTTTGGATTCTGTATTTGTGATACTGCTGGGAACTTCCCGATAGACAGCATATGGTGGTTTAGGCTTCGCGCCATTGTTGATTTCTTCTACTGAATAGAATTGGAGTTGGCTAAGCGTGACCGAAGGTACGCCAGCAATCAATTCTCCCTCAACAACCCACATTGGACAGTCACGAGACTCCCAATCTTCTTCGATCGTCCCATCTTGTAACTGGACGGGATTGGGAATATTTGGATTATAAGTCTTTCCCCATTTATTTCTGAAGATGATTTCGCACCAAATACCCATTCCTAGGTGGGTATCACTACTGGTGATATTGAGATCGTATCCCATGGTACCGAAGACTTCTCGAGCTGATGTTTCCAGGAGATTTGCGTCTCCCAAATCCAAGATCGAAGTCCACGGAATCAAGGTGGCAACAGCACCAGTATCTTCACCTGGTTCTGGAGTGTATTCCACAATTTGCGTTGCCACATCCGCCGCCGTGAATTCTTTCGTGGCGAGTGGCGTGCCTTGTGCATCAACGACAATAATTTGTGGTGCTGGTTGTTCGCCTGGTTTTGGAAGGTAACCTTTGATTGGATCATAGATTCCTGGAACCAAAATTGGCGCTAACAGCAGAAGCAAAATCACAAGCGCAATATTTTTTACATCTTTGGACATTAGCTTATTCCTCTCTTCGAGAATTCGTAGCCCGCACACGATGTTTTATGCGCGGACTACGATCATGTTATTTCACGGGTCCATAGCACCAGATCGTGTTCTGGTACTTGGACATTTTATATGACCCGTCGTTCAAGATTGAGTCACATTTACCCACGATCAATATGCCTTTTGACGTGTCGATAAGGTCCCAGACTTCACTGAAGTCTACGTATCTTTGACCCTGACAGTTATAGGCTTGAGTCATGGTGCCGATTGTGCCATTAACTGAACAACTGTGTGTCCAGTACAAATTGGTAGTGTTGAGGTAGTTGATGTAGCCGGATAGTGAGACGTTGCCTGGATAGGGTGTTGAGGTCGGGATTGGTACTGGAGTTGGTGCTCCATAGCCTGACCCGATGATCATCGGGTAAAGCCACAAGCCTTGTTGCTTCAACTCAGCGCCGTTCCACGTGCCGTCACCCGCACCATAGAGTGCGTATAAACGTGCCTGGCCGATAAGCCACTGACTGCCCTTGCCATCCACGTTGTTAGCGTTTGGAGGATTGGTGATTTGCAAGATACAGACAGAGAAGCCGTTCTCGTTGCCTGACACAGTTACACGATCTCCGTAAGCATGGAGATATCCATCGTCTTCCCAGCGGAATTCAATCCGCGTGGTTACGCCGTCGTTCCAGAACTGTTGCTGATAGAGCAGATTGAAGTCGACCGACCCAATCGCTGTTATGCAGCTATTCTGTACCGATGTATTACTCCAAGTCAAATCAGTTCCGGTATCCGGAGCATAGACCTGAGTTGGATAGGCGATTTCGATGGTGGGAACAAATTCCAGAACCATCGTTGGCATAAGCGTCGGTGAAGGCGGGATGTAGACTTGCTCGGGCGTAGGAGTGTTGTCAGATGGTTGAAACGGTGTTGGCGTGATTCTTGGAGGTACCGGCAATGATTCTTGTTTAACTAGCCGGTCCATGTCAACATTGTCAATCGGAGCCTCGCTCGGGAAAGTAACGACGAATTTACTGTCGTCACTTGGATTCCCAATATAAGCTTCAATTTTGTTGACAAACTCCGTGTACCACACCTGATTCCAACGTTTGAAGAAGTTGCTCTCCTTATCGTTGCTTTTAACACTCATTCGATATTTACTTGAAAACGCCGTAATGTACCGGCGCAAAATCGATCCGCCGTCTCTGAAAGAAGAGTCGTTGGCGATATCGAAATTTTTCAAGTCATCAAGAGTACTGTCCGCCATGAAGGCGCGCCAAAAAAGATCAGGGTCGGCGATACAGTATGTTTCTCCTGGCATTGGTACCCAACTGCTTTCGGGATCGATGGTGTAGGTTTGATTCTCCAAGGTCGCTGGGACCAAGGTTATACCTGCGCAATTCGCCGGCAGTTCTGGAGTGACATAACCTTCCGGGACCGGCTCCTTCAAAGGGGGCGCGGGTTGGAAGGCTGGTTCTTGTGTTAAGGAGACTTGATTCGTCGGATATACGACAACATTGCCGGGGCCGTTCTTGTTGTTCATGGCGAGCAGCACCACAAAGATGATCGCTGCTATCCACCAAATGTTGCTTGATTTGCCCGTTTTTGTCTTATCTTTCGAACTGCGTCTGCTTCTTACATGCGCAAGAACTGTTTCTTCTTGAACTTCAGCGGGACTGTCAGCGCCAACCTGGTATTCTGGCCAGCTGGCAATAACGTCCAGATTCATGTCTTGAAGATTGGTCAGCCCCCACTTTTGAGCCTCTTGCGACCACACCCATGCGTGTCTTTTTGGTGGGTTGTATGGAGGATCATGTGCGGGAACTTCGTTCTTTTTGCAGTAGGCACAAGATGTTACGGGATGGAGTTTATAGTCTTCGTTCACGATGTTTTCTCCTTATAGCTTAGTCATAGATGATTTGAGTATCTTACTTTGGAGGCGTGCCCACATATTGTTGATAGTGCCCGAAGATAACATCGGGATATGTGTCACTGCCGTTATAGCCAGCCAAAGAAGCTCGGTAAGTACCGTTGCTTCCGTAACCAGCGCCAATCATTTGAGCTCCCACAAAGATGTTATATTGAGGAGGCCAAAGTTCTTCCATGGTAGGTCTGTTTCTAAAAACGCTTTGAAAGGCAGAGTTGTAATTAGCAACGCTACCATTCTCGAGGTCACACTTGCTTTTGTTAGTAGGACCATCAAGTTTCCCATCGCTGGGCATGACTTGCATGAGTCCTGTGTCGCAAGCATAACCTAAAGCATCTTTATTACCATTTGATTCTTGTTTCATCACCGCTGCGACTATGTTAGGGTCGACTCCAAACTGATTGGAGTATTGGGTGATCCATCCACACCATTGCTGAATGGTTGCTGGCCATTTCGCATCGATAGAACAGGTAGTGGGTTGATCTGGATCAATTGAGTATCCAGAATTGTCGATCGGAATTATTACTATAAATTCGATGTTTTTGAAGTTATAGGTAATTCCGGATATGCCACTGTCATAGTTAACCACTGGGCTCGCAGCCTCTTTAGATTCTGTGGTTTCTATTGACTGAGCTGGACTAGCGCCTCCCTCGGGAATCTCAGTTATGAGATTTGGGAGCAGCCTTGGTATTGCAATTGCAAGGAAGGTTATGGCCACTAGTATCTCAAGGAGACTAGGGCCTTTCTTTTTCCTCATCAGCATCTCCTTTTTGTCTCCTTGAGACAGAAATGGCCTTCCTCACCTCGAATATTCTGAGGTGAGGAAGTTGAATATGATAATTCACTGGGTTTAACCAGCTACTGAAATTACATGGACATCAGCCAGGCTAGGGCGGTGGGGAAGAACAGCGAGCTGACTTTCATCGAGAAAATCAACAGCTCAAGATCTGCGATCCAGATTTTGAGCGGTCCCCAATAGAACACGTCTCCCATTGATTTCTCATCTGCGTTGCGGATGAGTGTTCCCGCGGGATTGAATGCCTTTGCGAGGCTTTCATCGACTCCCGCTATCAGCATCGCCAAAGCAGTGCTGAAGGTGATGATCCAGACGGGGGGAACGTTTTTGTGGAAGTAGCCATTGATGGTGAAAAACATCATAAAGCTCACCACAGCATAAATAACGATGTGAATCACCGTGCTGAGGGTTGCGATGGTAGATGCTTTTCCAGCTTCAGCGGCAGTAGCAGGTTTTTCCGAACTTGGCCGTGAGATTTCTCGCATGATGATGAAGAACTCGATCAAGAAACATACCACTACATAGAAGTAGGTGGCACTTGTCTGAGTTCCCCAAAATGATCCAGCAAACTTGCTGTTAGGAATGGTCGACGTGAACAGGGCTACAAAGCCACTGGCTGACCAAACAACTCCCATGCCTGACCCATCTTTGGTAGCGTCTTGGAAAAGTCTTAAAGTGAAGTAAATTTTCAGTGCTTCAATCAAGACAAATCCGTATCCGCTTCCGAGGTTGATCAGGATGTGGATGATCATGCGATAGTACCCTTTCCAGCCAACAGTCGGCCAGAGCAAGTACTTGTTGCCGAACGTCAGGATGATAATTGTAAACGCTGCGGCTAGCAGCGGTCCGATATACCACTCTGAGTTTGAACTGTCGTCGCGGATGATGAGCGGTAGTGTGGCAATTAAAATTGCGGCCACGATTATCGGCGTGTCGATGAAGAATATCAAACCAAACATTGCCAACGCCACTACTGAGCCTATATCTGCGGCTTTCTTACCAAGCACTCCTTCGATGCTGTCCTTTATTGCCAATGCATTTTGAGCAATCAGCAGGACGAACAGAAATACCATCAGGGTCACAGTTGCTTTGTCCCAACCCTTAATCGCTTGGAAAGCGAGGGTGAAACGTTCGATATTGAGCGTGACCTTGAAATTCTCTATCAAGCTTGGATTTGTAACTTGCGGGCCGCCAGCCCATGCCCAGTTGTAATTAACTTGTCCGATGCCCAGATAGGGCTCCAGGACGTATTGGGTCAAGAGCGGCAAACCGAACGGAATTGCGATGAGCAGAATTAACAGACCAATCTGGATTTGTTCCCAGGGTATTTCGGGCATCGTTCTCGGGGGGGCTTTCTTGTCGTCAGCCATCAGGTTTCTCCTTGCTATAATATGAAGTGGCACCAAGGTGGCGCCACTTATTTTGAATGAGGTGTGTGGCTACTTAGCCACGCCCTCGACAGTTGAACCATGCACCCAAGATACTTGTCCGGTGCTAGTTTTGACCTTCACTCTCAGATTGCTTCCGCAACCTGCCTTGCCTTTAAAGTCATAGAAATTGCTTTTCACAACATCGAGAATAGTGACGCTGGTCCCGTTGTTAATTGGGGCGTCTTCATCGTCATCGATGCTGGATCCGCTACGTGCAGTTGCTTGACCAACAGTTTGACCTGCTTCGATCGGGCTACAATAGTTGATGGTTGTTACCTTATTAATCAACTCTTGTTTGATTTGCTCGAACGTTACAGTTGTGTCATCAATGGGGTTCGCTACTGCTGGTGTTGATTTTGCATTTTCTTCATCAATCGCGGCAAAAGGATCGAGCGGAGGTTCAGTTGCTACCGCAACATCCGTTTGCGCACCTTCTTCAGTCGGTGGATTTTTGGGCCCACCAAGCTGGGAAAGAATTGCGAAGATCAAGATCAAGACCACTACTTTACCAACATTGGACAATCCCATGAATTTCTGGAACAGTCCGCTGATTAGCGAGAAAATAGTGGCGGGTAGGCCTTTGGAGGCTTTCTTTTTCTGAACAGCTTCCTTAGACACGACGGCTTTCACTGGGGCGGCCTCTGCCTGTTCAGGCTCGGGTGCTACATAAGGAATGCCGTTGTACAGATCCATCAACCTTCGCGCAAGGTATTTGACGGTCAAGTCTACATCCTTGTCTTGTTCAAAGGTTTCCAGAGACCAATTAAGTCCTTTATCGGCTTTTTCCAAATCATCCTCAAGCCATACGAGGAACTTCACATCATTGATTAAATCCAAATATTCTCCGTATAGTGCTGGGTGAAATTTTGGGTTAGTCAGAATTATGGTCCCCACAATTTGTGCATTGAGTTTCGCTTTAGTCGTCATCGTCATCTCCTTTATTTCGTTTTACTAGCACGTATAGTACTAGTATGATCAGGATTAGTACCTTGCCTTGCGCTTTATCCACTTGGTATTTGGTTCCAATTGGAATTTTCTCAGATGAGGTTTCAGATGAAGTGGTGGAGTTGTCCGTTGTATTCTCTGATGCAACGGAGGTTGTCCCATTCGCTTCTTCTTGTGATTGAGGCTGATTGACTTGATCAGACAATAAGCTATTCACATCAAAACTCATAGATACGTCGTAGATTGGAATGCTAGAAATTCGTTCTCCTGATGCATTTTTTGCTACCCAGGGAGTGTACGAACTTCCATTAACGGTCTCAACGGTAATACTGCTGAGACTACCACTGATTTGGAGAGTAATGTCTTGTTCACACTTGTTGTAAAACTTGACATCAGCGCCTCCAACTTGCGCCGTGGGATCCCGTGTGAGGGGAGTTCCTTTGGGCGCTGTAACAGCGATAGACCAATCTGGACCAGCTTCTGGCACGACATAGTTTCCGTGATCAGAGGCTGGGGTGACAACGATGCAACCATTAGTGTTCTCACTGGCGAACTTCGCCAGCGTACTAATTGCATCGCAGACGGCCATGCCTTCGTTTACCCCTTCGCAGTTTCCTACGCAGTGGTATCCGATGGCTTTGTCATAGCTTCCGCCTCCCATCGCGTTCGCGTAATAGTTCACTCCTTTTTTAAAAACAAAAGATCCGGAGAAACTATCGAGAGAAGTGGTGGCAGTTTGCTCACTACTTACCATGTACCAGTAATACGCGATGTTATACCGCGCGTCTTGGTCACCATAGTTTGGGTAGTAATAGGTTGCTGAGGCGACAACTGGTGCCGTCTCACTATTATTTGTGGTGCTACTGCTAGCGCCACAGTAGAGAGCAATGTCGCGGACATCGTAACCCCACGCATCCCCTAAGACTGATGTGCCTGGTTCAGACCAAGCGCGATCATCGGGAATGCCACATAAGCCTTTCTCAGTTGTAATAAAGCTTACGTGATTGTGAGGAACGGGATTATTTCTGGGCAAGACATTTCCAGTTGTTCCTGGACTCATTAACGCAGCCTGTGGATTAAAACCACTTTTGATCCAGCTGACGTCGTTGTTGTCATGCCAAGCAGCGAACACCATGTTGCTGCAGGCACCATTGCCTCGAATAATAATTCCATTCCCACCTCCAGAAAAGCCTTCTCCATCTTTTTGTGCAAAAATGACGTTGCCGCCATCTGCAAAGATGGATCTAACTTCACCAGAGTAGGTCATATCTATCCCTGCCCATCCGCCGACCACTAAGTCGTGCATCCCCAGGACTGTACCTGGGTTTATGAGGGGATCCTGTAAAAGACATCCCGTTGTTTGTGCCTTTGCTTCACTTACTTGTAATCCAGCTCCTAGGAGGCAAAGTACTCCTAAAAGCAATACGGTCTTTCGCCATTTGTTTGTCATGGCGCACCTCCTAGGTGAATAAAGTAGGTGAGGTTTTTTTTAAACGGGGGAACCTCTCACGAGAACCCGAGAATTTTTGTGATAATACACCACTTTTAAAAAGTGGAAAAAGAATGCTAAAAGAATGCTAATCGTTCATGCAAAACCTACTAAGAATAAGAATCAGAATCAAATGAAAATACTAAAAATCATATAGGCTTTTATTGTCGCCAATGAATATTGAATAGTGTTAATCAATTAAATCTTAGATAAGCTTTTTATCCTTTTTTGTTGTATTCAATTGTTAATGTGTATAGTTTTAATAATCGGTTTTTTGGCGCGTTGCCAAATAACAGATATATCAAAAAAATACACACCTATTATACCATTATTGAACATAAAAAGAATTTATATGGGTCATTTTATCCAAAATTTGAAATTTATTTATTTTATTTGTTAAGTTTGTGATCTGTAAATCGAGTATTAGCCCAAATTATTATCTAAAATATTACGATAATTTATCTATTTTGATACTCAAATATATAGTCCAAATTATTAAAAAACCGTCAAATTTCTTTGACGGTTTTTATTCTTATTTAAAATTGACTTTATTTAGCCAATTCGAGTTTAATACTTGGACTCATTGTTGCAGAAATTGTTGCTTGGAGCATTTGATCCTTTAATCTACCAAGTAAGTACTCAACATTTTCAACTAACTTTTTGTCATTCATTGAAACTTTTCCAATATTTACATGAATAACTGGAGCTTTTTTCTCTGTTTTAAGATCAAAGCTTCCTTTTTCAAGTTCAGCTTTTTTCTCTTTTGGCTTAGATGTGACAGTACCACTCTTTGGGTTAGGCATTAAGCCTTTAGGACCCAAGACACGAGCGTATTTTGCTAATTTTGGCATGAAAGCAGGGGTAGTTACTAAAACATCAAAATCAATTGTTCCGGCTGCAATTTTCTCAATAACTTCATCGGTAACGATCTCAACTTTAACAGTTTTTCCGGTTGAGTTTGGCAAACTTAATGTTGCAACTTTCCCAGCTTCTCTAACTACGCCATCAAGAGTGATTGTTCCATCAAAACTTGAATAAGAGAGACTTTTGATTAAAGCAATTGCTTCAGCAACTGGATAATTTTTGGTTTTGTCGACTTTACTACGAATTGAAACATATTTTTTGCTTCTAATTCTTCTTTTTGCAGTTCCGCCGTAACCGGTTTCTTTAGAGGCTTTTGCTTCAATTAAGCTGTCATCATTCACGACAGCGTCCATTTGAGCATCTGTTACTTCTTCAACAACTTTTACAGTTGTTTCTTTTGTAGACATGTCTACATTTTTTTTAGTTCCCATATTTTCTTTCTATCTCCTTGAAAGTTGTACAAGCCGGGAAGCTTGCGGTCTAATTTTAAAAGAAAAATTCTTTTAGTGAGACCAAACTTTAAGTTTGACGATATTTATTAATACTACTTTGAGTCGATGATTCTAATATAATTTGATGTTTGCGTAAACAAGCCTCAGCGAGTTCTGCTTTAGCAGTAAGTACAAGAGCGTAAGCTTGTGTCGCGAATATTAAATTATATTAGAAATTATCTACTTAACTTCCACGCCCATACTTCGAGCAGCTCCAGCGACTGTTTTCATCGCTGCATCTATATCATTAGTATTTAGGTCTGGCAGTTTTTTTTCTGCGATTTCTTTTACTTGAGCAGTTGTTAAAGTTCCAACGACTTCTTTACCAGGAGTTTTACTGCCTAATTTAAGTTTTAATGTTTGTCTGATCATGGCACTGACTGGAGGAAGTTTTAAAACAAAAGTGAATGATCTATCCGAATAAACTGTGATTTCTGCAGGAATAATTTGTCCTCTTTGATCTTGAGTTTTTGCGTTGTATTGTTTCAAGAAGTCCATCATATTGATACCTGCTTGACCCAAAATTGGTCCGACTGGAGGAGCTGGAGTAGCACTTCCTGCTGGAAGATTTAATTTAAGAACACTTGTAATTTTTTTTGCCATAATTTTTTTGCGTCGGGTATTTATTATTCCGATTCGCTCTTTCTAATTTTAAACTTTCTTAACTTGGAGGAAATCCAAAGTAACTGGTGTTTCTCTTCCAAAAATATTGACCAAAACTTCAACTTGACCTTTTTCTTCATCGATCGAGTTAACTGTGCCGAGGAAGTCGTTGAAAGGTCCGTCGGTAATACGAACAGCTTCGCCTTCAACGTAGTCTGCTTTATATTGAGCAACTCCTTGGCTCATATATTTCTTGATTGCGTCAACTTCGTGTCTTGGAAGTGGGGTAGGCTTGTTTCCAATACCAACAAATCCGGTCACGCCTTGAGTTGTTCTAACTGCTAACCATGAATTATCGGTTAACTCCATCTGAACAAGCATATATCCTGGGAAAATTTTCTCACTAACAGTCTTTTTTTGACCTCTTTTGATTTGAATTTTTTCTTGAGTTGGGATCAAAACTGAGATAATTTCACTTGTTAGGTCGAGAGTCTCTGCGCGTTGCTTTAAAGTTTCAGCAACTTTGTTTTCATGACCAGAATATGTGTGAACGACATACCATCGAGCCTTTTTATTTTCAGCTGTTGAAATTATCACCAAATTTGGAGTGTCTACTTTGACCTCTTGAATCTCTGGTACTTCTGGTACGATCTGTGTTTTGTCAGTCATAATGTTTTTTTTATAAAATACTTGCCATTAGTTTTTGAAAGATAGTATCTAGTAAACCGATATATAGGCCGACCGCTATACTAACTCCAATAACAAGCAAAGTCATGTCTTGAGTTTGCTTCTTGCTTGGCCACGTAACTTTTTTAATTTCTCTGATTACTTCTTTTATGTAGGTTGTGACCTTGAGCATAGGCAAGTATTGTAACAAATAACTTGTTAATTTGAAACACTAACCTTGATTTTGGTTTTTAGGTTGACCGTCAAGCTTTTTCATCAGCTCTTTTATTCGTGCGTCTCTGGCTTCTTCTAGTGGGATAAGATTCTCTTTTCCAGACGGAATTACTGAGTTTAGCGATGATTTAAAAACTTTAGTGTGATTAGGATCTTGGCTGATAACGTTATGAGTTATTAATCTTTCTGGTTCTTTAATTTTTGGATTTTGAGGTTTTCCACTAAATAATCTAGCAATTAAAAGTATTAATAATGACAATGCTAATAGACCAGTGCCAATTAAAATTACCTTTGTTGGTAGACTTTGTTGTTTATCTTTAAGCATTTTTACTAGGAAATCTAAAGCCGTTTCATCAACCGGCACTTCTTCATTTAGAACAGTATTTACTCTTGAGTTTAGTTTATCTTGATCAATTGAGTCAAACTTGAGTTCACTGTTAGGAATCATATTGTCACCCTTTTTAATTGGTTCGACAACTTTTTCAGTGTTTGCACTCTCACTTGCTTCTTTCTCTTCTTCAGTTTTATCGTAAATTATAGAAACTTTCTTTTCAGTGAAGGCAGAGCAGGTAAGACTACTTGGATTAGTAGCTAGCCTACAAGCAGATTGGTAGCATCTGAAATTGATGGCACAATCTCCGTTACTTGAGCAAGATTCTCCACAACTTTTAACTGAGACTTCTTTTTCTTTTACAGTTTGATTGGCACAACTGGTGCTTTCTACATTGCTTGGGTTTCTACAGGCATTGTTCCAGCAACTTAGTCCTTGAGCGCATTCTTTAGAAGTTGCACACCCTACATTGCATTTTTTATTTGGACTGACCACTTCTGGCTTTGAACAGGTAGAACTAGATGGGTTTGTTGCTAATCTACATTTATTTTCTGATCCGGTATTAAAGCATCTATAGTTGACAGCGCAATCTGAGTTGGAGTCACAAGACTGATTACATTCTTTGAGAACTATTTCTTCTTCGTCTTGATCATCTTCTTCATCTTGTATCTCTTTGATATCAAAATCCATAGTTTCAGCCTCCATTAAGTATGCGAGAGAAGGCGTGACGATGTATGTATTGTCCTCATCGAAGTTAATGGAAATATTACCTTTTGATCTTGGAGTGAATTCAATTTTAATAAAGGTTTCACCATTCAGTTCTACTTGCTCGCTAGGTTTGCTTTTAACAGCAATTACACTTACCAAATAACCGTCTTCCACTTCTTCAACCTCTACTTGGTCTGCTCGAAGTCCAGATGCAGCATCAACTGTGACAATTAAATCTTCAATGTCATCATTAATGATGTTAAAAACTACATTTACTTTTCTAATCTTTAAACTTTCGGAGTTTAGGTTGAGAGCAATCTGAGAAACTTCATCTACATAAAAGACTTTGTCAGGCAGGCTTGTAGAAATTTTTGGCCAAAGGTCTTGATCTTGTGACGCATCACTGCGTAATTCTTGGGATTCATTAAGTGGCTTTTGTACAAAAATTAAGCCGAGTATGCCAGCAATAACCATCAAAAATCCCACGAAAGGAACTAGCTTATTGATGTTTCCAGCGAACCTCTTGATTGAATCAGACTTTTTATTCATTAATTCTCAGTATAAACTATTTTTTTGCAGTAGTAAAAGACTTTATTATGATAAAATGAAATTAGGAGAATATGAATATGGAAAAAAAAGTAAGAAAGGCAGTGATTACTGATGCGGGCTTCGCAAGCCGCTATTTGCCAATTACTAAAACAGTGCCTAAAGGAATGCTGCCATTGGGGAATAAACCAATTATGCAGTATGTAGTTGAAGAGTGTGTTGAGGCCGGAATTGAAGAAATAATTATCGTGGCAACTGCTGAGGGAAAACCAATTTACGAAGATTACTTTAATAATAGTGTAAACAAAATTAAAAAGCAGCTAACTGTAATGGGTAAGGCAGATCGATATGAACCTGTTCAAAAAGTTTTAGATTTTCCAAAGATAATTGTAATAACTCAGGATGAAACACTTCCATATGGAAATGGTTCTCCAGTGGTTTCAGCTCAAAAGTTTTTGGAAGGCGAGGAAGCTTTCCTAGTTCTATATAGTGATGATGTAATTTTTGGAAATCCTGGAGATTCAAAAATTATGGTCGATCTTTATGACAAAAATCCTGGTGTTGATGGAGTAATTATGGCTCAGGAGGTTACGGCGGAAGAAGTTGAAAAATATGGAATTATTGCTTTTAAAGAAGGATCTGAGACTGATTTAGATAATATAGTAGAAAAACCAGAACTCGGAACCGAACCATCTAGATTGGCTTCATATGGAAGATATTTATTAACATCTGATATTTTTGAGCATCTAAATAGTTCCAACACAGGTAAAGACAACGAGCTTTGGACAGTTGACGCAATTACAAAAATTGCTAGAAAAGGAAAAGTAATAGTTGGAAAAAGTAATGCTACTTGGCTTACGACTGGAGACCCAGAGAACTATTTCAGAGCCCATATGAGATTTATAATTGAGCACGAGAATTACGGAAATAAACTTGAAACATGGATACAGGAGTTTAGAAAAGAGTAGCTCTTTAACAGTCGAGTGTGAAGGAGACGTAACATATTTTTCCTGAACGATTTTTATGAAGGGTTCATGGATTATCTACTAGCATCGCGGTGTTAGCAGTATCCTACCCACCTGCTTTCTGCGGGAAAACTCGCCTCCTTCACGCTCGGCTGTTAAATTTTTTTTGCTAATGCTAATGATTTTAAGATTGTTTAATGATAAAATTCCTATCTGTGTAGATTAGTATTATAGTGAGCTGCCCAGGTAGTTCAGTGGCAGAACGCTTTCTTGGTAAGAAAGAGGTCGAGGGTCCGATTCCCTCCCTGGGCTCACAACTGATATAATATACACAAGGCAAGTGCTAAGGAATATTCCAAGGCAAAATAGTTGCCACCACGCCAGGTTACCCAAGTGGTCAACGGGGGCAGACTGTAAATCTGCTGACGTACGTCTTCAGAGGTTCGAATCCTTTACCTGGCACAAGTGTGAATCTACGCAAAAAATGTTGAGTACTAAATTGCGCTAAAAAATGTAAAGCACTGGCTAGCGCCAAAAAATGTGGAGTACAAACTAGCGATAAAATAAAAAAATGAGTGCCACCTTAGCTCAGTTGGTAGAGCAACGGTTTTGTAAACCGTAGGTCCAGAGTTCGAATCTCTGAGGTCGCTCAAGGTGAATTTCGCAGGAAGAGAGGTTGGTCTGGGCCATTGCAAAGCAAGAGAAGGTGCCCTGGGGTACAAGGTGAAGAAGGTGAATGGCCATAGCCAGAGAAGGTGCTCTGGGGTATAATGCGACTCTGTTTAATTTTATATTAAAAACAAGTACCCAACTGGGTCCGAGTAGAAGAAGTAAATATGGCAAAAAAAAGTAAAGGCCCAAGACAAATTGTTGGATTAAAGTGTAGTGTTTGTAATGCTTTCGGTTATGTTACCGAATTCAATAAAAATAACGAGCAACTTAAAAAGCAGACTTCAAACGAGTCTACATTTCCATTAAGTAAATACTGTAAAGTTTGTCGCAAGCACACAGATCATAAACAGTCTAAAAAACTTAAATAATTTCACATAACTTAATATTTATTATAGTGCAATTTTTTGTGCGAATTAGAATTCCTTGATTGCCTTGGCAATTTCTTTGGAACCATTTAGAAAAAGTGGATCTATTGAGTGAGCGTTATTCATGGCTTTTTCAATCCAAGATTGTGATTTACCTTCAGTTGAAGAAAGTACTTCTAGCTGGGCAATAATATCGTCGATCATAACTTTTCTTGAAATATCTTTTTGTTCAAAAATTTCTCTAATTCTTTCTTCCCATTCTCCCCATTCTGCTAAGGTTAAAAGAAATGATCCAGATGTGACTGCATCGTAGGCCATGTCTCCAGAAGGTTTAGTCAAAAATCCATCAGCCCAAGGGAAAGCATATTTTATTAGTAACTCATTAGCATCAACGAGTTGGGGATGATAAATAATTCTTAGTTTTGCGGCTTTCTCACTAATTTTAGAAATTATTATTTTGTGTTTTTTGGCTAGTTCTTTGATAAGTTTTTCAATATCTTGATGTGTGCTCACATAAACAAGCAGCTTGTATTTATTATTTTTTCTAAGCTCTGGAAGGAGTTGTTCTAGAAGTGCTTCCATCTCATTTTTATTAGTTCCCAAACCCCCGGTGGTAAGACAAAGGTTGATTGATCCATTTCTCCATGGATGTTTTTTCTCTCTGGTAATAATGACTCTTGGGTCAATTGGAGGTCCAGTAACAATAATTCTATTTGGATCGGCTTCAATATCGTGCTTCGCTGCTTTTTCAAGGAATTCAATTTTAGTAGCTTCATTAAAAACGCAAAACTTGATATTTTTTTGGTCGGCGTACTTAACAAATTCATCTCTCACATGTGGATCGGTAATTACTTGAAGAATTTTTTTACCTTGTCCGGCTAGGATGTTGCCGGCCGCAATATGAAAAGATAAAATAGGATGATGGATATTCTCGGTTAAATGTAAAAGTGGGGGAGTAATGCTTTTTAGAATGGGCATTTTTCCTCTTCCAAAAGTATCGATTAAATCTTTAATTGTTTTGAGAATTGGGTGGCGAGCAATAGTTTTGCCAATTATTTCGGTAAGTTCGATTGAGTTCCAATTCTTATGAGAAACGTAATTGGTTGGGTCTACGATCCAAGCCTTTTTTGGATCAATTTTCTTACCCCAAATCTGAATTGCAACCCCAAGCGCCATCGAGTAGTGAGCTCTAGAAAAAACCACATCCTGAATAGTGTCGTCATCTGGGTATCCGTGACTTTTCTTTAAATCCTCTTTGTAACTTGCAGAAACAGTGATGATTGGAACTTTCGAAGTTTCAAGGAATTTTTTATCTTCTTTGAAAGTTTTGACTAAGTAGGGGTCAAATAGTTCTGGCATATATATTAAAAGTATATATGAGATGAAGATGTTTTAGCCAGTAGTTAAAAATTCTTGAGTATATTTGATATAATAGCTAGATATAAGGATATATTTATGGATATAACATTAAGCAACGTGCGTGTTGCTGAACTTGCTGAAAAATATGGTGTTAGACAATCAGTAACTTCAAAATTATTTTCTGGCGAAGATGAAAGAAAAACTGCACTTGATGAAATTGAGATGTTTTTTCTTAATATTGTAAGATGGTATTTAGTAGAAGCTGAGGACATAAAAGATGCTTTAGAAATTATCAATCAATTTGGTGCTTACTCATTATGTGGAATTTTTGCGGACGAGTATTTATTAGAATATAGAAGAATAAATCCTGAAATCGATGGCGATTCCCTGGATCTGGAGGTTTAAAGATTGTTTGTGATTTTTTCAGTCATTTTTTTGCGCTCATTAAGGTTTATGAGGGATTTTTCCTGGTAGAAATGATAAAATGCATCTTACTTGGAGTTAGGGCCATAGTTTAACGGTAGAATAGAGGTCTCCAAAACCTTTGATGGGGGTTCGATTCCCTCTGGCCCTGCAAAATAAAAGAGAACCCGAATGGGTTCTATTTTATTTTATGGGGTCGATAGGAAATTTAACCCTTGCGAAGCATAGTTCTGACACCAAGTGCCGTAACGAAGTGAAGGCACCTGGGAAATGCAAGTACCCCAGGGCACCTTCTCTTGCTTCGCAATTCACCTTGTGAGCCATCCAACAGGAAATATAAATAGGTGGCGAATCGTAGATTCCTTCTGGCCCTGCATCGAAGAATCGAACCTAAAGTTGCTCGAGTGAGCTCGCATGTGTTAAGATAATTGTATGGAAAATCATCACCAACCACAAACACCTCTAGCACCAGAAGACACAGTCTCTCACTCCAATAAAAATCCATCATTGTCCATGCTTTTGAGTGGAGTGGCTCTGGTAACAGCAATTGTAGCTGGAGGAATTGGATACTATTTGGGTTCAATGCAAAAAACTCAAACCGCATTGCCTGAGCAGGAAGTTCAAGTTTCAACTAAGCCTGAAACTAATCAGGTCGCTTGTACTATGGAGGCAAAAATTTGCCCTGATGGCAGTTCAGTCAGTAGGGGTGGTCCAAATTGTGAATTTGCGGCTTGTCCAAATGAAGAGATTCAATCATCTCCTCTTGAAAGTCAGAAAGTGAAACAAGAATATAAGAGTACTCAGTTTACATATAGTTTTGAGCATCCAAAGAGTTGGGTGCCATCTCGGACATCTAACGATGATGGTGAACTCATCATTTTGTCCGATAATGAAAAAAATACGATGGAAATTAGTGCCGCAAAATTACCAACAGAGGGTTTAGAAAAATTTCTTCAAGATCGAGTTAAAGATTATGAAATCAGTTCTTTTTCCCAAAATCCTCAATATAAATCCGAAAGTGTTTATAAATTAGGTGGATTTCCAACTAAAGAGATCTCATATCGATCAATGGATGGCATTGGATATGTAGAGTTATTTACTCAAGTGAGAGACGAGTATTTTGTTCGTGTTACAACTCCAGTTGATGAGCTCCACCAGCAAGTCATATCATCATTTGAGCTAAAATAGGTTCGAACATCCTTCACTAGTCCCTGCAAAACATCAATTTTTGCCTATAAATCAATCTAAAATTGTTATATTATAGCTCAATCTATTCGTTTCTTTATATCTGATAGAATTAAACAATGAAACAAATAATCAGTTCTATTGCGGTAATTTTAACCTTCGCAGCATATGTTCCTTATTATAGAGATATTTTAAAAGGTAAAACCAAACCACACATTTACAGTTGGTCTTTATGGGGATTACTAACTGTTTTGCTTGTCATTCTACAGATTAGGGGTGGAGCTGGTCCAGCGATATGGGTGACAGCTTCAGCAGGTCTACTTTGTTTCGGTGTGGTTTTTTTAAGTCTTAAAAATGGCAATAAAAACATAACAACATCTGACACGATAACTGCAATTTTGTCATTAGTTGCTATTGGTTTTTGGCTTATTGCTGATCAGCCAGTGTTGTCAATAATTTTAGTAATTATTGCAGATGGCTTAGCATTTATTCCTACTGTTCGTAAATCTTGGTTAGATCCACATTCAGAAACATTATCACTGTATATTACAAATGCTTTGAGGTTTTTTTTGGCCTTAGCAGCTGTTGAGAGATATACTTTTCTTTCTACCTCATGGATAGTTTTTTGGGCAATTGGAAATGCAATGTTTTCTCTAATGCTCATTCAAAGACGAAGACAATTACAAAGCTAGAATATTTTCAACCAAATTTTATTAATCAATAATCTATAAGTTTAGACACAGTCTTTTTGTTCTGGTATATAATTGTTCTCATGAAATTAAAAATTCTCACAAAAAAAGATATCGATCTGATAATTGAGCTAGAGAAACATAGTGCTCCAGAAAAACCTCACTATGCTAGATATGACATAAAAGCTTTGAGCTATATTTTCGAAAATCCAAATAAATGTGGAGCCTTTGGGATGTTTGATGATAAAAAGTTAATTGGATGGGGAGCGTATAGATCTAATTGGAAAAAAAATAATAAGGAGAGTGAGATTTGTGAGGTAAGTTCTATAGTTGTGGATAAAGATTATAGACGAAGTGGTCTTGGAAATACTATTTTGAATAAAATACTAGAAGTTTTAAAACTAAAAAAACTTGATAAGGCTTTCTTAACAGTTTCACCACTTAATGTTGGGGCATTAATCTTATATTTGAAAAGAGGATTTCTAATTTACGACTTTAGAAAAGATATTTATGGTCCTGGAGCAGACAGAATTTATCTTGAGATAAATCTTTAATAAAATCAATCTTCCTATTATAAGCCCAAACCACCCTCCCAACTCGAGGAAAAATAGGTTTGAACATCCTTCACTAGTCCCTGCAAATATCCTACACCTACGATATAATAACCTTGTGAAGAAAACTAAAAAAAAGATTTACCCTTGCTTGTTCAGCGCTTTTTTAATCTTTATAGGTGTAGTTGCGGCCTATCAATATTTTGTTCTTTTAAAGGATGGTCGTGAAACGTATGAGAGTGAAGCAAGGAGAGTCAATACAATGATTGCTAACAACCCCTCTTTTTTTAGTACTACTTTTGATGATATTTTCCCTTTTGCTTTGAATTGTCAGCAGAACAGAGATTAGTGTGTTGCTCAAACTCGACAAAAATTCGATGCAGTCGGGACTGCTGCTGAAGACTATCCTGTTGATCTTCAACCATCTAACAAGCATCCAATGTACTTTATTAAACTACTCCCTAATGGAACAATAGCTAAACTATTCTTTTCTGGCGACTTGATTTTAGAGCAGGTAAACACACGAGAAGAAATGAAAGTTATTACCTTACTTCAAGGTAAAAGAGATACATTATATGGTCCTTACTACGACCAGGAGATAATTGGAGTTGGTAAGACAGTAAACCACGCTTTTTTTGATCCCAAACCAGCATATTTGAAAGATTTATATGCTCAATTTGAGGCAATTATTCCCTATCATTCAAATTCAGAGATTATTGGCGGAATAGTTTATCTTCATGGAGAGTAAATAGGTTCGAACATCCTTTACTAGTCCCCGAAAAGTATCAAGTTTTTGTTTATACCAAAATCAACATCAACTTTAGCTAATATTAGGAATTTTATTTCTTTTTGATTTAATTTCTCTGCTAAAATAGCAGTATGATCATCGATGACGAAAATCAACATAAGCGCAATCAGTCAACAACTTCAGAGATATTTGATACCATACAAAAGCTGAGAAATGAAATTAGGCCAGAATTAGAATATGTTGCGGGAGCATTAGCAACATACTTGTATTTAGTTGCATTGATTAATCCTGAATTATTACCCATTTATGCTCAGCCAGTATTTGAAATACTTGGTAAATTACCCTTAAGCAAGTTTTCTCTTATGGCTTCTACTACCATTGCATTTATGGGATCTGTTGATGGCGCAAGAAGAATTGTTTTAGAATCCCTTCCTTTTTACAAAGCATATTTACAAGTTTTTTTACTGAATAAAATAGAATAAGGTTTAATTATCTATAGATAATTTGACGATAATTCTCCGGTTTTTTTGTTGATGCCAACTTCTTACTAACTATTGTGATAGTATTTATTTATGGAACAATTTTTGGCAATTATTAGAGGTGCTGGAGCAAGTGGGAAGACCACAATTGCAAAAAAGTTTAGAAATTTTGATAAGAAAGTAGTTTGGTTAAAAGTTGACAATTATAAGGATTTTTTTACAGAAAATTCTTCATTAGTTGAGCAAAAATATGTGGATGAGTGTGCAGTAGCTACGCTCAAATATCTTTTAGACAGTGGTTTTTCTGTAGTAATGGAGAAAATATTTTTTGATCCACAAATTATCCCTTTAGCAGTAGATGAAGCCAACAAAAGACACATCAAAGTTGAAGTTTTTCAAATAAGATGTGCCTTAGAGGTTTTGCAAGAAAGAGATAAAAATAGACTGGGTATTAAAGAAGGTTGTCGCAAGCCTTTGGGAGATGATGTTATAAAAAATATATACGATCAATTGGAAGCGACCTATTATCCAAAGGCAATAGAATTGAATACAGATAAGTTAAGCGTTGATGAATCTGTTCAGAAAATTAAAAATAGTTTAGGATTAAATTAGTTAAAATAGGTTAAAATACTTTTTCCGTTTATATTTTATCAAAAAATGTGATGATATGATTAAATTATGTATGAGAGAGCACCACAATTTTCGACTTCTCCCAAAGATGTTTTTTCAAAGTTAAAAGATTCTGAGCTCAAATCAAAAGAGCCAAGTATTGTTGATTTAAGCTGGCTTAAGGATGCAAATTCGCTAACAGACGAAGAAATTATAAAGGACGTATTTAGAAATAATGAGTTGGCGGCTGAGATTTTTTTTGAACGAAGGGCAATTTTGCAGATACAAGTTTTTCAAGATCCGGAGGATCAAAAAAATGTTTATATTGTTACCTCAAGAGAGAAAAACCTTGTAACGGTTATAAAGACAGATAAGCAAAATCTTCATGCCCAAATAGAAATATCTGCCAAAGAATTATTTGTCTCTAGCCCCTCAATGGAAAAGGCCATAGTTGTATCATCGTTATTTCCGAGTAATAACAAATCTTTAAATTTTGCAATGCTCGCATATTTGCGTATTCCAGATAAAAATGGTCAGAAAAAAAGTGCTTTTGGTTTTGATTTACTAACGAACACTTTGCATTTTGATCAAATAGCTGATCAAGATACTCTGACTTCTTTGTGTCATGAACTTGGTCATATTTGGGCAGAAGCTCTAGGTATTGATAAGCAAACTTTGGAAAAAATTCAAGCTCTAAAAAATGGCTATGATGTTAATACACAAGATTGGGAAGTGATGAGCAAAGGAGTTTCTGAAGTCCTATTTTCTGAAAGAATGGCGAATATTATTGGAAAAATCATTGCTGAAAAAATTCAGAAGAGCAACGTTTTTTCAGATAATATTACGAATCTTTTTTCTAGAGCATGGAGAGACAAACAAGAAGCTAAATATGATGAGCATTATTTAATACCAGCTATTGCCAAATTTCCTGAGCTGACAGGTAAAATAAAGTCCTATTTTGCAAGTCGTTCAAATAGAACGAGAAATTGATTTTATTGTCAGAGGATTAAATGATCTTAAAACTCTGGGATAAACAGGTCAAAGCGTCCTTCACTAGGTTCAGTAAAAGCAAAAAAGTAGTATTAAATCATTGACAAAATAATGATATAGTAATAAAATATTGCTATTATGACTAAAGTTCAACTTTCTCTTACCACACAAGAAGCTAGTCTTTTAGAAAATTATGGTTCTCAATTTGGCTATAATTTACCAAAAACAATTCGTTTCTTCATAAGTAAAGCATCAGAAGAAATCTTAAAAAATAAGATTCCTACTTTTTCTATGAGCGAGGAAACAGAAAAGAATGGTTTAGAAGCTTTAGAAGAACATCGTTTGGGTGAGACAGCAAAGGTTGATGATGTAGCAGACTTCTTTAGTTCTCTATGAAGATTTATTTTTCCAAAAACTTCGCTAAGAAATCAAGCAAATTAATTAGCAAAAATCCTCAAATAAAACAAAAGCTGATTAAGCAAATTGCTTTGTTTAAGACAAATCAGCAACATCCTTCATTAAAACTTCATAAACTTAAGGGTCAGAGATCAAGTCAGTTTGCTATTTGGATTGAAGGTGATCTGAGAGCGCTATGTATTCAAGACAATGACGAATATGTTTTCTTTGATTTAGTTAAGCATGATGAATATTAAGTATTGAAACGAATAGGTTTCAGTATCGTCAGCTTGTTCCATTTTTTCTGTTAGAATTATCATATGAATAAACATGTTAAAGTTGCCGATTTAGTAAAAGAAGCTTACGAAAATTCTCAAGAATGGTTTGGACAATGGATGTGGAAGAATCATGTTCCAGTTGTTGCAAAAGAATCTGAAGAGTTGGCCGAGCGGTTTGGAGCAAATGCTGACTTAGCTGTAGCCGGAGCGTGGCTTCATGACTTTGGCGATGCGTTTGTTCATCGTAATTCAAAAGAACACAATGAAATTTCAAAAGTAAAATCAAAAGAGGTTTTGGAGAAAGCTGGATATAGTTTGGAAGAGATTGAAGAAGTTTTGAAAGTCGTAATTGCTCCGCATTCCTGTAGAGATGGTTTTTTGCCAACTACTTTGGAAGGAAAAGTTCTGTCTACTGCAGATGCGCTAGCTCATATAACTACAGATTTTTTCGTTCATTTTACTTGGATGCATCTTCCTGAAAACAAATCTTTAGCAGAATATAGGGAATGGGTAGCAAAAAAAATCGAACATGATTTTCAAATCAAGATTTTTTTTGAAGAAGTAAGAGCAGAGGTTAAAAATAGAGTAGAGGTTCTGAAAGAAGTATTTGTTGTCAAATAAGTATAAATATTAATATTATAAAAATATGAATAATTTTAAAGTTTTCTTGCTAGTAATTTTTTCGATTGTTGTTACTGGTTGCACTCAAAAAGATGTTGATTCTAGTTTTAAAATAACAGACGGAGCCAGTTTAGAAGAAAAAAGTGGAGAATTCAGTTTGACAGGAAAAATTAGCAAGCCTGGCGATCAATATTTAATTACTCAGGCCTCTGGAGAAGTTCAAGAGCTTGAAAGCTATACGGTCAAGCTTGAAAACTATGTTGGGAAAACAGCTACCGTCGTCGGAGAGTTCAGCGGAAATACGCTGTTTATTACGGAAATAAAGTAATATCTATAAAAGTTTATAATTTGTATGGAACCTCGAGCTTGAATGCTTGATTGTGAACCCGTTTAGCAACTTTTTCTACAATTTCTGGAGAAATATTTTCAATATTTATTTCTGAAGCTTCTTTGTTATTATCAATTATTTCCTTCAGAACCAAATCGGCTGCTTCATAACCAAAGCCTAGTTCGTTTTCGTCAGTTTGGTCTTTCCAGAGTCCAGCCGATGGTTTTTTGGTTAAAATTTCATTAGGAATATCAAAATATTGAGCTAATTGGCGAATCTGGGTTTTGTACAGGTGAACAATTGGCTCTATGTCAGAGGCTTCATCTCCAAATCTAGTGAAATATCCTAAATAATGTTCTGATTTATTTTCAGTTCCAATTACAAGACCATTTTTTTCTTTAGCAATATCGTATGTAATTATCATTCTTACACGAGCCATAATATTTCCTTTGCGCATTATTTCATCTTGAGAAATATTGAGAGAACTACAAATCCCGTCAACGCTACTTTTAATATTTTTGATAACAATATTTTCTTTTGGAATCTGGTTCCATTCGCAGATTGATAAAGCATCTGTCATGTCTTGATCGCCGTAAGGCATTAAGACTGGATAAATATTATTAGGAAGAATTGCTCTAGTGATCAAAGTTAAAGAAATGGCGGAATCAATCCCACCTGAAACTGCAATGATGGCGGAGTTAATGTTATTTTTGGTGAAAGTTCCTTTGAGGAATTTTTGTATTTTTTCAGCTTCTACTTGCATAATGTCATTAATAAAGATTGTTTTCTTTAATAAAATTAATAATTTCTGGAGTGGTAAGTAATTCGAGGGATTTTCCCTCTTTGACCATTTTTTTTATCTGGGTTGAAGAAACATCAATATTTTCTACATGCTCAAGTTTTTTCATGTTTGGAAGCAGATTTACTAGAGGAAAGCCAGTTCTTGGATACACCAAAACTTGAAAGTTTTTAAGAATATCTTCGTACCTGTGCCATTTTTTAAAATCGGCCAACTGGTCGGATCCAATTATCCAAACAAACGTATCGTTTGGAAATAGTTTTTGAAAATATTCTAGAGTTTCAATCGAGTAGCTCGTTGAATTTTTATTTAATTCGTAAGCACAGATAGAAAAGTTTTTGAATGTTTTTAACATTGAAAAACGATCAGTTGCAGAGGAAATATCTTTTTGATATGGGTGCTGGGCGCATGGAACAAACCAAACGACATCGCAATATTCTTTTGCAATTATTGTATTAGCAACCGTTAAATGCCCGTTGTGCGGCGGATCAAAACTTCCTCCAAAAAGACCGATTTTCATTCCGTAATTATACATCATGGGTTAGAATATTTTTTATCTGTTAGAATAAAAACATAAAATACCTAAGGCAAATTGTAAATTAATATGAGTATCCTATTTTTTCAGTTTTATCGTTGGATTTTTTGTAGACCATTTTTTTATAAATTTAATAAACATTTATTTAAGTTGTCATTGCGCGGCTTGGGAGTTTTAAATTCTGATATTGCTAGCGCCACGGGTGAAGATTATCTATTAGAGAAACTTTCCAAAAAATGGAACCCAAAAATAATCGTTGATGTAGGCTCTAATACTGATGCATATGGATACAAATTTTTTACTGATGCAAAAATATTTGCTATCGAGCCTCATCCGCTGACGTACAAGAAATTGAGAGAGATGTTTATTGGAATTACCCGTATCAAGAAATGCAATTTGGCTTTGAGTAACAACAATGGGAATGCAAAATTGTGGGATTTTGCCGAAGAATCTGAGATTAAAAAAACTCAACCAACTTCACAGCTTTCTTCCTTGGACAAAAATGTAATCAATAAAATTCATGGCCAAAAAGCTCAAGCATTTTTAGTAAAAAAGATGACTTTGGATTCTTTTGCCACAAAGTATAGAATAGACAAAATTGACTTCTTGAAAATTGATACCGAGGGGCATGAACTTCAGGTACTCCAAGGAGCAAAGAAGCTATTGAAAGATAATAAAATAGATCTAATTCAGTTTGAGTTTAATGAAATGAATGTATTGTCGGGGAGTTTTTTGAGAAATTTTATGGATTTGCTGCCTGGATTTAAATTTTTCCGTTTAATGCCTAGAGGGTTATATTCGCTAAATGACTATAAGCCACTTACTCATGAAATATTTGGTTTTCAAAATATTTTAGCCGTTCGAATTAATAAATTAGACTTAATTAAAAATATATAATTTTTATTTAATTCGTAGGCGCAGATTCTTCCAATAGCAATATTATTTTTTATCTAGCACAATTCTGGCGCCTGAAAAGTTAGCAACTTCACCGCTTGTTGATCTTATTTGGAGTGCGTAAGTGTTATTTCCGTTAAATAGCTTAAATTTAGGCGAACTTTTCCATGTTGTTGTACTAGTTGAGTGTGAAATTTCAGTAATCGCCATAATAGACCCGGTGGTTTTATTCACAAGTCTTGCCCAGGATTCGCCGCCAATGACCGACAATCCTACTTCAAAAACTGCATCAATATCAGTAGGGTAGTCAGCGCTATTTAAATTAACTTCGACTCCTGAATCTGTCCAATCATTATTTTTTGTATTTGCTGAACCAATATATATAATTTGTTTTTGAAAAATTGACGCAGCTGAATTTTTGTTAACGCTGGCAGGTAGGTTAGAATCGTCTTCTAATTTTTCTATTCTATTGAGCAAAGCTGAAGAGCTTGCTGAAAGATCTTTCATGTGATTCTCAAGGTCTACAATTATCAAGCTTGATTCATCCTGCGTGTTTACCACCGGCTTTTTGTTTTCAGTATTTACAATAATTTCTGGAAATTTTTTGTTGTTCTCGTCGATACGAAGGTAAAGGACAAATAGTGTCGACAATCCACATAAAAAAAAGAACAAAACGAAGGTGATTATTTTTTCAAACTTTGACATAATTTAACTATCTTAATCAAAATCATATCATTTTTTTAGATTGAGAATGTCTTTAAAATGTTATTAAATCGGTCTTTTCTCTCTGGTGTCATAATATTCATTCTGATTGCGAAAACTGTTTTCCAAAGCATTGTTCTTAGTAAATATAAATTCCTCAAATCTTTGCAGCCACGTTTGCCAGAATGACTTCTCCATTAATTAGATATTCGAGTTCAGATTCTAAGCAAGTGACTAGGTAATCATAAAAAGAATTGTCAGATCCTCGTTCATATAAGCCACAGCGTAGTAAATATTTGACATAATTTAAAGTGATGTTAAAACGATTCCAATTATTGTAAGCAAAATTCCAAATGCCTGAACTTTGGTAATCTTTTCTTTGAGAAAAACTACCGCCATTAATATGGTTACTACAGAGAGGGCGGAGGCTATTGGCGAGACTAATATCAAGTCTCCAAATTCCAGCCCGTAATTCATGCTTGCAACTGCTGCTGCCTCTAGAACACCGACCAGAACAGTAACTAAAAGTATTTTTTTAGTTGCTTTTTCAATCTTAAGATTCTTCTTGGTGGAAAATGAGAAAATTATTAATGTGATAATTGCTCCAAATTTTACATATAGAGATGTTGGTAGCCAGCCAATCTTTTCAGAAATAAATTCACTTAAATTCCAAAAGATTCCAAAGAAAACTGATGCTAGCAGAGCCTCTTTAACACCAGCCAACAACTTAAACTCTTTATTTTTAATATCATTAAAATTAACTGAAACAAGAAAAACTCCTGATAATATTAGAAAAACTGAGAATAATTGAAAAGCAGTTAGACTCTGACCTGAAAAGATGATAGCGATCAGCATCGCGATAATTACATTTAAGTTGATAGTTGCTGATACAACTGAGACATTTCCAATTTCAAATGCTTTGTAGAAATATAAGTACGCAGTAGCATAGAATATTGATGAAATAAAAATAATTATTCCTAATATTAGGGAAACTTGAGTATTGATTCCAAATAATGGAATCAATAAAATTGTAAAGATTATTCCAGCTAGTTGAGACCAGAAGAATGCCTTAAGATGACCTATCTGGTCAGAAGAAAGATTTGCAAAGAAATCAGAAATTCCCCAGCCAAACATGGCTCCTAAACCTGAAAGTACGCTAATTAGTGTTTTATCCATAATGTTATCTATTATGTTAGTTTTTTTGCCAAACTTAAAATTCCAATTTGCGATAGTGCGGCTAACAAAACAACTACAGAAACAGCAGTCTTGCTATCAAAATTATAGATCAAAAATAAGTACAAAATTGTAGTAATTGTACGTCCCAGATTAATATAAATCTCATGGTCAAATAATAGTCGAAAGCTAGTGGTTATTCCTCCGTCACTATTTTGTTCAACCTGGCTATAGAAAATTGGAAAGAAAACAAACCAATAAAGTTTGTCAAAAATTATCATTGCTACCAGGTAAATCAAGATGCTTAGATAGTTGAAAGACACAAGCATAAAAATAGAACTGAGTATCAGTGGTACTAGTCCAAAAAGAAGTATTTTTGTTCGATTACTTGAAGCATTTTTTAATCTTCCTAATATATATAGAGATACACCAGCAACTACACTAATCAAGCTCATTATCGTTCCGAGTACTCCTTCGTTTCCAATGTAAGTAATTATTAATGCTCCAGGTAAAGCCAGTGCGAGAGCAAACTGCATGCTACCTAAGAAGGTAAATGCTCGAAACAATTTCCATTGTTTTGGAGGGTTAGTTACCCAGAGTTTAGTGATGATAGGGTTTTTAGTACTGTGTTTTTTTACTATTAATCCGGCTAATACAAATATACTTATGCCAAACATTGCTAATAATCGATAAGCAGAAATTTTATCCCATCCCCATGAAGGTGAGAGCGCAATGAGCCAGCCAATTATTAATGGAGTGACTGTTCCAGTTATTGAACCCATTGATCCTGTTAAACCTGAAATATAATCTCTCTGATCATTAGCCACTTCAGCGGTATATAGAAAACTTCTAGTTCCCCAATACAAGCCTAATGGAATTCCATAAAATAAACCAAAAATAAAAATGCTAGTAAAATTAATTACTGGCAAGAAAAATAAGATTAGTACCATTGAACCAAGGCCAATTAGTCCAGTTACAGAAACGTCGCGCAAAGAATATTTTCTGAGTAACTTTGCTGCTAAAATTAAGGCAAGTGGCATAGTAATGTACATGCCAAGAGCAAATACAGCTGGTGATTCAATTTTGCCAGATTGTTGAACTATGAAAGCCAACATAAAAATCCAAGTGCTGACGTCAGCTAATTGGTAAAGCAGGATCGACCAAGTTAAGGCTCTAGCTTTTTGGGACAAACTCTTAAAGTGAGCTATTTCGGCTAATAAAATATTTTTGAGAAACATGGAAAGTATTATATATGGTTTTCGAAATATTTATGATATCATTTCGATAATTAAAAAACGTTCTGCCCAGAATAGAGATTTTTAATGTTTGAAACTTTAAAAGGAGCCCCTCCCGAACCAAGTATCCATGTTCCTAAAAGCTTTGTGGTTTATAAACCTGAGTTATCTGTGGTATTGAAAAAAAAATTTCCAGAGATTCGTCTTGATATAACTGGATTTGATAATTTAATGAAGTTGATTTTATCTGGAAAATCTCCTCATGCTGTGATGATGTGGTTATTAAATGGTGACAACTATGAGGCGGCTTTAGCAGACTTAGACAATGTACATGCATTTACTCAGGAAAATAAATATATAGGTCCAAATGTCGAATTATTAGGAGCGTTAATTCCATTTATGGATCTTCGACAAGACCAGCCAAGTCTGAAACCTGTTCCAGGAAAACCAGGTGAATATGCCATTGTTTCAGCTCAAGCAAGTTTTACCAAGGCTATTTTAGCTCCAAGAATGGCTAGTTTGGGAATAGATTATTTTGCTACTTTTGACCCACATAGCTATCTTGCTGGCACTCATTTTAAGGAAGCAGGCGTCGAGCCTATCAATTTGACAGCTGCTATTTTAATGATTAAGGAACTCAAGAATAGGAGCTTGCTAAATGGCAATCTAGAAAATGTAATATGTGGTGTTGATTTGGGCAATTTACCTTTAGCGAAGACAGTCAAGGATTATTTAGAAATTAATATTGCCATGATTGATAAAATTAGAATCCCGGATGGTGATACTGGAGATTCAAAAGTTGAGAATAATTTTATTTATGGTAATGTTAGAGGCAAAAGGGTGATTGTAATGGATGACATGATTAGCAGTGGAACGACTCTGATAGAAACAGTTAAAGAACTTCTAAATCAGGGAGCTAAAGAAATTCTTGTTTGTGCTACTCATCCAGTATTTGTCAAAGATTATTACAATAAGTTACAAGAATTACTTCAATTTGAAGAAGTAAAAATTGTTTTAACTACAAATACACTTCCATTAGAGAGACCTCATCCATATCCAAATAAAACATTGCCAAAAAATGATCTGGCAAAACCTAGTGATCCCCCTGAAAGAAAACAGGTTCAAATGCTTGATATCGATGCTGACATTTCTGAAGTTTTGGAATCAATGTTAAAAGGCGGAAGTGCTCCGGAGGTTAGAGAACTATTAAGTGGTCTAGCAATAGTTAGGGAGAGTCCAAGACAGATTTATAGAGATTTAACAGGAAAAAACCTTCCAGAGAGAAAAGTTACTCATGAGTACGTTGAGGGAAAGTTTATTCCATTAAAGAATGCTTAGTCTATTTATAGTTTATGAGTTTATTCATTCGTGTTAACATATCGAAATGGATAAAGTTATAAAACTAAAAGTTATTTCATTGAATTTGTGGACGGGTGGATTATTATTTGATGAGATTCTTCAATTTCTGAAGGGTGAAAATCCAGATATACTATTACTCCAAGAAGTTTATAACAGCGACGATTTGTCATTGAAAAGAAATTTCCGATCTTTTTCTATTTTGAGGGACGAACTAAATTTTTCATATTCACATTTTGCGCCTGCTTTTTTGGAATCAATTAAAAGCTCTCAAGCAGTGAACGACTTATCTGCTGTAGCACCCGTTACGAATATCCCTAACCAAAAAATAGAGCAGGGTAATGCAATATTTAGTAAGTTTCCGTTGGAAGCACAAGAGACCAAATTTTATGATATTCCATTTGGTGATCGCATCGATGAGTTTGCTTATTACTCAGTTACTCCAAGAAATTTGCAACATGTAATTCTTGATTTAAATCCTGCTGATAAAAAAGCTGACGGTCAAGCTTTGCTTGATGGGAAAAGCACTTCCATAGAAGGTAATCAAAAACTTCATGTGCTTAACACACAGGGAATTTGGGGTACACATGGCAATGATACCGATCGAAGATTAAAAATGGGTGATTTTATTGCTAATGAAGTTTCCACAAGTACTCAATCTGAAAAATATCCTGTGCTTTTGGCAGGCGATTTTAATTTAAATCCTTATACAAAGACAGTTGAGAAAATTGAAAATATTTTGGAAAGTGTTTTTAAATCAAGTTTGAAAACGAGTTTTAATCTTAAGCGAAAGAACCTAGAAAAAGATCCTGGATATGCAACTTCGGCTGTTGATATGATGCTTGTTTCCAGCGATATTAAAGTTCTAAAAAAAAGTTGTCCGAATGTCGACGTCTCGGATCACTTGCCTCTGGTAGTAGAGTTGGAGGTTGGTTAATAAGTCAGTCAGCTAGTTAGTTTGGCTCAAGTTTTTTCTCGAATTAAAATAATTTTTTAATTAAGATTCTGCGCCAATCGATGTTGGCTCTCCATGACCTGGATAACAAATAGTTTCTTTGGGATAGCTAAACAATTTTTGTAGAGATTTTTCCATATCCAATGGCTTTGAATATTTATGATCAGTTCTTCCAACTGCATCTTTAAAAAGTGTATCACCGGTAAAAATGATAGTTTTAGATCCTTTTGAAATTAAAGAAATGCTTCCTGGAGTATGTCCTGGGGTTTCAATTACCTCTAGCTTACAATTTCCAAATTCTAAAATTTTGCCTTCATTAATAAATGAAACTTCCGAAGGAACTGGAGCTACTTCATGTTTTTTTAGCCAGAAAATAGCACTTTTTTGCGCATCCTTAATCAGAAAATCATCATTTTTGTGCAGAAAAATTGGCAAATCAAAATTCAGTCTTAATTCAAGTGAGCCGAGTACGTGATCGAAATGCCCATGGGTGAAAACTACACAAAGTGGCTTGAGCTTTAGTTCAAGAATTTTTTCACTGATAAAACTTCCGTCATCTCCTGGGTCAATGATAATAGTTTCTTGCGTATCAGGACATGAGACTAAATAACAATTGGAATCAAGCTCTCCTAAAGTTAGAGTTAAAATTTCGGGATCTGAATTGTGTGCCGAATTTTTGTTTTTTTGCAAAATAATTTTGTTTTAAATTGACCAAAGAAGCGACAAGATATTAGATATAAAATTAATGATAGGAGTAATTAAATGAGAAATAGGAGAGCCATTGCCATTCCAAGGTAAGATTAACCCAATAAGAACTAAGGTTCCATATTTGTTCATAAAAAGTTCGTATTCCAACGCAATTTGCTTTGGAAGCAAGGCTTGAGCAATTTTAGATCCATCAAGCGGTGCAACAGGAATGAGATTAAAAATTGCTAACATTACATTGATAAAAATAATTGTAATTAATACTGATAAAAGAATTCCAGAAATATTTGAAATCCCAATTAATAGTGAAAGTATGGCAGCTAAAATAATGTTTGAGGCTGGACCTGCGAGTGCAATTAAAGCTGCATCTTTTCTGGGATTTTTTAGGTTGTAGGGATCAAATTGAACTGGTTTTCCCCAACCAAATCCAATCAGTAATATAGCTAGTGTACCCATGGGGTCCAGATGTGCCCTAGGGTTAAGAGAGACTCTTCCTTGGTATTTTGGAGTTGGATCGCCCAACTTATCGGCAATGAATGCATGTGAGAATTCGTGGATGGTAATTGACACGATTAAGCCAACAGCAATCATTGCAAATGATAGCGGGTCATTAAATAAAACTGACAATAATCCAATTTTAGGCATGTTCCAAATTATAGACTATTGTGTTTGCCAATCAAGGGGGTAGGTAGTATAATTGCAATCTGATTGAAATTTAACTGGAACAATTATTATGTCAAGTTTTGCATTTAAACATAAAAGTATAGCCCATATTGGCAATAAAGTTTCTCATGCCAAAAACAGAAGTTCAAGACCATTTAGATTCAATTTACACACTGTTACCGTCCTAATTGAAGGTCAAAAACAAAAAATGAAAGTTCCTGCTAAGGTTCTTAAAATGCTAAAGAAATCTGGAATTACCACACACTGGAAAAAGCCAGAATAAATTTATTTTCTACAAAACTAATCTATTTAATAATTGAATTTTTGACGTCGTTCCACTTGCTAGGTTCTTTTCCTTCGATGTGAACAGTTTTTAGAACTAATCTGTCGGTGTTTTTACTTTGATCACAGTCACTTTTTTCAATTTCTAATTCTAACAATTTCATTCTTTTATCACCTTTTTGCGTAGGAACTATTGTCCACAGTCCTGGCCATGGAGAGAAAGCTTTACTTGCTCTTTCTAAGGTTAAACTCAGTGATTTATTGTGTTCAAGAGCCTCTTCTAATAATTTGGAAAGTTGAGGTTTCTGATTTTCAATATTTTTACCTTTCATTGCCATTTTGACAACTTCCCATTCTACAAAAGTTTGATCTTTTTTTAGCAACTTTGTAATGATGGTTGGAGATTTTTCTGGCTGTGGTTTTGCAAACACAAATTTAGCAATTTTTTGTCCCAAATCTTTACAAATTAGATTAAATGCGTGCGAATAGTAGTTTTCGTGATTCCAGCTTTTATTAACTTCGAAGAAATCTTGATGAATTATTGGACCTTGATCAAATTTATCATTTATTTTCATTAAGGTAATCGCAGAATCTTCATCATTAAACAAAATAGAAAATTGTCCTGGAGAAGTTCCTCGCCATTTTGGAAGTTCGGAAGGATGAATATTCAAAGGAGCGATTTTTGGAAGATCCAATAACCAATTTGGGATGAAGTAACCAAAATCTACGACAAGTAGAAAGTCTGGAGCAATTGAAATTTTTTGCTCAATGCTTTCGTCAATTTTATCTTCAACATAAATCACGGGTATGCTATTTTCTTTTGCAAAAACATCAAGCGGATTGGGAGTTAGGATTTTTTTCCTGCCAATAATTTTAGGTTTTGGAGTTAGGATCCAAATAATTTCAAAGTTTTTGTCATTCTTAAGAGTCTCAGCACAAATTGCAGTTCTTTTGGTTGATCCAGATATAGCGATTGTATAATTATTCATTTATAAAGTTTAAAAAAGTTCCAAAAGTGCGTGGTCTACTTCTTCGTACTTATCTCCCTTGCTTTTTTTATAGACTGGCAAGTCATATTCTAGAGAGTAATCAGTAAATAAAACACCATTCAAATGGTCTAGTTCATGTTGAAATACTCTAGCTCTAAAATCTTCTATTCTAACTTTTTTTTCAGAAAGTTTATCGCCGTCTATAAATTGACACTCAATTTCAACCCATGAATATCTAGGAACTGGTCCGTAGAGATCTGGAATTGAGAGGCAAGCTTCTAGAATAGGATCATCTTCGTCTGGTCCAAAAGTAATTTCTTTACTTTCCTTCACAACTCTTGGATTGATAAATGTTTCAATGCCATCAACGTTGATGGCAAAAATTCTCCATAATTTATCAACTTGTGGAGCAGCAAGTCCGACGCCACGAGGATTTCTTTTTTTTATAAGTGTTTCTTCAAATTCTGCTATGAAATTTTTCAACTTTCTGTCAACATGCGTCACAATCTTAGCTGTTTTTCGCAGTGTTGGGTGAGGTATTGTAATAATTCTTTTCATTGAGGGATATTATAGCATCTAGAGCATTTCTAGCTTTGCTATTTTGTTCTTAGCTTCCTCATTTCCAGGAGAAATATAGTCAATGATATATTGAAGTTGCTCAATCGCTTTTTCAATTTCACCATTATTTTCATAGAGTTCTGAAGCCTTCCATCTTGCCTTCTCGTAATTTGGTTTAAGCTCTAGAGTTTTTTCAATCAATTGCAGTCCTGTTTCATTATTTCCATTGCTTAGTTCAATAATTGCTTGAGTATAAAAAAGTTTTGGATCGGTAGGCGAGAGCTCAATGGCCATATTGATAGTTTTTTGTGCCTCGGTTATAAATGACTCATCAATTTGTGACAAAGTGATGAAAACTCTAGATCTGGTTTTATAGAAATTCAAGTGTCGATCATTATTTTCAATTGCAAGATCACTTGCTTTAATTGCTTCATTAGTGAGTTGAGCAGCAGCTGTTGCTTCTCCAGTTTTAGCAAATTCAGCTGCTAACATTGCATAGTTATCTGAGAGATTATCATAATATAAAGCTTCCTTTGGTGATTTTTGTGTAGCTTCTACTTGTTTTTGGATTCCCAAAAGGTAGTTATTAGAAGCAAAGTATGCTTTTCCTAAAGAAAATAATCTGTCTGCATCCCAGTAATTATAGATTTTTATTAATAATACAATTGAAATGATACTTAACATTGTGATCGCAAAATATTGTTCAGGAGAATTAATTTCGGCTTTATTTTTTACTAAAGATTTTTGATTTTTTTGATTTTCTTCTTGATTTAAAGTGATAAATATTCCGAATAGGATAAACATTAGAGCATTTACCATAACGGTTGAAAATCCAAAAAAGTTTGAGATAAAAAGTCCAACAATTCCTGCCAAAATGGCAACCGAGACGACTAGTGCTTCTTTATTCTTAAAAACAGCTTTGATGACTTCTATTCCAAATACTACAAAAATTAGTAAATAAGTTGCTAAGCCAAAAATTCCAGTAGTGGCCAAGAAGTTAATTAACTCGTTATGAGCTTTATTATATAGAAAGTCCCATTCAGAAACGTCATTGTGTTCTCTTGGTCTATCAAGATAATAGCTGTACGCAAATGTTTCAACTCCAGAACCTACGATTGGATACCTTTTCCAAATTTGTAGACCACCTTTCCAAACAATCTTTCTGATTTCTCCAGAGTCCGTTCCTCCTAATTCTAGTCGATTGGCAACGGGCTGCTCAGTTTCTTCTGAATTTGTTGAAGGAGCGGAGTTATTGTTTAAAATTTCAACTTGTTTATTTTTGTTGCTTATTTCCGAAAAAGAAGGAGTGTACATAGTTCCAAAAATTCCAGCTGTTAATACGATTATTGCTAGCAAGGCTGCAGCAAATTCAAGGTTGATTGCTTTTTCATTTCTCAAAAACGTTATTAATGCACCGATTAAAAAGATAAACATCCCGCCTGCCAAGCCAATTAATCCAGATCTCGATTTAGTAAATATTAATACTGCAAAAAGAAGCGCTGAAGCAACGCTAAAAAATAATTTTTGGGAGAAAATATTTTTCTTTTTTTGTATAGCAAGAGATATCCCAAGAGGTAAAATTGTAATTGCGTATGCAGCCAACCAGTTTGGTTGACCAAAAGTTGCATAAACTCTAGATTGTACGTCTTGTTTCCAACAACTAACGCTAAAATCTTTAATTCCTGGTGCAAATAAACAACTTAATGAGTGCCCGAAGTGTTCAAGTATTCCGTATATTGAAACTATCGCTCCAGACATGAAGGTTGTTATCAAAATCCCAAGCAGATCCTTTTTCTTTACATTATTCACAAATGCAAAATAAAGTAGGGCATAGCTGATCATTGATATTAGTCCTCCATTAAACCTAGAATAATAGCCCAGCATTGAGGTTCTTGGGTGAATGGAAAAAATTGTTGAAACAAGTTGGGAGACAATGAATAAAAAAATTGGAACGTCTAGCGGAGTTTTTTTGAAGATTAATTTCTTTTCTTGAATCATGCGGGCTAACCAGAAAAAAACGATTATTGTCGTCAGCGCGTAAACTAAAATCATTTTGTTAAACTCAAATAATTCTTCGTTAACAAATCTAAAGTAGAGAGGAACTGAAAATAGTAGAAAATTAAAAAAGAAGACTACTAATTTCCTGGGGTTTTTCATACTTATTATAGTATCAGAAATTTGACTATTTCAAATTATAATAAAAAACTGCTATAGTTATCTTATATGAACGATAATACTGTCCAAAATCCACAAACAAACAATACCTATGTTGATGATTATCAACCACCAGCACAAGTTTCTGATCCGGTAAATCCACCTACACAGGATATTCCAGAAACACCAGCTGAGCCTGTTAATTCTGGTTTTACACCTGAGCCTGTTAATTCTGGTTTCGAGCCTGAAAAGAAGTCTGAACAGATCACTGAACCAGCAATGCCAGTGGTAACAACTGACGTAGCTGATGACGCCGCATCCGTTGATGAACCAGCAATGCCGGTGGCAACAGATGAACAAGCAATGCCTATGGAAACAAGTGATTTTTCAAATTCAGATAGCGAAACTCTAGAAGATCAAAATATTTTCTTTATGCTTGGGGTTGAAGACGGGAGTGACGAGGTAAAGGAAAACTTTTTAAATGAGCTTCAAAAAGTTATTTGGGATGATTTTCTTGAAAATGATGTTAATCTGCTAATTACTTCTGAAGAAAAAGTGAAATTTGATGAATTAATTGCAAAAAAAGAACTGAGCGAGAAGCAAGGACTTACCGAGGAAGCCAGTGAAGAAATTCAAGATGCACTAGTAACATATCTGGAATCATTAATTCCTGATCTAGAAGATATTATGCTAGAAAAAGCTTTAGATTTAAAATCTGACTTATATGTCGAAAGAATCAATGGACTAAGAGATTACTATGCAAATGATTCTGCTATGCTTGAAAAAATCAGTGAATCAGAAAAATTGATGAGTGAAGAGAAATGGTACTCATCTGCAGCATTATTGAATGGTTTTGGTATACAATGATCGTAATATTTCATTACTTTTAAAGGATCATATTATGCAAGGGTCTTTCCTAGAATAACGGCTTAAAGCGGAGCATTTTTAACAGAATCTTGTAGATATTTTCGTTTCGGTGATTCCATCTCCACTCACTTTCTTTTAAG
>VFLK01000022.1 GCA_009885085.1 Minisyncoccota bacterium
AATAAATGGTACTACTCCTAAGTATGCTAGGCCTCCAACAAATAATATAAGAATTATTAAAAGACCTAAAAATAACTTTTTCATAGCATTTGAATTATCTAATACTATATTGAGTATACTGCTTTTTTTTGAAATCTGTGAAAAATTAATCAAGTTGCTGTTAATTTTATATACGATATTCAGAAATTAAGTCTAGATAACCTTTTGAATGTCTTGAGTAAAATGATTGAGTCATATCTGTTCCACATACAAAAATATCTCCTCCACCATGTTTTTTTCGAAATGCATCAATATCATATCTAACGCCGTCAATTATCATCAGACATTTTGGTTCAGGAGTAGGAGTCGGCGTTGGTGTTGGCGTTGGCGTTGGTGTTGGCGTTGGTGTCGAAGTCGTCGTTGGCTTTGGAGTAGTAGTAGGTTTGGCTGTTGGCGTTGCAGTTGGCGATGGAGTCGGTGTAGCCGTAGGCTCAGCTTCTTTCTCTTGAATCGTTATATTAGCCTTTACTCGTTGAGTGTCATTTATAGACTCATCCAAAACACTACTGGGTGAAACATCCAGGTGCAAATTTTGAGTATTCAGATTTATATTTTTGGTTAAACCAACTGAAATTAATACTAATATTCCGTTGGCAATGCTTCCCGCTACTAAGGTATTTAATATTTTCATGATCTAGTCGAAAAATCTTCAAAAATAATTTTGGATGGTTTAACTCCAGCACTTATTAATTGCGAACGTAAGCTTTCCATCATTGATGATGGTCCGCAAATATAAAAAGTAGCTTCTTTAATATTTTCAACTGAGTGCTGTACCGCCTCTAGTGAAAATTTACCATTCTCTGTCGAATTGTGAACTATTGTTTTTGAGTTAAAAGATAAATTTTCTGTTTGGTTAAAAAAGCTATCCCTTTGATCTTTTATAACATGAAATAATGTTAGTTTTTTGTTTTCTAATAAACGATTATTTTTGAGTAACGAAATAAATGGAGTCATGCCTATGCCACCAGCAATGCCAACAAGTATATTTTTTATAGGAACTGTTTCTAGGAATGTACCATATGGTCCATGAATTCTGACTTTTTCTCCTGCCTTCAAAAGTCCCATTTTACTTGTGTAATCTCCTAATTTTTTGATAATTAACACCATTTCATTTTGATCAGGTGAAGATGCGATAGAAAAAGGATGATTTTCTTCTCCAAGTGTTTCATTCTCTGATGCAAGATATACAAATTGACCACTTTGATATTTCATTTTTTCGTTTGCAGGAGGCGAAAGAATGAATTCAAAATAATTATTTATCTCAGTGATTTTTAATATTTGGTACTCATAGGTATTCTTGTATCTATTATAGAAAAATCTTTTATATATAAAACTAATTAATCCAACTATCATCCATGTGAACATCCAAATTCTTAATGGCAAGAATATTGAGACATCTGAGACGATGAAAAAGACGTGTAGCATTGCTAATAATAGAACTCCCCCCATCCAAATATGAATATTTTTCCAAATATGATACGGCAAATGTACAAATAAAGTAAAAATAATTAACAGTATCATTAAAAATAATGCTGCGATTCCAAAATTGAAGGAAAGATTATTAGAGGGCAAAAGATATCGTAGTGCTGCTTGGGCATTTGGTAAAATCCGTACTGCCAATAATAGGGGGTGATGAAGTAATAATACAAAACTTATTGCTCCAAGAAAATGATGAATTTTGTAGACTACATCGAGTCCACCAATTAATCTTTCCAAAAAAGAAAATCTTGATGATAAGACAAAAGATACTGATAAATATATTGTACCAATCAAGGAAATAATTTGAGAGATAACCAATAAGTAGTTTGAGCTCCAGTTAAATCCAGCTGGTTTGGCAAGGTAAAAAAGAATCAGTGTACCTAGATTCAAAAGAAAAAATATTACTAGTGCGAATGGTCTTATTCTAAATAGCATTAAATTATTCCTGGATAATTGTACCTATTACTGGATATTTTCTCTTTATAATATCTGCTCCTGCGATTTTTAAATCTTCTGAAGAATCTCTTCCAGCTAAATAATGGTATACAGCATCAGTTTCATAAAAATTTCTGCCTGCTGAGACATCGTATACAAGTCCATCCATCCCAATGTAAATTGGTTTGTTGGGATCTGTGCCATTGAACTCAGCTAGTTGAGCAACTGTGAATTCAGGCAGTTTAACCTCTGGATTAGCAAGCATTTTCTGATTCTGGGCATCTTTCTCAGCAGCTAATTGGGCATTCTTCTTTTGATAAATAAGTCCTGTACCTAGACCAAGAACGATAATAATGGCAACAGCTATAATTATTTTTTTCATAATGAGTTCTTGCCGACTTCTTGGCCATTTTCTGGGCTGGCATTTTTTTCTAAATTATATGCTTTTATAGCGTTATAAAGTTTAATCCCAGCCAATCCAGTGGTTGCTAAAGTAATACCAATAAAAACTAAAACTAAAAAAACATTAGTACTTTTTTGTATTATATTTGCAAGTTTTGTTTCTAACATATCCTCTTTTAATAATATACGCTATTTATAGGTTGATGCCTATTATTGGCTAATTGTAGGCATACTAACAAATGTTAGATTAAGAATGGATTAAGGAAATAAAATAGTTGTATACTATTGGCTCTATGAAACAAAAGGGCCTGCTAACCATATTTTTAATCGTATTTATTGATTTGTTGGGTTTTGGTTTAATTTTACCTTTGCTTCCTTATATTGCAGAAAAATTTCAGGCAAATCCATTTCAAATTGGCTTATTAGCTGCAGCGTACTCATTTTTTCAATTCATTTCAGCTCCAATTATGGGCAGACTTTCTGATAGATTTGGTCGTAAGAAACTTTTGATCATCTCTCAACTTGGAACAGTGGCAGGTTTTTTACTTCTTGGAGTAGCAAATACCTTGCCATTTATATTTTTGTCTAGAATTATTGACGGAATTACCGGAGGAAATATTTCGATTGCACAGGCTTACATTGCTGATATAACCACTCCCGAGAATCGCGCAAAGGGTATGGGCATGATTGGCGCAGCATTTGGTCTAGGATTTATTTTTGGTCCAGCACTTGGAGGATTTTTATCACAATGGGGATTTGCAGTGCCTGCATATTTTGCAGCAGGAATAGCTGCCATAGCAGCAATTTCTACTTGGATGTTTTTGGAAGAAACTGTTGACGTTAAAAATGTAGTAATCAAACAAAGAGCTAAATTTTCTTTGGATGCCTTAAAAAAAGCATTTTCAACTCCAGTTTTAGGATTGATGATTGGAATATTCTTTTTGATCAACTTAGCATTCTCAGGAATGCAAGGAACATTTGCTTTATGGACTCAATCGACATTTGGCTGGGGTCCAAAAGAAACTGGTTATTTGTTTGCCTACATTGGAGTGATGTCGGTAATTATTCAGTTACAAATTTTGCCAAGAGCAGTTAAAGCTTTTGGTGAGAAAGCAGTTTTTAAAGCTAGCTTGCCACTTTTGGCATTGGGATTGCTTGGAATTCCGCTTTCAGTTCATTGGGGATTTTTATTAATTGCAAATGGATTATTAGTAATGGGAAATAGTTTGGCAAACCCAACTATTCAATCAATTGCTACAGAAAATGTTGAAAAGTCAGAATATGGTGGAACATTAGGATTTTTGCAATCTTCAGCAAGTCTGGGAAGAATCTTAGGCCCATTAATGGCAGGTGAACTTTTTTCTGTTATATCAAAAGATGCTCCATACATTTTTTCAGGAATAATTATGATAATTGCGCTATTAATTGTGCAAAAATATCTACCTTCTGATTCGATTTGGGATAAGCTGAAAGTTAAGTTTGGGATTTGAATAATACTTATTTAAATAAAAGTTTAATGTGTTTCTATAATTTTATTATATCTTCCCCAAAACTTTTCTAGCTTTGGCTCAATAATAAATTTACAGTAAGGCTGGTTTGGATTATTCTTATAGAAATTTTGATGATAATTTTCTGCAGGATAGAAATTTTTGAAGGCCACAATCTCAGTGACAATCGGGTCACTGTATAAACCTTCTTTTTCAAACTCATGCATAGAATTTTCCGCTATTTTTCTTTGACCTTCATCGTGGTAAAAAATGGCCGATCGATACTGCTTGCCTTTATCGTATCCCTGTTGATTAAGAGTCGTTGGGTTATGGGTGTGCCAAAACACATCTAATATAGTTTCGAAAGAAATAATTTCTGGGTCAAACTCAATTTGAATCGACTCAGCATGTCCGCTCACTCCTGAATAAACTTGATCTGAAGTCGGATTTTTACGTGTTCCACCGCTGAATCCTGGCGTCACATTTTTTACTCCTTTTAATTGCTGGAATATAGCTTCAGTACACCAAAAACAGCCGTTAGCAATTGTTGCAGTATTAATCATTTTGTACTTTTGGAAGCTCGCTACCTTCTTTAATAAATTTAATTGATAATGAGTTTACGCAATGTCTGGTATTTTTCTCGGTAAATCTTTCTCCTTCAAATACATGTCCTAGGTGACCGCCACACGCAGCACATTGAATTTCCGTCCTTTCATCATCAGCGTCAGTAACTCTTTTGACTGCATTCGGAAAATTATCATCAAAAACTGGCCAGCCACAACCGGCATCAAATTTTGCTTCAGATGAGAATAGGGGCGCATTGCATTTACGACAAATAAAAGTTCCCAGTAAATAAAAATCATTGTATTCACCACTAAAAGGTCGTTCAACACCCTTTTCTTCTATGATAAATTTTTCTTCAGGAGTGAGATTGTTGTACATAATAGGGATTTAATTTAATTTAACTGCCAAATTGCATAGTTTAAAATTGATGCAAAACTAACCCAAGCAAGATATGGTATCAAAAGATATGCAGCTTTCTTTTCTATTTTCAAAAAAAGTTTTATCAAGTAGGCGATCATAGACCAAAGAATAATGATTATTAAGAAAGCAAGGCAAGATTTTTAAGTCCAAAGAAGGTAACAGACCAAATTGAGTTAATTGCCAAATGAAGAAAAAATAAGTTGACTGCAAATTTAATATTTTTCTTATGATAACCTTTAGACCAAATTATGTATAGAGAAATTCCCATTAAGGTGTAAAGAGTGGTCCAGACAGGGCCAAAAATCCAACTAGGTGGATTAAAGCTTGGCTTAATAAGAAATGCGTACCAGCCTGGTATCGCTGGAGTCGTTGCAATTGCGCCAACAAAACCTGCTAATTGAGAAAGCAATATTGATGAAATCAAAAGTAATGGTTTTTTTATTTTCATATTCTCAGTATATCAACTTTTAATGGAAATTTAAAATAATATTATTTTAAATAAGTGACGGTATCTGTGAGATAATATGGGGATGAAACCACAAAACAATACTTCATGGCAAAATGTGTCCTCTTGGTATGACAAACTAGTCGGATCAGAAGGTCATTATTTTCACCAACATGTAATTATTCCTGGATTGCTTAGACTTTTGGAACTTAATGAAAAAAGCTCGTTAGTTGATTTGGGTTGCGGTCAGGGAATTTTAAGCAGAGCAGTTCCAGTTTTGAGTAAATATTTGGGAGTAGATAGGTCGAAGTCTCTCATTGAATCTGCGAAAAAAACTACACAGAATCCAAATTACAGCTTTATAGTTAAAGACGTAACGAGATCGATTGATTCTGCAAAGCCAGAGTTTTCGCATGCAGCCATAGTGCTCGCTTTGCAAAATATGGAAAATCCAGAAGGAGCTATTAAAAATGCTGCCTCATATCTTTTGACTGGGGGAAAGTTGGCAATTGTGCTGAACCACCCGGCATTTAGAATTCCACGTCAAACTGGTTGGGGAATCGACGAGAAAACTAAACAGCAATATCGTTGGGTTAATCGATACTCAACACCTCTAAAAATTCCAATAGATATAAGCCCAGGTCAGAAAAATCAAAAATCCGCTGGTCAAACCACTTGGTCATTTCATAGATCTCTTCAAGATTATGTGAGCATGCTAGTGAAAGAGGGCTTTGTAATTACAGCTTTAGAAGAATGGAGTTCTGACAAGGAAAGTGAGGGCAAGGCTGCGAAAATGGAAAATCGAGCTCGCAAGGAATTCCCTATGTTTTTGACTTTGATCGCAAAGAAATAAAATCTTTAGAAAGATCAAGTAAAACTATATCTAATTAATTTAGTTTATGATCAAAAAATTAAAAGTGAAACAAGTTTATAAGGACAATTGGCTTGAATTTTTTCAAGATGAATTACTTTACTTTAATTAAAATTTTCCTCACTGAGGAGGAAATTATGTTATTATCAATTCATGAATGAATTTGGCGCACCATGGCGAAAGCCGTATATCCATCTTGCTCCCATAAAATTTTTGCTTGTTTTTTCTCTATCATGTCGTTCAAACCACCATCAATAAAATCTTTGAGACAATATCATGACAAGCTCTGTCGAAAGTGAATTATGGATTGCCGGCGATGTCGATAGCGCGTGCTGGTGTGGTAGCCCGACCATAGCGGGCGAAGTATCCGTAGTAGCTTGTGGATGAGCCGTCATAGCTGAACCAAGCCTTGGTCTAGCCGTTCGGAGCATTCGCTACTTGATAATCTTCCTAGATATATAATAATAAAATCATACTATGACAAAGAAAGCTTACAATTTATTCTTGTTTGTTATCGCATTTTCGATCTTTTTTTTTGGTATCGTTTTTTTCAGGAGTTTATGCAGTAGTAACGCCTCATCCATTTCCAGGTGATGCTAATTTAGACGATCAAATTAACTTAGATGATTACAATCTTTTATTAACATTATTTGATAACACTAGTGCAGATGATGCTGATTTTAATCGTAGTGGTATAGTTGATATTTTTGACCTAAATACAACTATATCTTTTTTATCGCATATTGTTACTCCGCCACCAACGAGTCCACCTTCAACTACTCCGCCACCAACCACTCCGCCACCAACGAGTCCGCCACCAACTACTCCACCACCAACGAGTCCACCTTCAACTACTCCGCCACCAACCACTCCACCGCCAACTACACCACCACCAACCACTCCACCGCCATCTGACAATTCTCCATTAGAGCCTTCAGAAGGAGTCTGGATTTCTCCTGATGAAATCATGGCTTTGCCAATGTCTGGATCGGGTTGGAATCAAGTTCAAAGCGAGGCTAATAGTAATTGGGGATCAGCTAATTTGGGAGATAATAATAGTAGTCATGATGTGAAAACTTTGGCAGGTGCATTAGTTGCAGTTCGTACCGGAAATGAAGCTATGCGTCAAAAAACTATTGCAGGACTTCAATCTGCTATGCACTCTAGTCTTACAAGAGCTTTAGAGCTCTCCAGAGGTTTACAAACATACATTATTGCAGCTGATATCATTGGATATCGCGATCCTGCTTTTAAAACATGGGTGAGAGATATGATTTTTGCTAATGTATCAGGTCATAGCTGCAGTGGACCTGGAGTCCATTGCACTGCGCTATCATCAGCTAATAACTGGGGTGGTCACGCTAGAGCCTCTCTTGCAGCAGCAGCTGTTTATTTGAATGATAGCGCTCTAAAAACTGATATAGTAAATGCTCAAAAAGAATTTATTGGTATTGGAACAACTAATGAGATGGTTTTTACGGGAACAACTTGGCATGCAGGTTCTCCACAAGCTGGAGCAAATGTGAAAGGAGCTACTAAAAATGGAACAAATCTTTCTGGAGTTTTACCAGAAGATTGGCGTAGAGCAGCAGATTATCAGTGGCCTCCTAGTACTTCTGACTACATGTGGGAAGGAATGCAAGGATATGTAGTCACTGCAGCCATTCTACATAGAGCAGGCTTACTTTCATTTAGTGCGGGAGATAATGCAGTGGTTCGCTCTATGAATATGCTATATGGTTTAGGTGAAGCAGCTTCAAATAGTCCAGTTTATAGGAATCCAGCATCGGGAGATGATGTTTGGATTCCAGCACTTGTTAATTTCTACGCAGGTACTAATTATCTAGAAGGTGGATCCTCAACTGGTAAAAATATGGGCTATACAGATTGGACTCATTGATAAAGAGAGTGGGACCGTTCAAAATGGGAGCGTTTTTTCAAAGAAGGATTATAAGATATCAATCTCAATTTTTTTGGTAATTTTAAGTGATGTTTTTTCCTTTGACTTGAAAAGTTATATTATCAGATAAATTTGGTTGTTTTAGGTCAATTACTAATAAAAATCAAACACCCCAGAATAACCAGTCAGTGAATCCAAATACCCTGCCGTATCCTGCTGGTTGTGTAGGTTGATTGAGTCCATATATTTTATTGACAATCCAGTTTACATAGTAGTCAGCACTAGAGTAATTTAAGTTAGAGTTTCTTTCTCTGAATAGTGCTACTCGTTTAACTTGGGAATTATTCACTCCCCATGCATCATATCCAGCTCTTGAAAGCAATAATGCTTGGACGACATAGCCTTGCGCGGCTTCTGCTGGGTAATTGCCCACACTAGGGAATGAGGTTCTTGATGAATCCTCAACAGGAGCTCCATCTAGGTTAAATCCAGATCTGGTGCATTCAGAATTAATGGCAATTGGGAGATCACTCGAATTAGAAGTATCAGTTGCTACACATGTCCAAGATTCGTTGTAATCTGAGGTTTTTTTAAAAGGCCAACCAAAGGGTTTGCCATAGTTGGAAAATATTGTCCAATCTTCTTGTAATGCTGTAGTATCTCCTAGATATCTATCTGCTGCGATGACGCTAGTTAGTGCAAACGTACCCCAATTATTAGAACTGTCTTTAGCAGTACTCCTCAGGGTGTACCACCTGCCGTGTCCTCCAATATTTTTTGTGCGTATGTTTGTAAGCCACTGTGTAAACCCACCATCGTTTAATTTGATTAAATCAGCTGCGATTACATATGCTCCTAGTTGCCGCCCAAGTGATAATACGGCATTGCCACAACCGACTATTTGGGTTGGGTATGCAGCAAGAATGAGTGATCTGGCTTTGTCGGCGTAACTTTGAGTACCGGTCCTTGCATAAACTAATGCTGAGGCCAACGCTACTTGCGGATGCGTCCTGTTGTCTTGGTTGCAAAGATCAGGAGTTCCAGCGGAAGCATCTGCTTGATTTTTCAGTTTTGTCCACCCATTTCCGCTTGTAGGAAGAGCAAGTAAGTCTTGCCTATTAATGATGAGGTAATCAGTTCCTCCTATCGGTAAAGTAGGCGTAGGAGTTGGTGTTGG
>VFLK01000004.1 GCA_009885085.1 Minisyncoccota bacterium
ACTCCTTCGATATCCATTTTAAGAAAATCTATCGGCTTGGTAACAAATTCACTTAAGGCATGAGCTTCTACTTCTATCGCCTCTGATTGTTGAGAGCCAACCCAAGAACCCTTATGAAAGCTTGCAACTGAATGCCATTGTTCACTTGTCTCGTCTAAATATAAGGTTTCTATCCCTGATTTATCAGAAAGTGCAGTCTTAATTAAAGTAACGCCTTCAATTTGATTTTCAAAAATGTTTCTTTCTAAAATTCTAAAGCTTTCAGGATTTGGTTCGAGTGCAACTATTTGTGAACCAGGGTAAAGTTTTTTGAAATATAAAACGGATAATCCGATATGAGCGCCTGCATCGATTATGAAAGGAGTAGCGGTTTCAGATTCAAAATGATACAAATCTTGTGTAAAAATCTCATTCTTGAGGCGATGATACTCTTCAGAATTATTGTAGAAAATGGTATATTTTTGAAGCTTACTTGAATTCATGGCGTTTATTATACGCTTTATGCAACGATGGGGGATATGATAGTATGAGAGTATTATGAAAAAGAACAGTAGTAGCTGGTATAGCATATTACCAAGAAAAAGTGACGTAAAACTAAGAAAAAGCAGCTTTGATTTAGCTAGTTTTTATAAATTAGCAGATAAAGTTAACAACATTTTTAAAGAGGAAGAAAAATATCTTGAGCAAGAACAACGAAAAACTAAAATTACATATTCCTGAAGACTTTTACAATAAATTTTCAAAGAAACACTTGCTTTTTGACACTTGTGTTTTTATTGACGCAATGTCGCATAAACAGGAGTTTGGTGATTTTTTTAAGAATTGTAAGAAAAATGATATTACTTTAGTTACGATCGATCCAGTTGTTTTTGAGTTTACACAAGGAGCGGAAAATCCAGACAAGCTTGAAAGTAAAATTAAGTTCATTTCAGGTATAGTAGATTATATTTTACCTATCAATAGTGATTTATTTACAAAATATATTCCAAGTTTGATTTTAGAATATAAAGAAAATGGTAAGGGTTTATCTATTACAGATTTGTTGCTTGGGGCAACTCTGTAATGTCACAGAGTTGATTTAGTTCTGATGACTAGAAATCACAGTGATTTTCCACTTAATATTTTTAATTTAAGAAATAATATTGTCATGGAAATGAGAAGATCACTTCAAGTCTATGGTATCTATGGATTTAGTAAAGGTAAAAGTTGATATGAATATAAATAGAAAAATTGGAGCTCATGTTTCAGCTAGCGGCGGCTTATATAAGGCTGTTGAAAGAGCAAGCGAAATCGGCGCAAACTGCCTACAGCTATTTTCGGGAAGTCCTCGGGTTTGGAAGAGGAAGGATTTGTCGGAGTTTGATACTGCTATGTTGTTTTCAAAACAAGAAGAATTATCAGTAGGTCCAATCTTTACTCATTCTCTGTATTTGATCAACTTGGCATCGGATAAACCCGAACTTTTGGAGAAGAGCTTTAATGCTCTCAAGTATGATCTTGAGTTTGATAGCTTGATAAATGGTTCGGGAATTATTGTGCATTTGGGTAGTCACCAGGGTCGAGGTTGGGAAATAGTACGTGAGCAGGTTGCGGAGCAAATAGTTAAATTGCTGGATGTTACTCCCAAAAATTCGACTTTTTTGATTGAAAATTCGGCAGGTCAAAATGGAAAATTATGTAGCAAACTTGAAGATATTAGGTGGTTGATTGATAGAGTAGCAGAGTTAAATAATGAGAAAAATGATGTTTCATCGGATATTTCTTCGGCTGAATCAGCTAATTCTCGATTAGGATGGTGTCTTGATACTTGTCATGCTCATGCTGCTGGTTATGCATTGGGAAATGAACCAAGGTCGTTAGTTTCAATAAGTATTCTTGATGAAATTGCACGGTTTGGACTGTGGAATAATCTGAAATGTATTCATGTCAATGATAGTCGAGATTATTTTAATTCAGGAAGAGATAGACATGAAAACCTGGGCTTGGGAAATATTCTAACTGAGGATTTCAAATATTTTCTGAATTACAAAAAAGTATTGGGAATTCCTTTGCTTCTAGAGGTTCCAGGACTCGAAGGGAACGGTCCAGATGCACAGAATATTGCTGTTTTAAAAAATTATTGTAAATAAGGACATTGATTTTGATATCTACACAAGAATCGACTAATTGGCTGACAGTTTTTCCAACTCCCAACGAAGATGAAGCGGTATTTTTGGAAAATTTCTCGAGTTCTTTGGGAAATTTGCCTGATACTCAAGCTGTGGTTCTTGCAGTAGACGAAGCTCTTAGAACTAAGGAGTGGAATGGCAATAAATTATCTGAAACACAACTTGAATTATTACAAAGAGTTTGGAATCACATTGAAAAAGGAGTGTCACTCGGTTTAGATGAGGCCGTTAATCTAAAAAATAGAGAGCTTTCGGAAAAACTTAAGAAAAAATCAAGAGAAGAAATGATGGACGGAGATCAACATAGCCATGACACTGGAGATTACCGAGGTAATATGGCTATTTTAGAACATTCTCCTTCAAGATATGGCAATTCTCAAAGCTTTTATGTTCCAGAATATACGCCGCACTTAGAAATCGGAGACACAGTTAATTTTTTATATCGTAGAATAAAACAGCTTTTAAGTATGAATATGTCAAAGCCAGTTGTGTGCTTGGATATAGGTTCTATGAAAGGCGAGACCTGGTTGGAATTATCAAAAGTCTTTGATCAAGAGATAAAAGAAGGAAAACTAATATTGGTTGCAACTAATATTAGTCAACCAATTAAAGAGATAGATCCTCAAACTACAGATTCTTTAGTTCAATTTATAGTTGCAGATTTAGGTGAAATTTTTGGAAAAGAACTGACTTTACCCAATGGTAAAAAGTATGTTTTAAATGAAGGATCAATTGATATTTTGCACGAAAATAAATCTATCTCACAACACGATGTAATTTTAGATAAAGATGCTAAGATTTTAACTGATTTAGTTGGCAATTCTGGCATGATTATGTCTAGTCAAAACGATATAAGTAGAGGTTCCACAGATGGATTGAGTTTGCCAGAAAAAAATTTGAAAATTGCAATAAATGGCAATGGTTCTTTGGTTCATAAAACCAAGGCTAGATTGCGTGGTGAAGCTCGCATGGAAGCCGGAAGATTCTATACTAGAGATGTTGGTGATGACATATTACGTAGGGCAGTTAATACTTTGCGATCATCTGGGTTATCGGCAGTAAATAAAGCAAAAAAACCTTCTTCAAATGAGAATTTTAAACTAAGATATATTTTTTGGGTAGGAAAAAACACTCCTCAATTAAAAGTTACTGATTCAGATGGAGAGGAATTGGATTTAGAATTTAATAATTAATATTATGTCAATCAAATATAAAAATAAAGATATTAACGCAATAGTGCTGGATTTTGATGGGACATTTTATTCAAATAAAGAGCTAGAATTAAAAATTTGGTCAGATGCTAGAAAAAAATTTATTGACAAGATGATTTCTAGTTCGAATAGGGCAGATATTAGAGCAACTGGACATGAAGAACTGCTTACGAAATTTGTCGAACATTCTATAGAGATAGGTTGGGAAAATGCTTTTGTAGAGTTTGGCGGAGCAGCACGAGACTTTCATCAGATTGCTGATAATGTTACTAAAGCAGAATTTTTGAAATTTGACCAAAAACTGACAGATTTTCTTCAAGTTCTAAGTCAAAATGTGTCTGTTTATATTTTTACTGGATCAAACAGAAAAACTGTAATCGATGCCATAGGTGTTTTGACCAAAGAATTGTGGATTCCGCTTTCTGACAACTTATTAGCTGTAGATGACATGAAAATTTCCAATAAGCCAAATATTGCTGCTTATGAGGAAATGCTTGATGTTTTTGGAATCGATGCTACTGAAATTATTTTTGTTGATGATCAAGAAGTCAAGGTGAATGCAGCTGCAAATCTTAATCTAATTACCTTTTTGATTGATGAAAACGCAGATAGCGCTGCAAATTTTGAGTTGCACACTCCAATTAGCTCATTGGTTGAATTACAAAATCACCTAACCTTTGAATAATTTAAAAACTGCCATCAGCCAGCATTCCCTGATATAATGTTTCTTCATGTACATTTTTGATGGAATAAAATTAGCAGCAGAAAGAGAGATACTTCTTAAAGAGAAAATAGCTCGTAATTTTGATGGGAAATTGAAGATCGCTGCAGTTTTGTTTACTGAGGATTCTGGAAGTCAAATTTATACAAGGCTAAAGAGCGAGGCAGCGAGCAGAGTAGGGATCAAATATGAAGTTCATGAATTCTCACTAGTCAATTCAAATGAATTAGGCGAAGTCCCAACGAATGAAAAAGTTATCGCCAAAATCAAAGAGTTAAACGCAGATCTAAGTGTTACAGGGATTATTATTCAAAAGCCTTGGAGAAAAACTTGGATTAAGGCAAGGCCTGAAGTTTCAGAATTTTCCGAGTCTCAACAGAAAGATGAATATAATTCTTGGTGGAGTGGACTAACTTCTCAAATTTCAGAGAATAAAGATGTCGATGGCTTGCATCCAAATACCATTAAATTTATTCAAAATGGCAGCTGGCAAGAATATGGAAAAGTTTTGCCTGCAACTTGTCGTGCCGTCTTGACCATTTTAACTAGGGCAGGGGAGTTAGCAAAAACTGAAAGCGAGTTGCAAACACCAAAAGTAGAGAAAGTCATCATTCTGGGAAAGTCAGACTTATTGGGAATTCCACTTTATTATGAATTGTTAAGACAGGGTAAGAATGTTGAATTAATTGCTAGCTCAGAACTTGAAGATCGTATGTCATCTGGAATGAAATTGCTCGATGCAACGATAATTGTTTCTGCCACAGGTATTAAAAACTTAATTACAGGGGATTTGATTTCATCAGGAGTTTCAGTTATTGATGTTGGTGAACCAAAACCAGATGTTGAATTTAGTTCGGTTTCGGCAAAAGCTTCTTTTATTACTCCGGTGCCCGGTGGTGTTGGTCCAATGACTGTGATCAGTTTGCTTGAGAATTGCGTTAGTCTTGTGAGATAAGGTGAGTGGCTATAGCCAGAGAGGGTACCCTGGGGTATAATTCACCTCTAGTAAATATTATAAAAACGAGCGAGTGGGTCAGTCCTGAATTTTTCCCATTTAATCGTAAACATTTTGGCTATAAGCTTTTGCTTAAAATCCAGAATAGAAATAAGGACACAATATGAAAGATTATTCAAAACTTCCTCAAGTTGCTCCAGAATATGATTTAACAGACCTATTAGAGGCTGGATGTCATTTTGGTCATCAAAAATCTAAATGGAACCCAAGAATGGCGGAATACATTTACATGGAAAAAGATGGAGTTCACATTTTTGATTTAGAGAAAACTGCTAGCCAACTTCAAGTAGCATACAATTTTGTTTATGATATGGCTTCAAAAGGAAAAACCATGGTTATGGTTGGTACCAAGAAACAAGCTAAAATAATTATTCAAGAAGAAGCTGAAGCAAACGGCACAATGTATATTATTTCAAGATGGTTGGGTGGATTAATCACCAACTGGAATCAAGTTAAAGGTTCATTAAAAAGAATGATTGAAATTGATGCAGGATTGAAATCTGGAAAATATGATGGATATACAAAATTCGAAAAAGTCCAATTAGAAAAAGAGAAAACTAGATTCGAAAGATTTTTTGGTGGAATCAGAGAATTAAAAGCAATTCCAGATTTTTTATTTATCGTTGATGTAAAAAGAGAAAAAAATGCAGTCAGAGAAGCTAAATTAATGGGCGTGCCTATTATTGCTTTAATCGACTCAAACGCAAATCCTGAGGATGTTGACATTGCAATTCCAGCAAACGATGATGCTTTGAGAAGTATCAAATATATTGTTAGTGAAATTGCTTCAGCGTATGCTGCAGGCAAAAAATCAAATGGAAAAGTCGCTGCTAAACCAGCTGTTGTTGTTAAAACTGAGACTGCAGAAGTTGCTTCAACAGAGAAAGTTGCTCCAACAGAGAAAGTTGAAAAAACAGCAGTTAAACCAGTTTCAAAACCAGTTGAGTCAGTTAAGCCTGAAGCTTCTTCAAAACCAGTTGCTAAAGAAACCAAAAAAGTTGTTACAAAACCAGCTTCAAAACCAGCTGCAAAAAAAGTCGTTGAAAAGCCAGTGGTCAAAGAAATCAAAAAAGTCGCTGCTAAACCAGCTACAAAAAAACCTGTAGCTAAGAAACCAGTTGCCAAAAAAGTAGTCAAAAAATAAAGGAGCTCCATGTCATACACAGTCGCAGAAGTTAAAAAACTTAGAGAAGAAACTGGCGCCGGAATGCTTGATTGCAAAAAAGCACTAGAGGAAACTAAAGGTGATTTTGAAGCTGCTAAAGAAGTGGTTAGAAAAAAAGGCTTAGACAGAGCTGATAAAAAAGCTGATAGAGAAACAAAAGAAGGCTATATAGCTCATTATGTCCACTCTAACAATAAAGTTGGTGCTTTAGTTGAGATTCTTTGTGAGACAGATTTTGTAGCAAGAAACGAAGAATTTCAAAGAATGGCAAAAGATGTTGCAATGCATGTTACTGCAATGAACTCCGAATCAGTTGAAGAGCTTTTAAAAGAACCATTCGTTAAAGATCCTTCAAAGACAATCGAAGAATTAGTTAAAGGTATTTCTGGGAAAACCGGAGAGAAACTTTTGGTTAACAAGATCGTTCGATTTGAAGTTGGTCAGTAATAAATCCCTTACTCGATTGGAGCAACGGGAATGACTAAAAAAAACTTTTCTTTTACACTCGAAGCAACCAAGGGCAAAATGCGCGCTGGTGTTATCAAAACCCAACGGGGTGAGATTAAAACACCAATGTTTATGCCGGTTGGAACTTTGGCTACAGTTAAATCGTTGGATACAAAAGATATCAAAGATCTGCAAGCTCCAATTATTTTGGCAAATACCTATCATTTGTATTTAAGACCTGGAATGGAGCGACTCCAAGCAATGGGTGGTGTTCATAAATTTATGGGCTGGAATAAGCCAATGCTCACTGATTCTGGAGGTTTTCAAGTATTTTCATTAGGAAGACAGCAACTACATTCTCGTGCCAAGAAAAAATCAGAAAAAGATGAACTTGTTGCACAAAACAAACTTGCAGCAAAAAACAAATTTGCTTTGCTAAATGAGCTCGCTTTAAATAACAGAATTGATGGTTTAAATAAAGCTGGTTATTCTACAAAATTTGATACAGCTCCACAAAAACAACCAAAACAGATCATCAGAAGTTTGGGTGTGAAAATTACTGAAGAAGGCGCTGAGTTTGTTTCTCATCTTGATGGTAGTAAACACTTTTTTAGTCCTGAGATATCAATTGAAATTCAACGACAAATTGGCGCAGATATTATTATGGCTTTAGACGAGTGTGTTGCGGATAGCGAATCAAAAGAATATGTAAAAAAATCTATTGATAGAACTCATCGTTGGGCAAAACGTTGTTATGACTATTGGTTGAAAAATAAGAAGCAGAGTGTCTATGGCGATTATCAGGCCCTTTTTGGAATTATTCAGGGTGCTATGTATGAGGATTTGCGAAAAGAGTCCGCCGAGTTTATTTCAAGTTTAGATTTTGATGGTATTGCAGTTGGTGGGGAAACCACCGGCTATAATATGAGCGGAACTAGAGAGATGATGGGTTGGATTGAAAAAATACTTCCTGCAAATAAACCTAGATATGCAATGGGTCTTGGAAGAGATCCTCAAGATCTTCTTGACGCCGTCTCAGTGGGATTCGATATGTTTGATTGTGTGGGTCCAACAAGATTGGCAAGAAATGGTGCTTTGTATTATGGACAGTTAGTTGAAAAAAACGGTAAACCTGAATTTGAATCTGAATATAAGAACGGGAGATTGAACATCGGTAATCAAAAGTTTTTTATTGATGAAAAAGTAATTCAAGAAGGTTGTGATTGCTATACTTGTGAAAATGGATATTCGAGAGGATATCTGAATCATTTATACAGAACAAAAGAGTTGGCATATTATCGATTGGCTTCAATTCATAATGTAAGGTTCATGGTGAGATTAGCTGAGAATTTGCGTATAATGATTCTCAATGCCCAAGAAACTGAAGAACCATAATCCCAGGAGATTAAAGACTTTGAAGAAAGTTAATCCTTTTAAAAAAGGGATTATCACGTTGCTAACTTTTCTATTTTCATTGGTTTTAATATTGATAATTATTTATAGTTTCGTTTTGCCTTTGGTATATATGAAGGACAAAGAAATTAAAAATATTTTACTCGTTTCAGATAATTTAGACGAACAAAGCAATTATATTGCATTGGTACATTTATCACCAAATATGGATGAAAATCTTATTTTATTCTTTGATGGCAATCAAATGGTAAAACTAAACGATGACTATGGCGATTATAATTTAAACTCAATTTATCAACTTTTAAAAATCGATAAAAGAAGTGACCAAAAAATTAAATCAATTTTTAGTAATGTATTTAAAATAGCAATAGATGACGTTGTAGTTGTTAATGGACTTAGTGGAGACTTAGAAAACCACAATTTAAAAAATATTTTTGCCAAAAATTTGACTCAAAAAGTCAGTGGTTCTTTTGAAAATAAGATCAGCACTTTCAAACTTTTTTCATTAGCAAACTCATTAAAAATTATCAAATTAGATCTAGTCTCAGATATCAAAAAAAGTCTTCATAAATTAGTGACGATCGAAAAAGAATCTTTCCAAAATTGTTCTGTCGCAGTGGTTAACACTACTGAAAAGACTGATTTAGCAAAAAATATTGGAGAGGTGCTTGAGAACACTGGTGCTCAGGTTGTGCAGTTAGAAAGCGTTGAATCTAGCATAGATAAAACCATAATTTATTATCCAACAGATAAATCTGAGTGCAAAGAACTCGTTGATAGGATACTTGGGGTTTTTCCAGAGATTCCTGAGATAGTGTCAAATACAGAAATTCCATTATCACTACAGTTTAGGTCAAACGTTGTTGTTATGGTTGGAAAAAATTATTGAAGTTTTAAAATGTCATCGGTGTTGACATCGTCGAGTGTTCTCTCAAAATCTTCGTCAGTTTGAATAATTTCGACAGGAATATTTTCTTCAAGAATAACAGATTCGTCTATCTCACTCATTGGGTTTAGGGCAATGTCTTTTGGTGGAAACGAGTGAGCGCCTTCATTTTTATCTGATTGAAAAGTTTCTTTTAGATAAACGAAACATTGTTTGGTTGTGCATGATCTAACTTGGCAAGAATATGTGTTGCCATTTTTTATAAGCTTGGAAAGTCTGAAAGATAGGTCTTCAGGTAATGTCCCTAGATATTGACCATTACTTTCTATTGAAATAAATCTGTTTTTGATTTTTAGGTCACAGATTCTGCCAATACAAATGTTTTCGAGTATTTGTTTTCCTGCTAATCTAAGAAGCTGGACGGTTTTTGTTCTTCCTGGCTCTTCGATAAAGTGTTGTTTGATAAATGAAGGAGCGGCAACTACCTTATTATTATTGAGTTTTTCTAAATGTTTTTGAGCAATTCTGTTATTGGCATCCATCTCAAGAACTTGTTTAAAATATTTTTTTGCTTTAGGAATCTTGTTAAGTTGAATGTAGGCAATTCCAATTCTATTGAGGGGATTGATGTTTTCTGGATTCAGTTCAAACAATTCTAGATTGTTTTTTATCGCTGCTTCCCAGTCACCCTCTTTTGCGTTTTTTATGGCTAAATTTTTTAAGTTTTCTTGGGTGCTCATATCTGTGGAAGAATACATTTAGAAGTCATTGATGTCAACATTCAAAAAGATGTAATATATAATAGGTTAATCGCTTAAGTATATACTTGTAATACAAGATTAACTTGAAAGGCAAAAATATGTCTGGACATAGCAAATGGAACAATATTAAGAATAAAAAAGGTGCCGCCGACGCTTTAAAAGGCAAAGTATTTAGCAGTATTTCTAAATTAATAAGAATTTCAGTAAGAGAAGGCAAATCTGGTGATCCAAAGTTTAATCCAACTCTCAGAGTAGCTCTTGAGAAAGCTAGAGCGGCTAACATGCCTAAAACTAACATTCAAAAGGCGATTGAGAGGGGCTTGGGAAAAACTGCCGCAGGTACTTCTATTCATGAAATTGCCTATGAAGGTTTTGCAGCCGGTGGAGTTCCAATAATTGTTGTCGCTATGACAGACAATCCAAATCGCACAGCAGCAGAAATAAAGTATGCTTTTTCAAGAAATGAGGGTTCACTTGGAAGTCCTGGATGTGCAATGTACATGTTTAAGCGTAGTAATGATGGTGGATATGAGTGTACTATGCCAATGGAGCTCGAAGATAAAGAAGCCATCAACCACATCCAAAATATGATCGAAAAACTGAGAGAAAGTGAAGATGTTGAAGATATTTATATGGCAGTGGAGATTGATGAAGAGTAAAACCTACAACCTGAGGGGCATGAATGAGAAGACGAGAAAAATTTGTAATTGGATCAATAATCTTAACTTTGTGTTTGCTGGTAGTGCAATATGTCCCGCTAGACATTAGGTATCTTGCAATTGGGTTATTTACAGTTTTTACGTACCTTATTTCAACTTGGGCTTTGTCTGACGATTTGCGAATGCATGAAAGGCTTACGATAGTTCCATTTCCGGTACTTTATGCTGGTTCAGTTGCTCTATTTTATTTTTTGCTTCCAGATAACTTTTTGAACCAGCTAGTGATTCTTGCCTTGTTCGGTGTTGGAATGTACGCTTTGTTTTTAACCTCGAATATTTTTTCAGTGGCTAAGGGTAGAACGATTCAATTGTTACATGCCGCATATGCGATAAGCTCTATCTTTGGCGTTTTGATTTCGCTTCTTTTCTCCAATACGATTTTTTCATTAAAGTTGCCATTTTATTTAAATGGATTGTTTGTTGGACTTGTACATTTTCCGCTGATTTTTATGCTTTTATGGTCGGTCACACTTGAGGATAAGATTAATAAAGAGCACATAAGTTTTTCATTAATCTTAAGTCTAATTTTAACTGAACTTGCCCTAGTTTTATCATTTTTCCCGATAACCGTTTGGTTTAACTCGCTGTTTGTCATGTCGTTTTTCTATATTGGAATTGGTCTGTTGCAAAGTTCTATTAAAGGCAGATTATTTATAAGAACTATTGTTGAATACTCGTTAGTTGCAGGCTTTGTGGGCCTGATGTTTCTTTTGGTATTTCCTTTGAAATAGAAGTGTATGGTACACATCCTATAATACGATAGGGTGGAAAGGGGCAGTTTAGTCTGGTAGACTGGCATTTCTATAAGAATTTTCTAAATCGTTTTAAATCATCCAAATCACCGAGTGCGTAGAATATTTAAACTTAAATAAAAATATTAGCAAAATCTAAGTTTTTTTAAAGAAAAATATAGGGGAGAGAGTAAAATATTTTTTGCGACACACCAGGCTGAGAATGGGGAAGTGATATAGTTTGATACACTAAATAATGATATAGTATGATGCAGGGCAGAGACCCATAATAAATTGTGGATAACTTTAAATTATTATAAGACTTATACTCGAGATGCAGAAGTGATCTGAATGCGTTAATAAATTATCTGATTCAAGAATAGCTAAAACTAAACATTTGTGTCAGCTTCTTCTGGTAGTGCAGTGTCTAAGGCTTATCTGGATAGCCTGGTAGCTGAATATTGGTGGGTCCTCGTGAAATAGAGCGTGAAACATAAAAAACCCGAATGCATCCACATAAATTTGAGTACATTTATTGTATTCCTCGAGAGACCCGAGAGGAGCTGTTATGGCCTGGGCAGGCAATGCGAAGATAGAGGTATATATGGCCTTTTGGGGCAGACAGTGGCACCTAATATCAAATATTTGAAAATTTTAATAATGCTTTTGCCCTATCGGACAGTGGGGAACAAATTCTTGATTTATCTTATGTCGCACAATATTACTTTTACGACGTAAAGCTAAAAATCTCGATGTAGGCTCTTTTCACACTTCTATTTTAATTTAATATATTTTCTCTTTCCTGCAGGCTATTTTGTTCTTTTATACGTTTATTTTATTTTTTTTATTCCCTTTCTCTTCCTTATATATTCCTATTTTTTTAAAAATCTCAAAAACTGAGTTTTGACCGACTAAGATGGTCTTTGATCGTTTAAATATGCCTTTGTAGATGCATTAGTAGTCGATTGATCAATAAAAAGCCGTTTTTGGGCCTCTAGGAGCGTTTTAGCCTGGTAGAGATCATTTTTATGGTTGATTTTAGCTAAAAAGCTCTTATTTTGTGGTAGTTGCTATAGTTTCTAAAAATTATTTGTTACTTCTTTGTAATACCAATCACTGTCAATGCGTTAAGCCCGTTTTGAACGTTAGTCATTGTTTAATAATTATTTTGCACGAACATAAAGTTAGCGAGTTAGTTTTTATAATTGCCAATAGATAAATAGTTGCATTCAGTCATAGCTTTGAATTATTCTAAAATTTTTATAAAAGCTGTCTTAGTAAAAATATAAAACTTTTGGTCGGTCTTCAACCTAACTGTTTATTTTCGATTTTTTACTTTTTGGATTATTGAACTTTCAACTTTTTCTGAAAATATTTTTTTACACTCAATCTTCTCTTCAACTATTTACTTAATTTCGTGTCGCACATTTTTTTATTTTCGTGTATACTTTATTAGAGAGTCGGAGACGTCATCTGTTCATTCTCTCTTAAATAGTCTCTCCTACTCAAGTAGCAACATATTTTGCTAAAGCCCTTTTCTTTAAAAGATATAGCTATTCATATATAAGAGGATCAAAAGATATCAGTATAAATATCTTGATGTATCCACAAAAGAGCTGGAAAGAGCCTATTAGCAGTACTTTGGTAATACTGCTAAAATCTCATAGTATTTCGAATCAGTAACGGATACGCATCAATGCCAATCTCAACTTTACCACAAGCTGCTCTTTTAACTTTTATAGAACATTTAGAAGTTGAGAGAAATGTTAGCCACTTAACCATCAGAAATTATTCTCATTACCTAAGAAGATTTAATGAATGGTTTCTAAATAATGGCTACTCCGATTTGAAAGAACTCAATCAAGATGTTATGAGAAGCTATCGCGTTTATCTTTCGCGATATGAAGATTCTCAAGGAAGAACTTTGTGCAAAAGAACTCAGAGCTACTATATTATTTCTTTAAGATCTCTATTAAAATTTTTAGTTAAAAATGATGTGCCAGTTTTGCATCCAGAAAAAATTGATTTGCCAAAAGCTGATTCACATCACATGAAATTTTTGAACACAGAAAAAATCGAGACTCTTTTGAATCAACCGGGATTATCAAAAAAAGGAGGACTTCGTGATAAGGCAATTTTGGAAGTTTTATTTTCAACTGGACTTCGTGTCAGTGAATTAGTTGGATTAAACAGAGACCAAATAGATTTGAAATCTAGAGAGTTTGGAGTGATTGGAAAAGGTCGAAGACCAAGAGTAGTTTTTTTAAGTCACCGAGCTGTTGACTGGCTACGTAGATATTTGAATTCTAGAGAAGATAATTGGCAACCAATTTTTGTGAGGTACTCAGGAGTTAAACCTGATCTGCTATCCGATGGTGAAGAAATGCGTTTAACTTCTAGGAGCGTTCAGAGACTGGTGGACAAGTATTGTCGTAAAGCAAAGTTGCCAATTAAAATTAGTCCTCATGGAATTCGACACAGTTTTGCAACAGACTTACTTTCTAACGGAGCATCGCTGAGAGATGTTCAGGAAATGTTGGGTCACAAAAATATTGCTACGACGCAAATTTACACTCACATAACAAAACCTCAACTTCGTAAGGTTCATGATGAAAAGCATAGTGATTTTTAGATGTGAGTTGTAGTTAGCAGTTTAGCAGAATACTACTGGTAGTGATAGTTGGTTCGATGATTGAAAAGTGGCTATATATAGATGTAAACTCATTTTAGGCTATAAATAGGCAAATTATTCATATTTTACAAAATTTCTGAAGATATCAATCTATAATAAAAGGTTATTCTTGCATATCAAAAGAGATCGCAAATAATATTATTGTTATTTGCTGTGACTCTTTACTATGAGATTTTTAATTTTGTAATAGTTTCTTTTAAGTAACTCAAGATTTATTTTAGATTTGAAGTTATAATATTTAATGAAGTGGGCCTGTGGCGCAGCTGGTTAGCGTGTCTGTATGGCATACAGAAGGTCAGGGGTTCGAATCCCCTCAGGTCCACATTTTAAATAATGGATAAAATCCATTATTTAAAATGTATGAGTTTGGGATGTCCAGTACCCGATCAAGCGAATTCGTCAAGAAAATGAAAATTTGAGCCTGACGAGGGTGAATCCCCTCAGGTCCACATAATAAAAAATGAATTAATTCATTTTTTATTATGTTTGAATTTGTGGGATGGCACGTAGCCCAGGATAGCTTCTCTTGCTTCGCAATTCACGTTATACCCGATCAAGCGAATTCGTCGAGCGACCAATAGAAGCAGGAGAAATTGTTAGGCAGTGGTTGGAGGAAAAAATTATAGTTGGCTAATTTTTTTACTGTTTATTATGGAACAAAAACTTTTTCAATTTTCTGTACTGAAGCAGGTTTTGCAACTCTTTCCGGTCTCACATCTACCCGTGGATCTTCTTCTGATCTTATAAATTGATTAAGTCTTGCTGTTATTTTTTTTATCTTCAAGTCGTGGAGTCTTACTTGGTGTAAATGAAGTTGCATCAGGATGGTTTATCATCATAATTCCTTTATAAATTAACTTTCTACTCTTCCCCCTCAGCCTTCTTGTAAGTTAAGGCTACAGCAGCAACTTTATTGTCGCCTTTTAGTCTCATTAGAATAACTCCTTGCGTTGGTCTAGTCAATGTAGGAATCGACTTCTTGGTTAAAGGCAACTTAATTGTTTGGCCTTCTTTAGTCGTAATGACAACTTCTTTATGCTCTTCAGAGTTTGCTTTTCTAGCACCTGCAACTAGGCCGGTTCGCTTGGTGATATCTGCAACTTTAACACCCATTCCAGAGCGTTTTTGTTTAGGATATTGATCAAGTTTAGTTCTTTTTCCCATGCCATTTTCAGTCACTAATAGAAGCTGACTTTTAAATGTTTTGTCTTCGACTTCTTCTTTAGAAATTGCCTCGAAACCAACAACAAAGTCGTCTTTTTTGATGGTAATTCCTTTAACACCCTTGGTATCTCTTTGACTAGATTTAACTTCTTTTTCTGAGAATCTGATACATTTGCCATTTCTAGTAATCAGCATAACATCGTCATCACCAGATGTGACCATGCCTTTAACAAGGAAATCATCGTCATTGAGGGTGATAGCAATAATGCCATTTTGTCTGATGTTGCCGAAAAGCTTTACAGCAGTTTTCTTGATTAAGCCTCTGTAAGTTGCAAGTACTATAAATTTATCCTGATCTTTCTCTTCATCAATCACGAGAATAGAAAGAATTTTTTCTTCTGCCTTGAGATTGAGAAGATTAACCATTGCGGTGCCCTTGGCAATTCTTGATGATTCAGGAATTTCGAAGGCTTTGATTTTAAAGACTCTGCCAAGATTTGTGAAAACTAATAGGACATCATGTGTTTGCACAGTTAGAAGAGTTTGAACCACATCTTCTGATTTCATTTTAACGCCAACACTGCCTTTGCCACCTCTAGATTGAGATCTAAATGACGCTGGACTGAGACGCTTAACGTAGCCTGTTTCTGTGAGAGTAATTACCGCTTCTTCATTTGGAACTAAGTCTTCTTCTGAGAACTCGCCAATTTTTCCTTTGATTAATCTAGTTCTTCTTTCGTCACCATAAAGAGTAACGAGTTCATTGGCTTCGTCAACAATTACATCTAAGATTGCCTTTGGTTTGTTTAGAAGTTGAATCAAATCATCGAGAATCTTTTTGATTGCTTCATATTCTTCTTCGATCTTTAGCCTTTCAAGAGCGGCAAGCCTTTTCAACTGCATATCTAAGATGGCCAATGACTGCAGTTCAGACAAGCCAAACTTTTTCATCAATGCTTCTTTGGCGTCGTCTGATGTTTTTGATTTTCTGATGGTATCGATCACATCATCAAGGTTGGCAAGTGCGATCAGCAAACCTTCTAGGATATGAGCTCTATTTCTTGATTCTTCAAGATTATATTGACTTCTTTTAACGATAATTGATTGTCTATGCTTGATGTACTCCATCAAAATTTGACGAATGTTCATTAGTTGAGGTGTGCCATCGCTGTTGAGGGCAACCATATTCATTGAGAAACTTGTTTGGAGCTCGGAGTATTTGAAAAGCTTGTTTAAAACAACTTTTGGAATAGCATCTTTTTTGAGTTCAATGGTAATTTGTAAGCCATTTCTATCGGAATCATCATTTAGATCTTTAATACCATTAATTTTTTTGTCTCTAACTAGTTGAGCAATTTTTTGAAGTAATCTTGCTTTATTAACTTGGTATGGAAGTTCGGTAATAATAATATTGAAGCGACCCTTAGAATCTTCTTCAATTTTGGTCTTTGCTCTAATTACTACTCTCCCCTTTCCAGTTCTGTAGCCTTCTTTTATGGCGTTGAAATCATAAATTATACCTGCAGTTGGAAAGTCTGGACCATTGATATGTTCCATAATTTCATCAATGGTGATTTCTGATTCAAAAGTTCCTGCTAAAAGTGATGAATCGGCACTCAACAAGGCATCTATTTGAGCGTGCATGCTTTTGATTTCATCCTCTTTTTTGCCAGCTTTTCTCTCTGGGAGAACGAATTTACCTGTTTCAATTGTGGCCTTACCTTTTTTAATTGTTTCGACGATTGAATTAATGACTTCGGTTAAATTGTGAGGTGGAATTTTTGTTGCCATACCGACAGCAATACCTTCAGATCCCATTAACAAAAGATTTGGAAGTTTGCCTGGTAAAACTGTTGGTTCTTGTAACGAACCATCGAAGTTGTCAATAAATGGAACTGTATTTTTGTCTATATCAACCAAAAGCTCTCGAGTAATCTTTTCCATTCTAGCTTCGGTGTAACGCATAGCAGCTGGAGAGTCGCCGTCGACTGAACCGTAGTTACCTTGACCATCCACAAGTTCATATCTCATACTAAAGTCTTGGGCCAAACGAACCATTGCCATGTAAACTGGAGCATCACCATGTGGGTGATATTTACCCAAAACGTCTCCAACAATACGAGCAGATTTTTTGTAGGAACTATTCCAGTGAATACCGGTTTTGTGCATTGAGAATAAAATACGTCTGTGAACTGGTTTTAATCCATCTCTCACATCTGGAAGAGCACGAGAAACGATAACACTCATGGCATAATCGAGATAACTTTTTTCCATCTCACCTTTTATGGAGATGTACTTCATTTTTCCAAATTTTGTATCTTCGATAGTGCCAATTAAAGATTGTTTCACTTCTTCAGAAACACTAGCAGGAGCTTCACTAGAAACTTTATCAGCTTCAACGATATCTGCTACTTCTTCTTTAATTTTCTCAATTTTTTCTGTTGTATCTTCTTCCATATTTTTCTTGCTCTTTTTTTATTTTAGTTAGTTCTTTACTTTAATGCTTTTTCAATTGCAGGAGCAATTTCTTTTTTTCTAGACATTTTTGAACCAATATCGAGAATATTATTTTCTACTATTCCGCCAAATGCTTTTTGAGCAACTTCTTTTTCTGCATCCGAAAGAATAAGTAATTTTGTATTAACTTTCAAAATGTCAGTGATAGCAACAAAAAGTAATTTCACTTTTTGTTCAGCTTTTACAGCTGTCATTGCTTTAAGCAGTCCAGCCTTTTTCTTTGTTAGAACCATTTCTTGTTCGACAGTTTCTAGCTGATCGATCATAGTTTTCACGATTGCGTTTTCTGAACCAAACTCAAAAATTTTATAATCATTTTTGACAATTTGTTCGTCATTTAAAGAAGAAATATCAGATTTTGCTTTGAAAATTTCTAAGGTAAAAGCTTCGACATCTCCAATTTCAGCAATTTCTGCGAGTTCGGCACCAACTTCTTTGTCTTTAGCGGTTGTTGTTGCGCTTTTGTAACCGACTGTGTCTGAAAGAATTGCTGCTAACATTAAAGATGCTAGTGTTTTACTTGGTCTTAAGTCATTTTGTTTCATCAAAAAATATGCAATCGTACTTGATGATCCCCAAGCTTTGAAAGTCATGAAAATTGGTTGATTTAAATTTAAATTAACTTTGTGATGATCTACAATTTCAACAATTTGATCTTGGTTTAAGCCATCGAGCCTTTGAGATTCTTCGTTATGGTCAACTAAGATGACTTGGTCTTCAGCGGTAATAACTTCAGCGGTTATTACTTTTGGCATTTCCACAGCAAATTTATTTAGAAGAAAAGTTGCTTCGGGATTAACTGCTTCAGTAATTACAGCCTGAGGATTTTTATATCCAAAGCAATCTCTACTTTCGTATAAAAATTGAAGAGCGATTGCTGCTACAACAGAGTCTGTATCAGGTTTTTTGTGTCCAATTATGTATGTTGTCATAGTTGTTTTTTTTAGGCTGGCAATGTTTTGCCAGAATTTTATATATCAATAGTTGCTAGTTTTGCGTGAGTTTGAATAAACTTTTTTCTTGGTGCAACATCATCACCCATCAAGGTACTGAATGTTTTATCAGCTTGATCTGCATCATCAATAGTAATTTTTTTGAGCATTCTGAACTCAGGGTTCATGGTTGTCTCCCAAAGTTGCTCAGGGTTCATTTCTCCAAGACCTTTATATCTTTGAATGCCAATCTTTGCATCAGGAGTTTCTTTAAGAATTTCTGCAATGTAAACATCTTTGTCATCGTCAGAATAAACGTATTTTTCTGTTTTGCCATTTTTGATTTTATATAAAGGAGGCATAGCCACATATAGATAGCCTTGCTCGACTATTTGAGGCAAATGCCTAAAGAAAAAAGTTAATCCTAGCGTAGTAATGTGTTCTCCATCGACGTCAGCATCGTTCATTAGAATAATGCGGTGATATCTGAGTTTATCTGGATTAAATGTCTCCCCTATTCCAGCGCCCAAGGCAATAACTAGGTTTTTGAGTTCTTCAAAAGCGACGATTTTGTCTAGTCGAGCTCGCTCGGTATTTAGAATTTTTCCTCTAAGTGGGAAAATTGCTTGGAATTTACGATCTCTGCCCTGCTTTGCTGAACCACCTGCTGAATCTCCCTCAACAATGTAGATTTCACAGTCTGCGGCGATTTTACTCTGACAGTCAGCTAATTTTCCAGGTAAAGTACTGCCTTCAAGGACACCTTTTCTGATCACTGCATCTTTAGCGGCGCGAGCAGCCATGCGAGCGCGTGCTGATAACATGATCTTATCGATGATTGTTCTACCAGCTTTAGGATTTTCTTCTAGGAATGTAGAGAATCCATCTTTAAAAACTTGATAAACTGCTGTTTGTGCTTCTGAATTATTAAGTTTAGTTTTGGTCTGAGATTCAAATTGAAGATCGTTTGCAGGCATTTTTACAAAAATAACTGCAGCTAAGCCCTCTTTCATATCATCAGTAGTAAACATCTCTTTTTCTTTAAGCAGATTATTCTTTTTAGCATAATCTCTCAGGACATAACCCAAACCGTTTCTAAATCCGTTTACATGAGCTCCACCATCTGGTGTATGGATAACATTTACATAAGATTCGAGTTTTTCTGTATACGAGTCGTTAAATTGAATTGCAATTTCAACGCCAATATGTTTGCCTGTTTCTTCATCTTTCCAATCTTCATTGACATAGACAACGTCATGAAGTGGTTTTCTATTCATGTTGATATGCTCAACTAATGATCTAATTCCACCTTCGAAGTAAAAATGTTGCTCTTTACCGACAATTTCGTCAAAAAATTCGAAGTAAATTCCTGCCATTAAATAGGCACGATCTTTGATGACGTTGACTAAAGTTTTATGACTTAAGGTTGTGGTAGAGAAAATTGTAGAATCTGGCACAAAACTGAGCAAAGTACCAGTTTGGTGACTCATTAGCTTAACTGCTGCCACTGGAAACATTTTTAGTACTTCGTCTGCAGTTATTGTTTTAACTGGAGCAAAAGGAATACCTCTTGAATGTGCTTGAAAATAATATTTGTTATCACGTTTAACGATGACCTGAAGGATTGTTGACAAAGCATTGACGGCAGAAGAACCAACTCCGTGCAAACCACCGGATGCTTGATAGGCTGTTTCTTCGAATTTACCACCAGCATGAAGTTTGGTCATAACAACTTCCAAAGCTGAAACGCCGGAACTGTGCATATCAACTGGAATACCACGACCGTTATCAACAACTGTAATTGCTTCCTTGCCCGCTTCTTTATCGCCGATCAATTTAATTTGAGCTTCTGATAAAGGAGATCTAAAGAGTTGAATTGTTTTTCCAAAGCCGGCAATCGCTTCGTCTACGGCATTGTCTAAGATCTCTTTTGCAAGATGATGTAGTCCTCTTGCATCAGTAGAGCCAATATACATTCCTGGTCGTTTACGAACTGGCTCAAGGCCTTCTAAAACCTTAATCTCTGATGCTTTGTATTTTGATGTTGATGATGTGCTTGCCATAAAAAATTTATATCAATCGATTAGAGACACTTTTATATCATACTTGAATGCTAAATTCAAAAGTTGTGGGCGGATGGTCTTCTGATACCTATCATACTACTATATTTTTACTCAATATAATAGTGTTGTATATCTAAAAATCCAGGCGAACATTTAGATTTATTTATTGAGTTAAAATCAAATAATTTAGCAGTCTACCTAGATTACTGCTAGATAGGTCATTTGAAAATATTTTCCCATGTATCAGTGTATTACTAGTTAATGTTTAGATATATTGCTATATATATTGATATATTAGACAGAGATAAACTCAAAAAAGCAGTTTTCGAGAGCTAATTTAACGTTCACATTTTGATTTAGTTGCTTCATTGTTTTTAAAACAATTCTCAAATGGTTTGCAATCGATTTTTTGTTCAGTTTTGAGGCATTAGAATTTAATTCAAAGTTTAGATACGACAGCAGTTTGTTTAATAATAAAATAGCCTCATTTCTCTCTTTATAGTTATTGGCCAACTCAATCAGTTCAAAGTGTTTTGAGGAAATGATCTTTCTATATAGATCATTAGTTTCTTCATAATCACTCTTTTTTCCTTGGGTAGTTTTTTTTAGTGAGACTACTTCGCATCTAGAAATTATAGTTGGAAGTAATTTTTCTAGCGTTGAAGTCATCAAAACAATCTGTGTATTTTCTGGAGGTTCTTCAATTGATTTCAGTGCAGCATTTTGGGCTGAAATAGTTGCCAGGTCAGTATTAAAAAAAATAAAGTATCTTCTATCAGAATTATAATTCGAAAAAGCTAATTCTTGATTGAAGTCTCTGATATTGTCAATTTTAATACTCTCCCCTTCCGGGTTGATGAACCTAAATGCTGGGTTATTTAATAAAGTATTTTTATTAAAATCCTTATTTTGCTGAGATTTTAACCAAAACGAAAGAACTTGAAAAAGATCAACTGAAGTATCGTGCTCGAGAATTATCGACAATTGATAATCATTTTTAGTGGTTTCAAATATACTTCTCATTGTTTGGTGACGATTTTTATTTTATAGTAGAGCTTAGTTAATTATAGACTATACATTATGTTTGATCCTGCCCAGTCAAATGATCCGCTTCAAGTTCCTCAAATGGAGCCAGTTATGCTTGGAGATTCATCCCAACCCGGTGGTGATTCCACATCCGGTGGTGATTCCACATCCGGTGGCGCCTCTCAGTTTGGAGATACATCTCAGATGAGTGTTCCTCAAATGGGTTATGTTTCTCAAACTGATGATTCGAGTCAAGCGATGATGGGTGGACAGTCAGAAAACACTTTAGCAGATTCTTCGACAACTATAACTACTTCCGAAGTAACTGAAGCTACTCCAGACGATATTGAAAAAATTGCTAGCTCATTGGAAGCTGATATCGAAAATATTTCAGCGAACTCTACATCTGATTCAGTAGATGAATCGGCAGTTGTTACTCAAGAGCCAGCTACTCAAGCTGTGTCAAATACGCAGTTGGTTCCAGAATCTGTTACAGAAAATACTGACAATCTTAATTCTGGCGTTGGTGTTTCTGAAGTTAGTAGCCCAACTTCAGATCCTGCCATGGCTATTCCAGATTTAACAGCTGAGGTATCGGGGGTTGCTGGTAATCCAATTGCTGGTAATCCAATTGCTGGCGTTGCAACCACACCTGGAATTAGTATGAGTGTGGTTCCAAATTTAGGAGTACAGCCTCTTCCGGAAGGAATTGATCCAAATAAAACTTATATCAATATAGTTGACGTGCTCAAAGATCAAGGAGTTCTTTCCCAAGATGAAGCAAGTCAAATTATGGTCACTAATGTTAGCACGGGTAAATCTTTTTCAGAAATTTTAGAAGAAAACAAATTTGTTAAAGAAGAAGACTTGGTAAAGGCAAAGTCAGTTGTATATAAAATTCCATTTATCAAAATTTCAGAATCTGGAACTGATCCTCAAGCTTTGTCTAAAATTCCCGAGGGAGTGGCTCGAAACTATCAGATGCTACCAATTTTGTTTGACAAAGACAACAATACCTTGTTAGTCGCGATGCAAAATCCTCTCGATCTATCTGCGATCGATTTTGCTGAACAGAAGTCTGGATTAAAGCTTATTACTAGGTATGCAATGCCTTCAGAACTAGAACGCAAAATTGCCGAGAATTATTCTCAAAGTTTGTCTGGTGAGGTTACAGAAGCATTGGAGCAAACTTCACAAGTCGAGGAAGACTTGGACAAGAGAAAAAATTTAAAAGTTCTTTCTGGAGAAACTATCAGGCAAGCTCCAATTACCAAGATCGTTCAAACAATTGTAAGTTTTGCAATGAAAGCCAGAGCATCAGATATTCATATCGAACCTCAGGAGTCTAGAACAAGAGTTAGATATAGAATTGATGGAATTTTGGTTGAAAAGTTGATTTTGCCAGAATCAGTTCATGACGCCGTTGTTTCAAGAGTTAAGATTTTATCTGGTCTTAAGATTGATGAAAAACGTATCCCTCAAGATGGTCGTTTTAATTTCATTTCTGGGGATAAGGAAGTCGATTTGCGTGTCTCTACTCTTCCAACGGTAAATGGTGAAAAAATTGTTATGCGTTTGCTTAAGAAAGATGCCACAGTTCCAGACATGGAGGAATTAGGTCTTACCGGAATGGCTTTGCGCCATGTCAAAGATTTAATCAAAGTTCCTCATGGAATTATCTTGGTTACTGGTCCTACTGGATCTGGAAAGACCACCACGCTTTACTCAATTCTTCATACGATCAATACTTCAAAAGTGAACATTATTACGCTAGAAGATCCAGTTGAGTATCAAATGGCTAGTGTTAACCAGGTTCAAGTGAATCAACAGGCTGGATTAACATTTGCTTCTGGTTTGCGTTCATTTTTGAGACAAGATCCAAACATTATTATGGTTGGAGAGATTCGTGATAGCGAAACTGCAGACTTAGCTGTTCAGGCTTCACTTACAGGACATTTAGTTTTCTCAACCCTTCATACTTCATCAGCAGCTGGCGCAATTCCACGTTTGATGGATATGGGTGTTGAACCATTTTTGTTAACTTCATCGTTAACTCTTTCGATGGCTCAACGTGTGGTTAGAGTGATCAACAGTAAATTTAAAGAAGAATATAAACCTGAGAGGGCAATCGTTGCTGATATTAGAGAAGTTCTTGGTCCAAGATTGGACGAGTGGTTGCGAAAAAATAATCGAAAAGAAGAAGATATTATTTTATATAGAGCAAAAGAAGATCGCCCTCAAACTGAACCTGAATATAAAGGACGTATCGCTATCTTCGAAGTGATGCCAATTTCTGAGGGTATAACAAGGCTAATATTAGAGAAAAAACCAGCATCTGAAATGGAGAAACTTGCCGTCAAAGATGGTATGCTATTAATGAAACAAGATGGATATATAAAAGCATTGGAAGGTATTACTACTATTGAAGAAGTATTGCGTGTGGCGCAAATTTAAGGAAAAAATATGAACATTCATGACATGCTAGATTTGTTAATTAAGCAAAATGGTTCTGATATTCACATACTTGTTGGAACGCCACCGATGTTAAGAATTCACGGAGAATTAATTCCTATCGAAGGAGCTCCAGTTCTAAATTTGGAACAAGCAGAAAGCTTGATTTTTCCAATTATGACTCAAGAACAGAAAGATTATGTTAAAGTTAATAAAGAGCTGGATTTTGGTTATCAATTTAAGGATAAAGGTAGATTCAGAATCAATGCTTATCACGCTCAGGGAAATCTTGCAGCAGCGCTTCGTTTGATTCCTGCCGTGATGAAGACAATTGACGAACTTCAATTGCCTCCAATTTTGCATGAATTTGCTTCAATTAACCAAGGTTTGGTCTTATTAACTGGTCCTACAGGTGAAGGAAAATCAACTTCTTTGGCAGCAATGATCGAAGAAATTAATGTTCAAAGTAGTAAACATATTATTACAATCGAAGACCCAGTGGAGTTTGTTTATAAGCCAAAGAAAAGCATTATTTCTCAAAGAGAAATAAATCATGATACTCACTCTTGGGATGTTGCTTTGAAGTCAGTGCTTCGTGAGGATCCAGATGTTGTTTTGATTGGTGAAATGCGCGACTATGAAACCATAGCTTCCGCAATTACTATTGCTGAAACTGGTCATTTAGTTTTTGCAACTCTACACACTTCATCAGCAGCTCAGACCATTGATAGAATTATCGATGTTTTCCCTGCACATCAACAAGGTCAGATACGTCAACAACTTGCATCAGCTATAAAAGCTATTGTTGCTCAAAGACTTTTGCCTGCTAATGGTGGAGGAAGAATTCCAGCGTTGGAAATTTTGGTAGCTACCTCTGCAATGTCTAATCTTATTAGAGAGAAAAAGACTCATCAAATTGATAGCGTTATTCAAACCTCAGCAGACAAAGGAATGATTTTGTTTGAATCATACCTTCAACAGCTGGTGCAACGAGGCGCAATCACTAAAGAAGTGGCATTGAGTCATGCATTCAGGCCAGATGATATGGCAAGATTATTAGGAAGGTAATAATATGGCATTTTTTAAATACTCAGCAAAAAATAAATTCGGTGAGAATATTAAGGGAAAGGTCGAAGCTAGAGAAATTAGCCAGGCCGCTTCTCTACTCTCTTCTAGAGGACTATTAGTTATTAAAATTGATCCTTTCACAAAAGATGCTTTCTCTGCAATTAAATCAATGACGGGTGGTGTTAAATTTGGCGATATTGTTAGTTTAACGCGACAATTATCTACAATGATTACCGCCGGTCTTCCACTAGCTAGTGCTTTAAATATTTTAGTTAGAGACGGAAAAGTCGAAGTTACTAAATTGATGGCAGTTATTTTACAAGACGTTGAAGGAGGACATTCATTTGCAGATTCTTTAGCAAAACATGACAAAATTTTCTCACGTTTATACATTCAGTTGGTAAAAGCAGGAGAAACTGGAGGTGTTTTAGACACGGTTCTAGAACGTTTGGCAGATAACATGGAGAAAGAAAAAGAATTTAAAGCAAAAACAAAAGGTGCTTTGATTTATCCGATGATTGTTGTGATTGCAATGTTAGCAGTTGGTGTAATCATGATGATTTTTGTTATTCCAAAATTGACAGAAATGTACCGTGATTTTGGTTCAGAATTGCCATTTCTTACCAAAGTATTGATCGGAATTTCAGATGGAATGGTTAAATATTGGTATATTATGGGTGCAATTATTGGTGGCGTAATTTTTGCTTGGAAAAGTTATTACAAAACAAAGCAAGGTAGATACAAAATAGATGAAATAATGTTAAAACTTCCTATTTTTGGAGAACTAAAAAAGAAAGTTATTTTGACTGATTTTGCTCGTACTTTGTCTTTATTGCTTGGCTCAGGAATTTCATTACTTGAGGCAATCGCTATTGTGACTGAATCAGTTGAGAATATTGTTTATAGAACTGCGCTTCAGGAAGTAAGCAAACAGGTTGAGAAGGGCTCTTCACTTTCGGAATCGCTTAGTCACTACGAAATGTTTCCAGTTATTTTGCATCAAATGATGAGTGTCGGTGAGGAAACTGGAAAGTTAGATGAAGTTTTGAAAAAATTATCTAATTATTTCGAACAAGAAAGTGAACACGCAATCAAAAATATGACTACCGCTATTGAACCTATGATTATGGTTGTATTAGGTCTGGGAGTCGGTGCAATGGTTATAGCTGTTATTATGCCAATATACAATTTGACAAGTCAGTTTTAATTGAATCTGGAAAATTATTTGTAAAACAAGCTCAATTGCGCAGATTTAAAGATATTATAAATCTTTGCTCCATAAGGCATGTTTATACAAATAATTTTCCAGATTCAACCTAATCAACAATGAAATTAAGTATTTTTACTATTGCACTTAGTAAGGAAAATGTTGTAAAGTATTATTAAGTGAATAGATTAACAGGAAAAATTATGAAAAAGAAATTTTTTGAATTAATTACAAAAATGAAATTTAGCACAAAAACTGCCGGCTTTACCATGATTGAACTTTTGATTGTTATAGCTATCTTGGGAATTTTAGCTGTAGCAGTGCTTTCGGCTCTTAATCCTATTGAGCAGATTAATAGAGGTCGTGATACTGGTTCTAGATCTGACGCTGAGCAACTTATTGGCGCTATTGATAGATTCAATGCCTTTCAAGGATATTATCCATGGCAGACTGGAGCATCTGATGTTGCTTCCGCTCCTATTGCTTGGACGACTTTGACTGCTGCCGATGATTTGGTCGATAGTGCACCATGTCCAGTTTCAGACAAACTTTCAGTTGCAACCGCTCCTTGTATCGGTACAGACGAGCTTAAAGTTACATTCTTTTCAAGAATTTTTGATACTGCATATAATAATTTGATTGTATATAACGAAGGAACTCAGGGAACAAGCACGTACGTCTGTTTTAGACCTCAGTCAAAAGCTTTCACAACTGAAGCAGCAAATAGAATAGCAGCTGGCTTACCTTCTGATTATCCTTCAGAAGCATACTCTCCAGCAGATGGTGGAACAGCAGTAGTAGGAGATTGCGGAGTTGATTTAAACTGTGTCTGCCTACCATAAGAGATACTAAAATGTATTTTAAACCCCGCTCTACCGAGCGGGGTTTTTGTATCTCACACTTTATCACAGACTTTTTACCACTACCTTAATATTAAAAAATAAATTAGCATAAGCTAATCTATGGTAACTTTATCATTTCTGATGATTACAACTATTTTATTTGCTTTCGGAACAATTATTGGAAGTTTTTTAAGTGTCGTGATTTTACGTTCGATTTCTGGTGAAAACTGGGTAAAAGGTAGATCTAGGTGCGATAGTTGTAGAAAAACAATTTCTTGGTATGACAACATTCCTTTATTTTCATTTCTCATGCTTCGAGGTAAATGCAGACATTGTCGACAACCAATATTACCCCTTCACCCTATGGTTGAATTTCTAACTGGAGTTTTATTTATGTGGTGGTATTGGGCGGGCTCATTGTTTTTTAGATTAACAGTTGCTCCTTACAGTGTTTTACAGCCAATTTTTTGGTTAGTAGTTGGGGTAATTTTGATTTACATTTTCATTATCGATTTAAACACGATGAAAATTCATAATAATGCTGTCATTACTTTGACGGTGCTGGCAATAATTTATCGTTTGTCACTATCTGTCTCGGGAATTATGCAAACAGCAGACCTCTACTCTACTTTTTTGGCCGCTCTAGTTTCATATTTATTTTTCTTGGCGATTTATAAACTCTCTATTATTGTCTATAAACGCGAAGGAATGGGATTTGGGGATGTGTTGCTTGTTGTGCCATTGGCATTACTATTGGGCGCACAAAAAATGATAGTTTGTCTTTTTTTAGCTTTTATAATTGGTGCCATTGTTGGACTGATGCAAATTGCAATTTCAAAAGGAAAAACGAAATTGAAATCGGAAATTCCCTTTGGTCCGTTCCTAATTATAGGCACAACAATTAGTCTAATCTGGGGGCAATTTATTTATTCTTGGTATTGGTCGTTAATTATGCTTTAATGGTACTAGACATATTCTAGACATTTTTTTATGCGTATAATTAAGTTACTTTTTAGTGCGATAATTATTTTTTTAATCATTACTGTAGTTGGTTTTTTTATCGCTAGAGAATCCCTACTCTTCTGGGGATCCTCAAAGATTAAAAAGTCAGTAAGCACACTTACGATATCCAAAAATAGAGATTCGTTTATTTCACAATGCAAGCAACTTGGAAGTACTTTTGTAAATGGCGAAGACATAGTCACTTACAGACTTAGATTTTTATCTTCAAAGGAATACTTGCTCGAAGCAGTTTGTAGTCAATTCTCTTATGATCCAATTTTGATAGAGCAAGTTGATTTGCCAAATTTTGTTACTAAAGTGCCTGGAACTTCTGGATTTTTATTAGGCTCACGTCCAAATGGAATAGAAATTCAGGTATTCGCCGAAGAAATTAGCAAGATTTCTGAAGCAATTAAGATTGATTTGTCAGGTCTTTTAAGAAAACAAGTCTTGATTGTCGAAGATGGATCTATCAGTAATAATGGTGATGAAAGATTTATAGGCGGTGGTCCGGTCACTAGTTGCAACGGATATGGGTATGAGTGCTGTCAGGATGTCTCTCAAACGGGTGTTGGAGATAAAATTACAGGATTGGTAGATTGTGAAAAAAGTTGTTTCGCTTCTTGCGCCACCAGGCCAGTTGTTTTGTCTTTTAATAGCAATCCACTTTTTGATCCAAAATTAAGATCACTAGAAATAACAAATGGAGCAACAGTAGAATATACTTATGTTGCCGATGCAGGAAAAGCAACAACTGTAGGCGGTGTTCTAGATTTTGGAGATGGTAAGAAGCTACCTATATCTGGTCTTGCTGGTCAATCATCTCATACTTATTCTTGTACGAAACCTAGTTGTGAATACACAGTTAGACTAGTTCTTGAAGATAACTGGGGTGTAGAATCAGCTGAGACTAATATAAGTAAGATTAAGATTATAGTAAGGAAATAAATATGCATTTTATAAATAAACATAAGAAATTTGGTGGCTTCACTCTATTAGAAATATTGGTGGTTATTTCGATTATTGGTATTTTAATTGCAATCGGCTCGGCCGCTTTTACCACGGCTCAGAAAAAAGGTAGAGATGCGAGACGAAGAGCTGACATGAAGCAGTATCAAAGTGCATATGAACAATATTTTTCTGAAAATAATGCTTATTCGACATGTGCAGCTATGAATGTAGGCTTTGTTGGTGGTGCACCAACTGATCCAAAAAGTGGCGCAGCATACAGTTGTACTGTTAGCGCTGGTAATGCAGGGTATTGTGTTTGCGCAACTTTAGATTTTAGTACCACTGGAAATGCAAATGGAGGCGCTGCGGGAGTTTGTAGTTTTGCAGCTAATGGTACATCTTTTTGTGTACAAAATTTACAGTAACTGTTAAATAAAGGGATTAAATACTATGAATAAAAAATTTAAAAGAGGTTTTACACTGATCGAACTCTTAGTCGTCGCAACAATTATCACCATCCTATCGGCAATTGGATTGGTAAGTTTTGTAAATGCTGGCCAAGGAGCTCGAGATGCTAAAAGAAAGTCTGATTTAGAGACTGTGAGACAAGCATTAGTTTTGTATCGAAGTGATTTGGGAGTTTATCCAGCAGGCGCTGGAAGTGCGGAAACTGCATATACTACTTTGATGACAACGCTGTCCGCTGGAAAATATATTAGTAGTCCAACTCCAGCAGATCCAAAAAATGATGCTACATATTATTATAGTTATGTCTCCAACACCACAACTTTTACAGTATCAGCAACTTTAGAAAAAACAGGACTAGTTTACTCATTAACAAATCCTTAATACATTTATGTTCGTAAAAAAAGAATTTGGTTTTACTCTGATTGAGATGATAGTGACAATTGGCATTATGTTAATGCTTGCTGGTGGTGGAATTGCAGCCTTTATTCGTTTCAATGATAAACAAACTGTTCAAGTTGCTGTCAATGATTTGCAAACTTTGCTTAGAGCAGCTCAAACCAAAGCTAAGGTTGGTGAGAATGCAGAAAGTTGCAGAACAAATTTTTTACCAACTGTTTTGAGTTTACGAAGTTATAGAGTTAATCTTGATGAAGATACCAATACAGCCATACTTTCAGCAGTGTGTACTGATGGAAAATTTCCTCCATATGGAAGAATTGAATATATCGAAAGAAGTAGAATTAATTTTGACAGTAATGTATCAGCCAGAATACAAGGCGGTGGCAGTCTTGATGTTGAGTTTTTGTCTCTCCTGGGAGGTGTTGATGGCGCAGGTATAGTAGAAGTTTCCAGGTTGGGAGCCTATACCTATGATTTTGAAATTAGTTCTGGTGGAGAAATTAGAGAAGGAGCTTTCCAATAATGAAAAAATTAAATGGCTCGACAATTATAGAGTTGCTAATTTCACTAATGATTGTTGGTTTGGTTGTAACTGCTGTAGCATCGGCAAGTACTTACTCAATAAAAAATACTGGCGAGGCAAGATTTAGACAGACAGCCGCAACTTTGGCTCAAGAAGCAATAGAAAAGTCCCGAAATGAAAAAGCTAGACTTGGTTTTGCAAGTTTTGGTAGCGCGGTTGGATCAAGGACATACTGCTTTGATACCATCCCAGCTTCTTTTGACGCTACTCCCCCAATGCCTTCTCAAGGAACTTGTGGGACGGGCGAAACAATATCTCTCGCTGGGTCAGAATTTACCAGAGAGGTTGCATTCACAACAACTCCAACAATAGTTACCGTTGAAGTAAATGTCTCTTGGAGTGACTCCGGAAATATTCGTAATGTTCAATTAATACAAGAATTTTATCAAGCAAGTCAAAATTATTAAAATTTCTTATTTTTTTAGTAGTTAATTTCTTAGTGAAACGATTGAGTTAAATTGTTCATTAACTGTTCCATCAGGTGTGATTTTTTCTAATCCAAAACTTATCCCGATTTGTCTATTTCCAACTGAACCAGTACAGTCAAATATAGGAGGAGTTGAGATAGTGACGTTTCCAGAGGTTAAGAATGCGCTGTTGGACGCAATTTTTTCATTATTATTGTCACTATTATCTATTACAGAAGCAAATGTGGTGGAGCCACCATCAGCAGATATAATTGTTAGGCTCGTCATTCCAGCTGCGCATGGAGTTGAGGATTCATCGATGTATTGAGAATTTCTAATTAAAAATTCGATTTGGCTTAAAGCATAATAGCCTTCTTCTTTGACAGTTTTTTTTGTATTTGTTTTTGAGTTTCCTATCAAAAAAGTCATGAACATTGATGAAATGGCCAGTAGTAATAACACAGCTAAAGCGGTTGTAATGAGGAGCTCAATGAGTGTGAAACCATTCTTTCGACTTTGTGTGCTAATTGTCATTTTGATATGTGATGTTTTAATTAACTTCTTGCCAAACTAGACTTGGTCTCATCATTATGTCAGGAATATTTAGATTGAAGTCAGGTCTGAAAATGAAGACTTCAATAGGATTGGTGTTGTTTAAAGCTTTTTGCAATGGATTTGTGGTATTTTCATAATTTCTGGTTAGACTAAATCCTGACCAACCAACGAATGTACCTTCTCCGATAAATTTATTATCTTTGAGTGTATCGTCATTCAGAGGAGCATCGCTATATCCGTCAACATTTATATAGCCATCAGTTACAAAGACTCCGGCAATATTTGCAGTTGTACTCGTTGCAGAGGTATTTCCAACGCTTGCATCGAAAGTAATATCGCCGTTTGATATAAATCCTATGAATCCCCCATTACTTACCGTGATCATATTTACATCAGGATCGGAAGTAAATGTTATGTCTCCATTAACGAATATTACTATTTTTTTGTTACTTGCAACATTTCTGGTTGAAGAAATATCTACAGTTAAATTTCCATTCCTATAGTAGACTTCTGTGCCCTCAGCATTTGGGGTGGCTCCTGTAGGAATAGCACTAATTGTACTGGCAATTGTTGTTGCGGTTGACAAGTTTACACCTCTGTTGAAAAATGCGTAATTTTCTACGATTAAGTTTTCATGACTTGTGTCAACTGCTCTTGGTTCAGAGGCACCGCGCTCAGTGTAATAGCCATTTGAACTAATTGAGGTTGCTCCCGTCATTGGAATACCAGCACTCTTTGAGTCAGCAGTTATATTTTGAGTGACTATAAATGCATTACATGATGGGTTTACTGAACAAGTATCTGGAACCAGTGAAATGAGACTATTTGCTCCATATACGTTTCCTCCGGAAGTTTGCCACCAGGAATCATTCGAAAGATTAACACTTGAGACATAAATATTTTGGTTAAGCGAAGGAGATGAAGTGTTCGTGTGCTTACACAAATATGGATTAATAAGGTCAATAGGACATGCGCATACAATAGCGTTTAGCGGATCAGAATTATTGATATTAAGTGAAACGTCAAATCCATGATCATCCCAGGAGGCTGTTGGAGCATATGGCACATTATTGATTATAAATGAGCTGGTGATAGCACCAGCAGTTCCACCGATACTAGTTGCAATTGTAGTTCCAATTTCTGTATTTAAATTAATTGGAGTACTATTTGAACCTGTACAGTTATTAAATGCATCAGTTGTTGCGGATGAGTCTTCATAGATATTGCCTCCAACATTGGCGACTAAATTGAATGATGAATTTGCAGACCAAGCGCCCCATCCTACTGTAACACAGGTACTATTGACTGCTCTTACTGAAACATAAATGTTGTTATCATGGGTAGCGCTTGCTGCTACAGAATAGCTTTCAATTTTACTAGCAGTTTGATATCTAACACAGTTGGTAGTGGCGTTACAAGTTCCTGGAGGTGTTGCGCCATTTGCTTTATCCCAAACTTTGATAACATAATATTCTATGTTTGAGTTTGGATCAGGAACTCCAGGATCGTTCCATGTAATGTTCAAAGTTGAGCTAGAAGTAAGATTAAGATTACCTGATAAAGCCCCATTTACTCTTACATTTGTAACTTGATTTGGGACATCACTCGTGCTTCCGCAAGTAGTTCCTCCACAGGAAGCAACGCATGGATCACAACTTAGAGAAGTTGGGTTTGAAGCCAATCTACATTTACTACTAGTTACATCGCAACTCCAGCTAGCATCAACGCTAGAACATTGGGCATTGGTAGTACAAGCACTGTTGCATGAGTATGTTATAGGTGTTGCAGTTGGCGTTGCTGTTGACGTTGCAGTTGGCGTTGCTGTAGGTGTTGGCGTTACTGTGGGTGCTACGCAACAGCCACGATCGCTACCTCGTGGAAGGGGGCAAGTGCCGCCTGTGGCAAGACAATCTTGACAGGTTCCTAGATACCCACCCACACTACATGAGGTGCCATTTCCTCCAGCGCAAGTGCCTCCAAGCGAGCAAGTGCATCCAATGTAATTTATAGTAATTGGAGTCAAACCTGAGCAACCATCAACTCCGGATGCAAAACCAGTACAATCTGGATTTGTGCATGTTAATAGCGCATTGGGTTGAAGGACATCATTTCCGCAGTATCCACTACTTCCATTTGGAATAAGTTTGCAACTCACAACTTTAAGATATCCACTAGTTCCAGCGCAAACCCAAGGACTACATACATCACCCAAAACACCCATTGGATTGATAAATTTAATCAAAAAGACTACAAAAGACAAAAAAAATGTTTTAATGATGATGTTTTTTTTGATTGTAGTCATAGATGATTATTGTCAACTATTAATTCTGCCCACAATGGAATAATCCAACCATCTGATTCGTGATCTAACAACTTTGGATCACCAGTTTTAATAAAATTAGAGATTTTTTCGTATGTATAAATTTTAGTGTGGTAACTTTTATTAAAGTTTGCTTCTTTTGACAATCCCTCAATAATATAAAGATCACTATTCTCTGTTACAAGAGCAACTGCGAGATCATCGCCTACATCTAAAGTAGGTTTTTTGGTATTATTTTGCCAATAGTTATCTTCTTTTGGTTCTTCATATAAACCAGTATGAACCCCAATTTTTCCGTAATAATCCATTTCTAGTATGTGGACAAGGTCTTCTGGGTCCCATTGTGAGTAATCACCAGCAAGTGTTCTACTTCCAGCTAGTCTTATATTGTTCTCTTGATCGTTTATCACGAGTGGTACTTTAATATTTTGCTCATTATTATTAGCATCTAGATATTGGCATTTTGCACCGACTTCGATGATCTTATTATCTATTGTTCTGAAATTTGGAAACACAACTTCAGTTACTCTGCAGAGAAAATTGTAAACGTATGTGTCGTTCTGAATAAGCGGAAAGTTAGATCTTTCGGATATAGCAACTTGATTGACTGGGTTTTGACTTAGCTGTTTTTTGTACTGATTGTTATCAATAAAATAATAGGCAGACAGCAAAATTACTAAAGAAAAAATCAACGAAAGAAAAATCTTGATGTTTTTATCTTTAATACTCATGTTGAAATAGTATCATTAACTTAGGATATTATTCAATTGCTAATTAAAGAAAACTAATTATTTAGAATTATTTATATCTGTAGTAACTTCAACACTAGTTGGATAAACTATAGAGATTCCCCTGTTGTTTTTTGCCAGAACACTTACGTCACCAGTTTCAAGAAAAGCTTGCAGAGCTATGGAATTTGCAATTGCAGGGTCTATGCCCATCCAATCTATGATCCTTTGAGTGGCAACACTTGTAGGTTGAACTCCTGATATGGCGAAAGCAACGCGGACCACATCCCCACTGTCCATTATTGGTTTATCAAGTTTATTCTCATAATCATCAAAATATCCATTATGTTCATCTGGATTATCATATAAACTCTGTTGATCTGTGGTCAAAGCAGTGAAGTAGACTGCACGAGATAAATTATTTATAATTTGATCAAGCTTGGTTCGGTTTGTTGGATGACTGTTTGTACCAACAAATCCATCAGAAAAGACTAGTAAATCTGGTTTCCAAATAATAATAGGTACTTCTACAACTTGCCACTCTCCATTAAATTGACTAAAGGCATCAACTGATAATGCGACATAGTACAATAAATTTCCGTTTGCGTCTTTTACTTCTTTAGCACCTGCTCCAGGATCTCCATATTTGTTCACTTTCCATATAATCATTTTCATCATAATTTCACGGAAGGCTGGAATATATTGTATTGGATATATTTTTGATATAGATTCTTCAGTAAATGGAATGGCAATCCATTTTTTTTTCTTTTCGTCAAAAATTGTGCAAACTCCACCATTTGCGTTGTATCCATAATCACCATTTATGCTTACAGTTTCTGGAACAATTTGTTGGGCTCTATCGAGGCTGTTTTTGTAGTTTTCAACTGGTGTCTCAGTTGCTGTTGGAGTTGGAACTGGTGTCTCAGTTGCTGGAA
>VFLK01000009.1 GCA_009885085.1 Minisyncoccota bacterium
TACTAGCTGAGCAAATTAAGGATAAAACAAATAGGACAGAGCTTAAAGAACTTTCAGCAGCCATTCTTATTGGTGAGCCTAAATTAATTGATGAACTGTATGGATGGAAACGTGATTGGTATAAAGATGATCGCCAAGTAAAAGATCCGGTGGTGGCCAACTTAGGTCCAGCCGACGACAAGGTTGATTTAAGATTTTTAAATGCTTTGATTGCTCACCATGAAGCAGGTATTGAGATGACAAAAGAAGTCAGAACCAAAAGTAGTCGAGCTGAAGTCTTAAACAACGCTAATGCTGTAGAGACATTTTTAGAAGGTAGTTTAACCAACCTCAAAGGGTGGAGAAAAGAGTGGTTCAATGTCGAATAATAATTTACACCAAGGACATATGAAAAAAACTGTAATTGTAAAAGGCATGCATTGTGCGAGCTGTAGCTCAATCATTACGAAAAAAATTAAGAAATTACCTGGTGTTGAAGCTTGTACCGTTAATATAGCTTCTGAAAAAGCTTCGTTAGAATATGACCCTGCCAAGGTAACAATTGACCATATGAATGAAGAGATTGGTAAACTTGGTTATAGTTTTGTCGATCAGTCTGCTAGCAATGAAGTCAACTCGCAACACGCAGGTCATGACATGTCCATGATGCCCGCAGGCATGGATCATAGTGAGCATTTGGGTCTCGATCAGTCCAAAGATGAAAAATTAATAGAACTAGAAAAATTAAGAAAAAAAGTTGATTTTGTTGTGCCTATTACTTTTTTGGTTTTCGTATTAATGATGTGGGAACTCGGATCCCAAGCATTTAGCTGGCTACCACGATTGCCGTTACCAATGGCCTTGTTTAATACAATTAGTTTTCTTTTAGCCACAGTAGTTTTATTTTGGATTGGCATGCCTTTTCTTAAGGCTGTTAAAAGATTTGCTGTCTACAGAGTAGCCAACATGGATACTTTAGTCGGTATAGGAACACTGACAGCGTATATATATAGTTCTCTAGTCTTTTTAGTTCCACCTATTGGAGACTTATTACAGGCAAGTGAGTACACATATTTTGATGTTACCATCGTCGTGATTGGTTTTATTGTTTTTGGTAAATACTTAGAGGCTGGCTCAAAGCTAAAAACAGGAGAAGCAATTCAGAAACTAATTGGATTACAAGCCAAAGATGCTACTGTGATACGTCATGGTAAAGAAATAAAAATTCCTATAGAGCAGGTTATTATGGGTGATATTTTGATCGTCAAGCCTGGTCAAAAAATTCCCGTTGATGGTGAAATTATTGAGGGAATAACTTCTATTGATGAATCGATGATCACAGGTGAATCTATTCCTGTTGATAAGAAAGTTGGCGATATAGTGATTGGTTCAACTATTAATAAGCAAGGGTCATTGCAAGTTAAAGCCACTAAAGTTGGCGGAGATACTGTTTTATCCCAAATCATTAAAATGGTTGAGGAGGCTCAAGGTTCAAAAGCTCCAATAGAAAAACTAGCTGACCAAGTCTCAGCAGTATTTGTGCCTGTTGTTCTAGTCTTTGCCGTACTTGTGTTATTAGCTTGGATTTTAATTGGTTCTCAGTTCATGCCACTCTCTCAAGCTACAACTTTAGGTTTACTTAGTTTTGTAGGTGTCCTAGTTATTGCCTGTCCATGTGCGATGGGATTAGCTACGCCTACAGCCGTGATAGTGGGAGTTGGTAAAGCAGCGCAGAATGGCATCCTCATTAAAAATGCTGAAAGTTTAGAAAAGTTCAACGGAGTCAATTTTGTAGTGATGGATAAAACAGGGACGATCACTAAAGGACAACCAGAATTGATTGATATAAAGACAATAGGCGATAAATCTGAAAAAGCTGTTCTTCAATTATTAGCTTCACTAGAAGCTTTATCAGAACATCCTTTAGCTGAAGCTATTGTTAAAAAGGCGCAAGAATCGAAAATGACTTTGGATAAAGTTAAGGATTTTGCAGCGATTGAAGGTAAAGGCTTGCGAGGTAATATTGGTGGTAAAGAATACTTTGCTGGAAATTTAAAACTTGTACAAGATTTAAATTTAAAAGTTGATCAAGCAGTAATTGACGGCTTTAGTTTGCAGGGAAAAACACCCGTGGTACTAATGACTAAGAAAAATATTATCGCCTACATCAGTATTGCTGACACTGTTAAAGATGATGCCAAGCAAGTAGTGGCTGACCTTCATAGACAGGGTATTAAAGTTGCTATGTTAACTGGGGATAACCAAAAAACAGCTCAATATATTGCTAACCAAGTTGGCATTGATCGAGTTCTAGCTGAGGTTCTACCAGCAGACAAAGCTAATGAAATTAAAAAGCTTCAGAAAGAAGGTTATCGAGTTGCGATGGTTGGTGATGGTATTAATGATGCGCCAGCACTAGCTACTGCTGATGTTGGAGTTGCTATGGGAACTGGAACTGACGTCGCGATTGAATCAGCTGGGATTACTTTATTAGGTGGCCAGATTTCTAAACTGCCAAAAGCTATTAAGTTGGCTCGGGCAACTATGACAACTATTAAACAAAATTTATTTTGGGCATTCTTCTACAATGTCGTAGGCATACCAGTTGCCGCTGGTTTGTTATACCCTTTCTTTGGTATCTTACTTAACCCAGGAATTGCAGGTGCGGCTATGGCTTTTTCAAGTGTTAGCGTGGTTTTAAATGCGCTGAGATTAAAAACTGTTAAGTTGTAAGTTGTATATAAACTTTCTCATCTTGGCTATATTATTTTAGGTAACTATCCCTTTATAACAGTTAGATATATAAATTTTTAGATTCCAGAAAATGGGAATTAGTTTAAATGATTAACGTTTTTTAACAAAAACTAATCAAAGATTATATTGAAAGCAGTATTCCATTAGCTTGTCTCTTACCAGCAGATCGGGCGTTGCCACCAAATTCAACGTAGTGATCTCCAGTTGCGGACTCGGCCACATTAACTTCGACTGATTCAACTTGGCCGGGTATATTTTTTGCTCTGAATTTTTCTAGTAACATGTCTGCGGAGGTTCCACCAGTTTGTATTGCAGCATCGGAAATAAATACTGAAAGTTTAGCCTTAGGGAACCGTTGTTTTATAGTTGATGATGTTCTTTTTGGGATTGGTTTGCCACATATCTTAGATTGTGCAGGATATGTAATTATAGCCGCAATTATAATTACTATGTTTATCCTCGTAAAAGGATTTGTTAATTAATTGAAAGGTTGTCGCAGCTGAAAGGCTTCAAACGCATTTTTAATATTTTGTAACTCAAAGTCAAAATCTATTTAAAAATATTTTGTGCCAATATTAATAATCTAACTATCATTTTTAAAATTCATTGATTTGTAATTACAAGGTTAAGATTAAAATCATTCCCAGGATAATACGATAAATGCCAAAGTTAGTTAGGGTATTTTTTTGGATAAATCCAATGAACCACTTCAAAACAATCAGAGCTACTGTAAAGGAACTAAGTAATCCTACCATCAGTAAAATAATTTCTTGAGAAGTAATGCTAGAACTAGCATCGAACTTCAATATATCTAAAGCTGCGGCACTGAAGATTGTTGGTAAGGCTAAAAGGAAAGAATACTTGGCAGCTTGAGCGCGATTTTGTCCCATAACCATCATGGTTATAATGACTGCTCCAGACCTAGAAACTCCAGGAATGACTGCTACTGCTTGTCCAAGACCAATCAGTATACTTTGAGACCAACTCAAGTCATTAATTGTTTTATTGTTTTTGCTGTTTTTGAGGCGTCCCTCATAGATTATAAATATTACTCCAACTGAAACGAATGCTCCCAGCATTAACCAATTGGTTTCAAAGAAAAAGTTTTTGATGACAGAATGTAAAAGAAAGCCAACAATTGCGGTTGGAATGAAAGATAAAATTAATTTTTTGATTAATGACCAATCGGAAATCAATTCTTTTCCATAAATAGAGAGGACAGCAAGGATTGCGCCGGCTTGAATAAAAACTTCAAAAAGCTTGAGAAATTCAGTGTTTTCTAGGCGAAATATTTGACTAGTGAAAATTAAATGAAAAGTTGAGGAAACTGGAAGAAATTCCGTAAGTCCTTCAATAATTCCGAGGATAAGTGATTGCCAAATTTGCATATTCTAGATGATTATATGAGAAATCTAATGAATGTGATATGGGAAAAGTTTTGAAGATGAGTGTTTCTTTGTTTCAAATTAACTACTTCATCATTGACAACTACTTCATATACTTGTAGTATTGTAAGTGTGACAACTATTGATACAGAATAACTCCTTCTCTAGACAAATCAATTTTTATTCAATATATACCTATAGAAATAATAATAAAGAAAGCGAGAATCCATTATGAGTGAATTAATTATAACTAAGAAAGTGCAGCCTCAAGTTAGAGGAGAAGCCCCTCAAAAAGTTTATGAAAAGAAAAAGGGAATTATTAGATCTAATCAAGTAATTTGGTATATTTTGGGTCTAATAGAAGTATTGTTGTCTTTTAGATTTCTTATGAAGGCGCTGGGAGCAAGTACCGCATCAGGATTTACTAGTTTCATTTACGGAATTACTACTCCGCTAACATTGCCATTTAATGGTATTTTGCGAGGGTTTTCATTTGGAAATTCCATTTTTGAATGGTCAACAGTTATTGCTGGAGCGGTTTACTTATGTGTTGCTTGGGGACTTGTGTATCTTTTGGAATTAATTTACCCAATTTCACCTAATGATGTAGAAACAGAGTAATTTAATTTCTGCAATTTATTAACATATTAAGGCTATATAACGAAAATAATACAAACAAAAGAAGATAGAATTTTAGAAAAAAAGATATCTGACAAGATAAAAGTTGAAAACTTGGTTAAAAAATCTAACAGAATTTTATACAGTATTTCTTCTCATTATTTTCCGATTGATTTATTTCCAAATACGTTGGTAATTGAGGAAGGAAGGGTTAATATTGTTACAAGACAACTTTTTTCCTCGCAGGTTTACAGTGTGGATATTAGAAACATATCAAATGTATTGATTAATACAACGTTTTTTTTCTCTCAGCTAGTGATAGTTTCTAAAACTTTTGAAGAAAATGAAATTGAGATTCAATATTTGAGAAAAAGTGAAGCAATTTTTGCTAGAAGAATTATTGAGGGTTTGAGAACCTTTGAAAATCAGAATATAACAACTTCTTCCTATACCAAAAAAGAATTACTTCTCAAACTTCAACAGCTAAGTACAACAGAAATTGTTTTATAGATTTGTAATAAAAATAACAGAAAGAAGTGAGTATGAACATATTAATATGGATAATATTTGGAGCATTAGCCGGATGGTTGGCTAGTGTTTTTATGAAGAGCAATCAAAGTACATTGGAAGATATAGTTCTCGGGATAGTCGGAGCATTTGTGGGTGGAATTGTGATGAACTTTTTTGGTCAAGCTGGGGTAACTGGATTTAATCTTCGCAGCATTGTTGTTGCATCATTAGGAGCAGCAGTCATTATTTTAATTGCTAGAGCTCTACGTAGATAAAAATATAAGGAGTTGAATATGTTAATTTTAATTTTCTTATTATTAGTTGGAGCCGGCTTTACATTTTTGTCTTTGCAAAATACAGCTATCGTTTCTTTGAATTTTTTGAATTATAATTTTCCAAATTTGCCAATTAATTATGTAATCATTGGATCAATACTTTTTGGAGTTGTTTTGGCATACTTTATCAGTTTCGTAAATTCAATTTCCACTTCGATGAAAATTCGTGGCCAGAATAACCAGTTAAAGCAAGAAAAAAAAGAAGTCGTTGAACTTACGAAGAGGGTTCATCAGCTTGAATTAGAAAATGTTGGATTAAAAATCGAAAATTATCCTGACGATACAGATCAGAACGCATTATGAAACTTATAATGGCTAAGGTCTGGAAGTTCTTGCACTTACCAAAGAATATACAGCTTTTTTTGATGAGAATATTTCAAGATGTATTTTTGATTGGTGTCACAGGAATAATTTTTAATGATGATAATGAAATTCTAGTTTTTAAACATGTCTATCGTACGCATTCCTGGAGTTTGCCAGGTGGATATATTAAATCTGGAGAACACCCTCAGGAGGGAATTGAACGCGAAATATTTGAGGAATCTGGATTGGTTGTTAGCGCAGACGAGCTGCTAAAAACAAGAACTGATCGAACTTCAGCGCGATTGGATTTGTGTTTTGTGGGTAAGTTTATAGGTGGTGATTTCAAACCAACCCATGAAGTTACAGAGTATGGTTTTTACACTTTAGAAAATCTTCCCCTTTTACGAACAAATCAATTATTTTTGATCGACCAAGCCTTAAAGCAAAGAAAATAAATTATTCCCAATAATTATAATAATTTTGTTAATTCAATTTTAGAAGGAACTCATTTTGAAAATTACTATTTGACGATGGCAGATTTAACTGTCCATAGCTCATCAAAAGGATTTATACTTAGCATATCGATATCATAAATTTAGAAAATGGTAAGGAGGAGGCAAAACAATGTTAAACAGTAAACTTAAACATAATTTAACTTTGAGACAAGCTGAAGAATTACTTCAAATATGTAAGGTTCGTTTTGAGGGAAATATGAGTCGTCATAATGGTCTCTTTTGGTATAAAGTACAAGAAAAACTAGAAGCCAGTCCTGATAAGCTTTGGTCATTGAATGAAATGGAAAAAACCGGTGGTGAACCCGATGTTGTCGGTTTTGATAAAAAAAACGGCCAATACATTATTTTTTGATTGCACTGCTGAGACCCCACTTGGTCGCAGAAATCTTTGTTACGACCAGGAAGCATTAGATTCTAGAAAAAAATTTAAACCAAAAGACAGCGCAATTAATATAGCAGCCAACATGGGAGTTGAGCTTTTGACCGAAGAGCAATATCGAGATTTGCAGAAGCTTGGAAAGTTTGATCAAAAAACTTCGAGCTGGCTTAAAACCCCTTTAGAAATCAGAAAATTAGGTGGCGCTATTTTTGCTGACCGTCGCTATGATCATGTTTTTATTCATCATAATGGTGCAGATTCTTATTATGGTGTTAGAGGATTTAGAGCTTCTTTAATAGTCTAAATTTATGATTAATCACGATGCTTGGTTATCAGCTCCTGATCCCGTTCCAACTGCTGAAAAATATTTCTTTTCAAATTTGGGAAACTTTGAATTGAGGGATGATTTCGATACGATCAATTTGCATATAAATAAAACTCTAAAACTTTTAAGTTATTGTAGTTTACAATACATTTAAGATGCTGAAAAAATATTTTAAATATATTAAAGATAATCCCCATAATTATTGGTTCAAAGCTAAGCTTTATGGATATGGATGGACTCCGGTTAAGTGGCGGGGATGGCTAGTGCTTTCTATATTTTTATTGTTTATCTTATGGAACGCATCGACCTTGCCAATAAGTGAATCTGTCAATGAAGATGCGGTTCTGGTTTGGTTTTTGGTAAAAACTTTTAGTGCAGTTTTAATTTTAGTGTGGATCTGTTACTTAAAAGGTGAGAAACCTAGATGGAGATGGGGTTTGCCAAAATGAAAATATTGAGAAAATAATTTATTTGATTAGAATTGTTGCCAAACCTAAGAACGTTACAAACCCAAAAACATCTGTTGCTGTAGTAATAAAGATTGTAGCCGATGATGCCGGATCTTTTCCTAATTTTTTCATGACAACAGGTACGATTGTTCCAAAAGTTGAAGAAACAATCAAATTTACAATCATAGCTATGGCGAGAATAATGGCAACTAATATGTCATGATTTAACAGCGTAACAACAACTGCGACAATCAGGCCATTAATTAGGCCGTTGGTAGCGCCACTTATAATTTCATTTTTCAAGGCGTGAAGTACCATTTTTAAATTTAGCTCAGTATTTGAAAGACTCCTAATCATGACTGCCAGTGTTTGAGTGCCAGAATTACCGCCCATGCCAGCAACTATTGGCATATAGACAGCTAATAAAACGTTTTTGGCAATGACATCTGAAAATGATTTGACAACAAATGAAGCCAAAAATGCTGTTGCTAAGTTGATCATCAGCCATTTATATCGAAATTTAATTTTTTTTGGAGCAGAATCAAATACAGTTTCCTCTTCGCTGACTCCGGCAAAGTTATAAAGGGTGGCAGATGATTGTTCTCCTATCAAACCTAAAATATCTTCAGAATAAATTATTCCGACAACTGCATCATTTTCATTTAAGACCACTACTTTGTTGTATGCATTTTGTTTAAAAAGTTTAATGACCTTATTATATTCAGAAGAGTGGCGAATAACATTAATTTTTTTAACATATTCTTTTATTTTTTTGGATTTATTAGCAAGTGCAATTGATGAAAATGAGAGATATCCTGTTAACTTGCCCTCGGTCATTACTAGAATTGTTGGGAGTTTTCCAGTGCGCTTTTCATTCACTTTTAATTGTTCAATTACATCAGAGATTGTAGCATCACCATCGACTTGGATGTAATTTAAATTCATTAATCCCGCGGCAGTTTTTGGATCAAATTTAAGAAGTGTGGAAACACTTTGCTGATAATATTCGCTTAGTTGAGTGATCAACAGATCCTGTCTTTTTTTAGGAAGATAACGCAAAATGTTAGTTACGTCATCCGGATCAAGAAATTCTAGAAACGCAGAAATTTCTGGATCTTGCAGTTGTAAGATAAGCTGTTTTTGAACTCTTTTGGAAAGCTGGTTAATTGTCAGTGCTTGTTCTTTTGGAACTAGAGCTAAAAATAGATCGACTCTACTTTTGGAATTGTATGAAATATCGTGAACTGTAGATGACATAGTTACATCTGATTATAATCACTTAAAAATGAAGTTACTACAGCAACTACGTTAGTAATGTTTTTGATTATTATTGACTGCTAGCTGTTTATTGGTATTTATTTGCTAATTCTCGCAAACATCCCAGTAGACAATAATCTGTCAGAATTTGCTTGCTCCAAAAATAGCTCTCCGGACTCAATTTTATAGTCTGATTTTGCTATAACATTACTTATAATTATATCTTCTAGCATTTCGCCCAATCTATCTGCGGAAATAGAAACTGCATAAGCATTTACCAAAACAAAAAGTGGATTTTCAACTAAAATTTGACTACACAATTCTAATAACTGCGGAAATAAAGATTTAAAATTCCAAATTTCACCATTTGTTCCGTGTCCATATGCCGGTGGATCCATAATAATACCGTCATATTTAACACCTCTTTTTATTTCCCGCTTCACAAACTTTACAACGTCATCAAGAATCCATCTGATTGATCTTTCATCAAGTCCTGAAGCTAATTGATTTTGTTTAGCCCAACCAATTGACGATCTAGAAGAATCAACATGAGTAATTTTTGCACCCATTTTTGCACACACGACACTTGCCATTCCTGTGTAAGCAAACAGATTTAAAATGTGAGGCTGGTACTCAGGATTTTGTTTTTTTTGTTCAGCTAAAATATTTTTAATCCAACTCCAATTAGCGCTTTGTTCTGGAAATACACCAGTATGTTTAAACGGAGAAAGGTGCACTGTTGAAACCAAATCTTGCCAAGTCATTTTCCATGATTCTGGTAGCGGTTTATTAGTTTTCCAATAACCTTTGTCACCTTTAGTTCTTATAAAAATTGCATCAGCCTTGTCCCAAATTTCTTGGGGTTGGGATTTTGACCAAGTTATTTCAGGGTATGGGCGTTCTAGAATAATATTGCCAAATCTTTCGAGTCTACTACCATCTCCGGTGTCAATTAATTCGTAGTCATCCCAGGCTATTTGCTTTTTAATTATAGATTGATTCATAGGCTAGATATTATAGCATCAGATGCAATCCTCTTTCGTAGTGACTAGCGTCAAAAAAATTGTTATATTTAATGTATGAAAAAAAAGAAACTAAATCTTCCAAAAAATCTAACTACCGTGACAACATTTTCTAAGACGTTAGCATTATTATTATTTATTGTTTTGCCAATAATTGGGTTTTACTTGGGCTATGAATATGCAGAGCTTAGAATTTTATCCATTTATTAACATGGGTGAAATTCTTGTAAACTGTGATATAAATTCTGCTACCAAATTTTAAGTACTAAATTCGCGTAATTTGATTTAATAAACATTTTTTTGAAAATACAAAATAAAAAGGAAAAATATATGAAAAATAAGCTCGCCTACTTAACAGCACTCATTACAATTTTGACATTACCCGGAACAGCACATGCTGAATACAAGCAAATTGGCACAGATCAAGGAAACAATCTAGAAGGTCAGCAAGATTCAATGATGCAATATAAAATAAATGAAAATGAGATTGAATCAGACTCAGAAGACGTTGATAAAGCAGTAATAGATCCCAAAAAAAACGAATTTTTGATGATGCAATATAAAATAAATGAAAATGAGATGGAATCAGATGTAGTGGATTCTAATAAGGCTGCTGTTAATCCTAAAAAGACTCAGATTCTCAAAAATAACCCAGAGCTTGGCGATGATATCAAAACAATGATTGAAGATCAAGAAAAATCTCAAAAAACAACAATGGAATCATTGGAGAAGATGAATAAAAGAAATAAAGCTCTAAAACTTATGATCGGTTCAGATCATAGAAATGCGGCCAAAGTTAGAAATGAAATTAATGATTTAAGAAGGAATATTACGAAGTTAGAGAAGCTAAAAGAAACTGCCTCAGAAGCTGATGCAGAAATCTTGCAAACATCGATTGATGGGTTTAAAACAGAGGCCGACAATCTTGAAGCAAAATTAAAAGAAGAAACTTCAGGTTTCAGTTTTTTTGGTTGGCTTCCAAGAATGTTTAGTAATTAGCATGGATTTTCATATTTATGAAAACTATATATCTGGTTCGCCATGCAGAATATGAAAACCCAAATAATATTCTTGTAGGCAGACTTCCAGTAAAGCTTTCTGAAGCTGGAAAACAGCAAGCACAAAAACTTGCAACTTTTTTTAAAGACAAAAACATAGTTCAAATATACTCAAGTCCAGTGTTAAGGTGCAAACAAACTAGTGAAATAATTGCGTCTAATAAAATTCCAATTAAGCATGACCTGAGACTAGCGGAAACGTTATCCGCATTTCAAGGATATTGGGAGTTCAATTGGGATTACTTTTTTAAACATGTTGATGAGCTTGGTGGTGAGACACCTGAAGATATTTATAAAAGAATGTTAAGTTTTTGGGACGAGCTTGATAAAAAAAGTGATGGAGATATAATTATCTGCTCGCACGGTGATCCCTTATATTTACTTTATGCAAATTTAGCTGGAATTCCATTGCCAACCATTAGAGAAATTTATCAAATACCAGAGGAAAGATATCAACCAAAAGCTTCAATTAGAACAATATTCCTAGATACACTAGAAAATGATAAAGTTTCGATTGGGCCAATTATCAATCTATAGATTCTGAGGTTTTAGAGACTTTTGCTTTTGGAGCTTTTTTGGCTTTTGCTTTTTTCTTTTCGACCTTTGCTGGAGCAACTTCATCATTTATCTCTTTAGTCACTTCTACAGCAGGAGCAATTTCTTTGGTAGATTTTGGTTTTTTGGCCATTACTTTTTCTGTAATGACTTTTATTTCGTTTAATTCAGCAACATCAGCTCTAGAATTCAAGAATTTGAAAATTTTATCTAACTTTGAGTTAATAATCTCAAATTGTTTGTTGTAGTTTTCTTGAGGTCTAGCTGTTGGAGGAGAGAAACTTCTTTTGTTAGGTGAAAAACTAGGTCTTCTGGAATTACCGTCGCTATTTCCGCCACCGTTGCCTCTTTTTTCAAAACAATTACTACAATAAACAGGTTTTCCTGAGCTAGGCATGAAAGGAACTTTGCAATTTCCACCACAATCTGCACAAACTGCGTCATGCATTTGAGCTGGCCCAGAATTTTGTGAACCAAAACGAGGTCTATCTGAACCACGTCTGTCAGAACCTCTACTGTCAAAACCACGACTTTCGGATCCTCTACTATCAGAACCTCTGCGATCGGATCTTTGTCCTCCCTGTGGTTTTCTAAATTTATTTGTGTCGTTGTTGTAATTATTCATAAGTGCATTATACCAGGTAAATGTCATATTTACTGTTCAAAAAGACAATTATTTTTTTGTTTGGCATTTAGCTTAGAGATTGATTGATTAATACTCAAATGATGAATTCAAGTAATGATTTTAAGGTTTAAATTGACTCCATCCGATAGATCTGATAAAGTTAACGTATATGAAATTTAATCTTCGTTTGTTGTATCTATATCTTTTTTCATTTGTTGGGCTTTTGGTTACAATAATAGGAAGTATTCAAATCGTAGATTTGGTCTTAAAAACTTATATTTTTAAAGTTTCAGCTCCTCAATACTATTCATATCCAGTTATGGAAGGTGAACAGAAAATTTCTAAAGAAGAGATTGATACGAGAAACAGGCAACAAGAAAGCGATGATATTAAGCGCCAGATGAGTAATTCATTAGCAATGATTCTAGTAGGCACACCAGTTTATTTGTATCATTGGAAGACGATTAAAAAAGAGAAATAATTTTTGATTTAATCCCTTCGAATATGAAACCCTTTTTTAAAAATAAAATCATTTTATATATTTCTTTGTTTGTTGTAATCTTTGGTAGTATTGTTTCTTATATTGTTTTCTCAATGGTAAGAATTAATCTTGTCAATTTTAATCAATCGTTATTCATTTCATTAATCGTGTTTGCTAGCGCATTTTTTTCAGGAATTATCACTATAATATTATTTTCAAAATTAGCAAATAAATTAGTTATTCAGAGACAAAAAATCGAAAACCAATTTAGTGAACTAAAAAAATTCAAGCTTGCTGTTGAGTATGCTTCAGATCACATTATTATTACTGATCCAGAAGGAATAATTCTTTATGCAAACAATGCTGCAGAAACAATAACAGGTTATTCAAAGGAAGAAATGATTGGTAAAAAAGCAGGCAGTAAAGATCTTTGGGGTGGCCAAATGAATTCAAAATTTTATAAAAATCTATGGGACACAATAAATCATAAAAAAAAGGTTTTTTCTGGAGAAATAACAAATAAAAGGAAGAATGGTCAAATTTATATATCCTTATCCAAAATTTCACCGGTATTAAATGGAAAAAATGAAGTAATATTTTTTGTTGGAATTGAGAGAGATATTACTCACGAAAAGGAAGTAGATAAGATGAAAACTGAGTTTATTTCATTGGCCTCTCATCAATTGAGAACTCCTCTGTCCGCAATGAAATGGTTCTTGGAGATGCTACTTGATGGCGATGCAGGTGAATTGAATAATGAACAAAAAGAAATGGTTGGGAATATAGATCTGTCTAATCAGAGAATGATCAGCTTAGTTAATGGATTACTAAATGTTTCTAGAATTGAATCGGGAAGAATTAGTGTTAAACCTCAGCTCACGGATTTATCTAAATTAGTAAAAGAAATTTTGGTCGGGATGGAGCCAATGATTAAAGAAAAAAATCTGAAACTAGTTGTCAGTATTCATAAAAAAATGGGAGAAATTTTAATTGACCCAAGTTTGATTCAAGAAGTTTATAGAAATTTAATTACAAATTCTGTAAAGTATTCAAAGCAGGATGGAGAAATTACTATATTTCTTTCAAACGACGACAAAAATGTTACGTTTCAAATAAGTGATGAGGGTATGGGTATTCCGCAAAGAGAACAGTCTAAAATATTTGAGAAATTTCATTGAGCAACAAATGCTCAAAAGTCAGTAGCAGATGGATCAGGATTGGGTTTATACTTAGCAAAATCTATAGTAGAATCTTCAAATGGTAAGATTTGGTTTGAGAGTGTAGAAGATAAGGGAAGTACTTTTTGGTTCACCTTACCAACTTCTGGTATGAAAGCCAAAAAAGGTGAAGTAAGCCTAGATAGATCACAATTAAAAGTTAGCTAATGAAAGGCAGGAACTTATGTCAGATGAAGTAACAGACAAAAAACGAACTATTTTAGTTGTTGAAGATGATGAGTTGTTGTCACAGGCAATAGTTAGAAAACTGATTATTACTAATTATGTTCCATATGCAGCTAAAACTCAGGGAGAAGCACTCGATTATTTAGAAAGTATGGATCAGCCTATAGATGCAATTTGGTTAGATTACTATTTAGGCATGGATAAGTATTTAGGCGAGTCTACTGGATTAGACCTTCTTCAAAAGATAAAAGCTAACGAAAAATGGAAAAATATCCCAGTCGTGGTAGTCAGCAACTCAGCCAGTGACGATAAAATTAAAAGTATGCTATTGCTTGGAGCCAATAAATACGTTCTTAAGGCTCAAAACAAGCTTGGGGATATCATCAAAACCTTCGACGAGTTTATTGTTGAAGAAAACAAATCTAAATAATTAAACTTAGTCTACAAAGCTTAAAGCAATTCCAGTTTTATTTGCTCTTCCAGTTCTACCAATTCTATGAATATAGTCTTCATATGTTTGTGGTAAGTCGAAATTAATTACGTGAGTCACGTTATCAATATCTAAACCTCTAGAAGCAATATCCGTTGCCAAAAGTACCTGAATGTAATCTTGTTTAAACTGTTTCAAAGCTCTTTCACGTTGAGATTGTGATTTGTTGCCATGAATAGCAGCAACTTTAATTCCTCTTTCAACTAGATCTTGAGATAATTTATTCAAGCCATGCTTAGTTCTTCCAAAGACTAAGACTTTGTCAAAACCTTCTTGATCTAGTAAACCATGTAAAACATCTATCTTTGATCTACCCTGAATTTTAACAATTTCTTGATTAACATTTGTTGAAGCCTGTTGCTTTTCAACTTCAATTTTTACTGGGTTAGTCAAGAAACTTTGAATAATATCTTGCATTTTGTATGGTAGTGTTGCAGAGAAAAATAAAGAGTGTCTTTTTTGTGGTAATTTTTCAATCACATATTTCATATCGTTAATGAAGCCCATATCAAACATTTGATCGACCTCATCTAAAACGATAGCTGAAAATGAACTAAAGTTAAACGTTCCACGTTTTTCTAAATCAATTAATCTTCCTGGAGTTCCAATTATAAAATGTGGACCTCTTCTAAGTGAAGACATTTGACTATTCATATTGGCTCCCCCAATACAAAGAGCGGAATACATTCCCATTCGGTTTGCAAAAAGTTTGAACTCATCATTAATTTGAACAGCCAATTCTCTAGTTGGAGCCATAATCAAAACTCTACCCAATTTTTGATCTTTGTCTTGAATAGTTTCAAAGACATTATTAATTAATGGTATTAAAAAAGCAGCAGTTTTGCCGGTGCCTGTACTTGCAACACCAGTTACGTCTCTGCCTTCTAAAATAAGATTAATTATTTGATCTTGAATTGGAGTAGGGGTTTCATAACCTCTTTCAATGATATTTTGCTTCAATGGTTCGCAAATCTTAAAATCGACAAATTTATTTTTTGATACATAGGCAACTTTTGCTGGTTCGTTAACGGCCACAATTGCTGCATTTTGAATTAAGTTAGATGGATTAAATGAACTTTGTTGTCTTGAGCGTCCTCCTCTTGAAAAGTGATTGCCACCTCCACGAGAGTTGCCTCCACGACTTGAGTTATTAACTCCACCTCCACGACTTGAGTTATTGTCGCCACCGCCACGATGACTATCTCCGCTTGAGCTACCTCCACGGGCACTGAAACCACGGCTACTGCCATGACTTCCGCCACTTCGGCTACTTCCACCACGAGAATTGTTACCACCAAATTTATGGCTTGAGTTCGATGAAGAACTCTTTGAGAATGAACTATACATACTACTGCTTTCTTTGTCTTAACCTTGACGTGTTTATAATTTAAAGGTTAAAGACAAGAAGCAAAATTTTGGAAAATTGAAATTGAAATTCAAAGATCTACGCTAGCTTAAACCCATTGGTTATTTCTTAAATTTAATTAAGAAGTAAGTAGTATAACATATTGTCACTATAACTGCAAGTTATAAGATGTGGGGCAAAGCACTGGGATTAAAAAGAAGCCACTGTTTTATAAACTCAAATTTAAATAGTTCTCTTTGAAATTGGACAGTTTTTTTCAGGGCAATTTTTTGTGACCACTTATCTAACTTAATATGATTCTTGGAATAGAAAGGAATCCAAAATGTTTTTTTCTTATTTTTAAGTAGATAACTGTTGATGGCAAACTCGACTTCATAGTTAGCAGGATTATTTTTAAATACGTTAATCAAGTCAGAGGTTTTCAAAATTCTTTCTCCAGAAACAATAAGATCGTGTCTTAGAATTTTTGAGATTAACGGATCATTAGATTGGCGTAAAATTAAGGCGTCAATTTGAGGATCATTTGAAACTGAATCTAGCGCATTTTCTATAGATTCTGAAGTAAATGAGTTTAAATCAGCATCAAATAACAGGACATGCGATGTTTTCACTTGATTGAGACCATATTCGATTGCCGAAGATTTTCCTGCATTAATCTTATAGCCAACCACTTTTATTTTTTTATTTTGAGCAAACGCTCGAGAAATTATTTTAACTGTATTATCAGTCGAACCATCATCTATACAAATAATTGATTCAAGTTTTCCAGAGTCAACTAAAACATTAAGTTTTTTCAGTACACTGACTAGTCGCCAGTTTTCATTGAAAAATGGAATTAAGCAGGTAAATTGGATTTTTTGCATAATATTAATTCTTCAAGTTGAGTTTTTTAAAGTGAGATTTTTAAAAAACTCTGAAACTTCTTGAGCATGATTTTCTGCTTTAACTTTTGGCCATACCTTGATAATCTTTCCATTTTTGTCTAGGACAAAAGTTATTCTTAAGATACCTTGATAAATCTTTCCAAACATTGATTTTTCTCCGATAGCACCAAAAGCAGTAATGAGCTTTCTGTCTTGATCTGACCATAGAGGAAAGTTTAGTTCGTGTCTATCACTGAATTTTATGTGAGATTCTGGAGAATCTCCACTAATTCCAATAATTTGTATTCCAAGATTTTTTAGATCCTTGTTAAAATCTCTAAAACTACAAGCCTCTTTAGTGCAACCTGGAGTGTTATCTTTTGGATAGAAGTAAACAACTGTTGGCTTACCCAGTAATTCAGACAATGAAACAGGATTTTGGTTTTGATCTAGCACTTTTGTATCTAGTGGTGCAATTTCTCCGACTTTAAGCATATCTTTTCCTCTTTTTTATATATAAAATAAGTGTATATGTCAAAACTATTTAAAGCTAGTTTGTTTGTATTTGTTATCTTCTCAATTATTTTCATACCCTCAAAAGCCTGGGCAAAATCATATTCGATTGATCAAGTTCAGATAGAAGCTGAAGTTTTCGAAGATGGATTAATGAGCGTTAAAGAAAAGAGAGACTATAATTTTTCTGGTGATTATTCGTATGCGTATGAGTATATTTATAAATTTCCAGATCAAGAAAAAAGTCCTGGAAGAACTACTCCATACTTATTAAATAATTTCAAAATCTGCGAAACCGGTGGAGTCAAAAATAATTGTTATCAGGAATTAACAGATTCTCAAATTGATTTGGAAAATCCGAAGAATAATCCTGTCAATAGTTTTTTTGTTGCTGATCAAGGCACTAGATATTATATTCAGTGGAATTATTCGGCTCAAAACGAAGTGAAATATTTTGAGATTTCTTATGATGTTACCAATGCGGTAACACTTCATGCGGATGTTGCCGAACTTTATTGGCAGTTTATTGGATCTCAGTGGGAGATGCCTCAAAAAAACATTCTAGTAAATCTGAGTTTTTCAAATTCAATTAATGGAAACGATTTAAAGGCATGGGCTCACGGACCGCTTGAAGGTGAGGTTGCAATATCTGAGTCAGTTAATGAGCCAAAAGTTACTTTTAAGGTGCCGGGAACTGTAATTGGAGAATTTGTTGAGGCCAGAATTCTAATGCCAAAAGAATATTTTTCTGATGGAGCAACTGGAAACAGTGATAGAGCAACAATTCAAGGTCAGGAAGAAACTTTTATTAAAGAGACGATTGATAGTAAGAAAAAAACCGCAGTATTACAAATTCTTTTTTTTGTGATAATTTTGGGAATTTTTGCATTGATAGTTTATAAATTTATTAAGCAAGTTAATTTATTCTTAAAATATGGAAAGGATGATCCACTTCCAACAGTAAATGCGCCTGGAACTCTTTGGGAACCACCAAGCGATATTGATCCAGCTCAAATAGAGCAACTTATATCTGGAACCAAAAACATAACTCCAAAGGCATTTACAGCAACTGTTCTATCGTTGGTTCAAGACAGATATTTTAAGTTTGTAAGAAGTGATCAAAAAGAGGGTTTATTCACTAAAAATTATAAATACTATCTAGAACCTTTTAATCAGAAACAGTCATATTTAATTCAACCAGTTAAAACAATTTCTTCAGTTCAGCAAGAAGTCATGCGTTTTTTGTTAGAGAAAGTTGGTTTAAAGAAAGTGACTGTTGAGGGCAAAGAAAGAGATGTTATTTCATTAGATGCAATTGTTTCATGGTCAAAGAATCATCAAATCGAAAGTCAGACATTTTTTAAATCTTTGAAAGAAACTACCTTTAAAGAGAATCTTTTAGAGGGCTATTTTAATCAAGAGTCTCATAAAAATAAAACTAAAGTAAATGGCGGAATCGTAATTGGACTAAGTATTTTGTTACTACTTTTTTCTTTCGCGGTGATCCCAGCAATTTTTAGTACTTTTAGTAGCGATTTAAGTTATATGTCTATTGCAGTTGCGAGTGGTCTTTTTGGATTTGTAGGAATGGTTTTGGGAATAATTCTTGCGATTATAGGTGAGTTTGGAGAAAAACGAACACCTAAGGGAAGTGAGGAGGCTGCGGAGTGGTTGGCTTTTGGCAAACATATGCGTAATTACAAAAAGACTGCTAAGTATGAGATTGATTCAATAGTTATTTGGGAGAAGTATTTGGTTTATGGAACTTTACTTGGGGTCTCGGCAAAAGCTTTGTCACAGTTACCAATTAAGTTTACTCAGGCTGATGCCATGATTGTTTCTTCTTATTGGGGCGGAAGAACATTGTCTACTAGTGGATCAGTTGCTGGATTGAATGATTTGTCCTCGGCTATAAATAGTGTAACTACGGCGATATCTAGTATTAATCAATCTGCCACAAGTAGCTATGGAGCTTCCGGTTCCGGTTCATCCGGAGGGTTTTCTGGAGGTGGAGGAGGCGGTGGAGGTGGAGGAGGCGGTGGAGCTGGCTGATCTTATCTTTTCTCAAAAATCAAAGCATGCCGAAATAGATGTAGTAGAATACTAGAATATGACACAAACAAAAATTAAACGCGCAATAATTACTGCCGCAGGATTTGGATCAAGATTTTTACCAATTACCAAAAGTATTCCCAAAGAAATGTTGCCAATAATTGATAAGCCAATTATTCAATATTTAGTTGAAGAATGCGGTGAAGCTGGACTTGAAGAAGTAATAATAGTTGCTTTGCCTGAAGAAGTTACAAAGTTTGAGGGTTACTTTTATGGTTCAGCCACAAACATTAGAACCTTGATGATTAGACAGAATAAACTTGATCGTTGGGATAAAGTAGAAAAGGTCTTTAATCTTCCAAAAGTAACTATTTTGCCTCAAGATAACAGTTTGCCATATGGAAATGGAAGACCAATTTTGTCTGCCAAAAATTTAGTCGAAAATGATGAAGCATTTGTAGTTATGTGGGGCGATGACCTTGTGTTAAGCGAAGTGAGTGCGGTAAAGCAAATTGTTGATGAATATAATGCTAAGCCCTGTGATGGTATTTTGGCTGTTCAGCGAGTTTCAGATGAAGAGCTGGTTAGATATGCGGCTGTCAAACTTAAAGAAGGAACTACTGATCAAATTGAAACATTAATAGAAAAACCAAAACTTGAAGATGCGCCATCAAACATGGTTTCATATGGAAGATTTATTTTGACTCCAAAAATATTTGATTATTTAAAACCGGAAGCCATTGGATTAGATAACGAACTTTGGCTTCAGGATGCAAATGACAAAGTTTCAAAAAATGGCGTGGTCAGAGTTTTTGAAGTTGATGGTGAATGGATGACGACAGGCGATCCAATTAGATACATGCAATCTCATATTAAATTCATGCTTAAGGATAAAGAGTATGGAACTCAATTAGCAAAATTTATAAAAACTTTGTAGGTTTATTTTTCTAGTTCTGCTTGAACAAAATTTCTAGATTCAGCCCAGTTATTTGCTCCAGATCTTGGTACGATAACGTATTGTCCAGAGCTAGATTTAGATGAAGTGAAAACATTGGCTGTGCTAAGCGTGATATTGATAATTTTATAATCTTTGGCTTCTAGTAACCTTGGAGCTAGTTGTTTAATAGAATCGATAGTTAGGTTTGTGTCTGTATGAGCGATCATTTGTTTGAAAAATCCTGGAATATTTTTGAGGGCTTCTAACTCAAAAAGTCTGTCTTTGATTCCAAGAAGCAATGCTTGTTGTCGTTGGCTTCTGTCAAAATCTCCTCCAGCAGAACCATGACGTGATCTAACATAGGCTAGAGAATCACCACCATCCATGATATTAATTCCTTTGTCGAAGTGAATATGCTCATATCTACACTCAAACTTTTGTTCAAGCTGAAAACCTGATAGTTGTGAACTTAAACTCGCAACTTCTTCAGGACTTTTGCCACAAATATCCTGTTCTTTTCCTCCGATTGGATACCATGGGTCGTCTAAAGTTTCGGGAACATCTACTTTGATATTTTTTAGTTCATAACCAATTGCTCTTTTAAAACCATTGAAATCTATTGAAATAAACCTATCAATTTTTAGACCAGTTACCGCTGAAACCATTTGCGCGCTCACACCAGCTCCTGAGATAATTGGGTCTTTTTTGTCGCCCAAGCTGAAAGCTTGATTGATTTTACTACTTGTTCCATTTGGCAGGGTTATCCATAAATCTCTTGGAATAGAGATGAAGGCAACTTTTGAATTTTCAAAATCAAGGTGAACGACTTGAATGACATCAGTTAGAAATCCACCGCTATGTCCTGCACCACCATACCCTAGAAGCAAAATATTTAGTGAATTTTCATCATTTGCGAGGGTTTCATCAAATTCATATGTTTCATCTTGAACCGCCAAAACTTTTTGCTCGTTATCTATTGTTTCAAAGCTTTCTTGTTTTTGACCTGATAAATAGGTATAGGTTGTTACAGTCGAAGCTAAAATGAGGATCAAACCTAAAAGAAACAAAGTTTTTGATTGCTTATTTTTGAAAATAGAATTTCTTAATTTATTAAGAACTAATTTTAACTTCATCTTTCTATATTCTACATTAGACTTGGTTAAAATTGAGTATAATTTTATTTTGTCCAAGACCATTAGATTTCTCAGCAAATTCAAAGAAACTTGACTATAATATAGTTAATGAAAATACTTGTTGTTGAGGATGATCATAAAATTTCAAGTTCGATAAAACGGGGATTAGAACAAGAGGCCTTTGCAGTTGATACTGCTTTCAATGGAGAGGCTGGGTATGATTTGGCCATTTCTGAAAATTATGATGTAATTATTTTGGACATAATGTTGCCACTAATGGATGGAATTGAAGTTTGCAAAAGGTTAAGAGAAGAAAAAATTTCTACTCCAGTTTTGATGCTGACTGCAAAGTCCCAAGTTTCTGATAAAATTTTGGGATTAAACACTGGGGCAGATGACTATTTATCTAAACCTTTTTCTTTTGATGAGTTAGTTGCCAGAATTAGAGCTCTAAGTAGAAGACCGAGATCTACGGTTAATAATATTTTGGAACTTGCTGATTTAAAATTGGATCAAAATCGGTTTATAGTCGAAAGAAATGGACAGCAAATTACACTTTCAAAAAAGGAATTTTCACTTTTAGAATTTTTGATGAAAAATAAGAATAACGTACTTACTAAGGAACAAATTATTAGTAATGTATGGAATTTTGATGCAGATATTTTGCCAAATACTGTTGAGGTATATATTGGTTATTTAAGAAACAAAATTGACAAACCATTTAAAGGAAAACAACAGCTGTTAAAAACTGTTAGGGGTTTTGGGTATAAAATTTCAGAAAATAAAAAATAGGTGCATATGAAAGTTTTTGAACTTACAAGAATTAGAATAACCCTCTGGTATGTATTGATAGTCATGTCCATTAGTGTAATGTTCAGTGCTGTTATCTATCGGGGTGTAATTGGTAATATTGAGTCTTCATTTAAAAATGCTGAGATTAGGTTTGAGAAGAATGAAGGCATGATGTCTCTAAGAAAGATAGCTGAGGTCAAAAATTCAAACGTTGAAGTTACAAGAGAAGTTTTACACGGATTATTTCTAGAAGAATTGAATAATTCTAGAAAAAATATTTTATTTTTATTGCTTGTTGTTAATTTAGTGATCCTAATTTTATCATCTCTGGTTAGCTATTTATTGGCTGGCAAAACCTTATTGCCAATTGAAGAAATTATTAAAGAACAAAAACGTTTTATCGCTGATGCTTCACATGAATTAAAAACTCCACTTACTTCATTGAAAACATCTATAGAGGTTTCTATCAGAAGCGGGAAACTTCCAAAAGATATTCAAAAATTATTTCAATATAATTTAGAGGATGTAGACGCTCTTAATGAATTAATTGACAAACTCCTAAATCTTTCTAGTTTGGAGAGCAAAGAACCAGTTTTTGATCACCTTGATATCAAGGAAGCGATTGAGACAGCATTCAGAAGAGTTAAATATCTTGCTGATGAAAAAAAAGTATCGATAAATATTGATACTAAAAACTATCAGTTAGTCGGAGATATTTTTTCGCTCACAGAATTATTTACAATTTTGTTTGATAATGGAATTAAGTATTGTAAGCAAGGTGGGGTAATTGATCTAAAAGTTAAGCCTTGCAAAAATCATCTTGTTATTATTGTTCGAGATACCGGAATTGGAATAAACAAAAAGTACTTGCCAAATATATTTGACCGTTTTTATCGAATCGATTCATCTAGAACTTCTAGTACTAAATCGGGATATGGCCTTGGGCTTTCAATGGCCAAAAAGATAGTCGAAAATCACAATGGTAATATCTCAGTTTCAAGTGAGATCACCAAAGGAACTACTTTTACAATTAAATTGCCACTCAAACAATAGTGCGTTTATAAACCTAAATAACAACTTACAATTTTTTCATTTTTTTTAAGCTAATTCTCAGAAAAATTTCATATATTAACTACAGTATTAATTAATTATAAATTAGCTATTTTAAGGAACAAAAATATGAAATCAAGAATTGTTATGCCAGTGATTGCTATCGGTATTATTGCGATCGCAGCTATGAACTCAGTTAGCTTTGCAAATGCTCAAGGCAGTGAACTCAAAAGTGCGACTTTGGTTAGTCGGATAGCCTCTAGGTTTGGTTTGAATGAGTCAGAAGTCTCGGAAACATTTGATGAGTTTAGATCAGAGCGTGGTGCTCAGCGTCACGAAAAAATGCAGGAAAGAATGCAACAACGACTTGATATTGAAGTTCAAAAAGGATCTTTAACTCAAGATCAGGAGTTTGCAATCATGGCAAAACATGATGAACTAGAAGGAAAATATGATGATCTTTATAACCTTTCTCCTGAGGATAGACGTGAGGCAAGAGCTGACATTCATGATGAAATGATGGCTTGGGCAGAAAGCAATGGGATTAGCATGGATGAATTTGAAAGATTTGATGGAGATATGGGAAACGGGTTTGGAGGAGGTCTAGGTAGAGGTCTAGGTAGGGGTATGCATATGGTCAACTAGATTGGTATGCATATGGTCAACTAGATTGGTATGCATATGGTCAACTAGGCCTGGGTATGTTTGGGTGGCTCTCCCAGCCTCTCGTTCATGATAATATAATATTATGAACAAATTAGTGAGCAGTTTTTTTGGGAAAAAATCAAAATCGTCGAGTAGTAATGCTTTAGAGCAGAACTATAAGACGATTTTTGACTATGTTAGCGATGCACTTTTTATTCACGATATAGATACGGGAAAAATTTTAGATGTAAATAAAAAAATGTGCAAAATGTATGGATACAGTAAAGAGGAAGTTTTGCATTCGAGCGCTGGTACATTTTGTTCTGGAATTGCACCATATACTCAAGAAACAGCTCAAGATAAAATTAATCAAGCAGCAACTGGAAAACAACAAGTTTTTGAATGGCAAGCAAAAACAAAAACTGGCAAGTTATTTTGGGTGGAGGTAAGATTAGAAAAAGTTGTTTTAGATGGCTTAGACAAAATTATTGCAACTGTGAGAGATATTTCTGATAGGAAACTTATTGAAGAAAATAAGCTTTATATAGATAAGGCAAAAACTGAGTTTATTTCACTCGCTGCTCATCAATTACGAACTCCACTTGGCTCAATGAGATGGAATACTGAAATTTTGCTACAGAGTGCAAAAGAATACAATCTGTCTCCTGAAGTAATTGGTTTAATCAAAAATAATTATCAAAGTAATTTGAAAGTTATAGATTTGGTTAACGAATTATTAAATGTTTCTAGAATTGATCATAATAAAGTAAAGTCTGATGTTAAAAGATTTTCTTTGGTTGAGGTAATTGAGGAAATAATTGAAGAACTTAGTTATGAAGCAAATCTCAAATCTGTTGTTTTGAATTTTAGAAAAAATAAAGATTATCATTATTTGGTTGAAATGGATCGTAAGCTCATTAAAGAGGCAATTCAAAATGTGATTGGAAACGCGGTTAAATATTCTTTTCAAAATACAGAGATCTCAATTTCCCTGAACAAAAAAGAAAAGAATTTTGAGATAAAAATCTCTAATGTTGGAATAGGCATTCCTTCCTTTGATAATAAATATATTTTTGAGAAATTTTTTAGAGCTAAAAATGCTATTAAACTTAGTTCTAAAGGATTCGGTTTGGGTCTATTTATTGCAAAGTCATTTATCGAAAGGATGGATGGAAATATTTCGTATTCTAGCGATGAAGATAAAAGAACGATCTTTATTGTGCGAATCCCAGCACCAACGGTCTGATAAAAAATATTTTATTTTATTATTTTTTGTTAGCGTACTTTTATATTCCGCTGTTATTTTTAAAGTTAAGACAATACTTTGGGGGGACAGTTTATATTATTACGCATACACAAAATCAATGGTCATTGATCATGATATAGATTTTAAAAATGAAGCATATAGAATTTCTGATGGTTTTCCAAATGAACCAGAAGTCTCGGAAGTAACGGGAAAAGTAATTAATAAATTTTCTCCAGGGACCTCAATATTTTGGATACCTGGATTTGTTCTGGGACATGCTGCGAGTAGCATTTTAGAAGCTGTCGACATCATTAAAAATATTGATGGTTATAATTTTGTAACGCAATACGTGGTTGCGGTTTCAGCAATTTGTTTTTCTACACTTGGATTATTTTTTTCATATAAAACTATCAAATTATTTTTTGATAGAAAAACTGCACTATTAATAACATTGTTTTTGTATCTAACAACGCAGATGTTTTACTATACTTCAATTGATCCTTTGAATTCTCACTCCTCATCTTTTATGCTGTCATCGTTATTTTTATATTTGTTGGCATTTTTTTCAAAAACAAGAAATCTTAGCTGGCAAAAAATGATAACTTTTGGATTCATAGGTGGCGCAATGGTGCTAGTAAGAAATCAAGATATCGTGCTGCTTGTTCCGGCTTCTCTTTATTTTTTAACCAAAAATGGTGGCATATTAAACAGGGAGGGATTAATGGAAATGATAAATAGAATGATTCTATTTTGGGGAAGCATTTTTTTGATATTAAGTATTCAAATGTTTATTACACTAGATTTATACGGAATAGTTGGAAGCCCTTACATTATCGGAGGCGAAAAATTGTCCTGGTTTAAACCAGATTTTATTAGAGTTTTGTTTAGTTTTGAAAATGGTTTGTTTACATTTGCGCCAATAATAATAATTTCGTTAATTGGATTATTATTGGCTTCGAATAATGTCTCAAAAAGCCAACAGCAAGCAGTATTGTTCAGACATCTCAGTCTAATCTCAATTTTTGCTTTCCTTTTACAGCTATATGTAGTTGCTTCCTGGGGGAGAGAAATTATTGGGGGTCCATACGGATCGAGAATGTTTATTAGTATTTTGCCTTATTTATCATTAGGGTTGGCACTAGTCATTAAAAGATATAAAAATCATCGCAACTTCAAATGGGCTACTTTCATAGGACTTGCATTACTATTTGCCAATAATTTGGCTCAAACTGCGATAATGCTTATTAGATTTTAGGTTTATTTATCTTTTTAAAATAATATATATTAAAAAGATAATCTATTGAGTAATCTTCCTAATAGAGATTCAGCAGGTAATTCTGACTCTATGACTTCGCCAGTTTCATCAACTAATATGATTTCAGTGTCAATATCTCTTGAAAATAAGCCAAGGAATTTAGTCATTTTTGTGCCTTTGGTTTTATAAACTATTGTGCCATCTTCGGTAGTTGAAACCTCTATATCAGCTTCTTCAAGATCGTCAGCGGCAACTTCTTCCATTCTCATTAATGCTTGGTCTGGAAAATGATTTAATTCGTGAACGTTTCCACTTGGAGTTGTTAGTGTCACTATTCCAGATTCTGAGTCATAAACAAATTCTGCTCTAGTAAGACGGGCGGTTACACCTCTAGACTCTAATTCCATTTCTTGTGTGCTGTCCTCACGCTGTTTGTTTCTTAATTCAAGTTGTTCCTCTACTCTTGCCTGTCGTTCTTCTTTTAGTTTTTCCAAGTATGCTTTATGCTCTTCACGGGTTTGTTTTATGTCAGTTTTATTTTTTTCTGAAATTTTTACTTGAGCTTTTGTTTTTTTAGAAGGAATTTCCATACTAAATCGATTCACTTTCGAAGATTCTAATTTATTAGAACCAGATCTTTTTTCGATATCTACTTTGATTTCTTCATTGTCTGTTTCAATGCTGATTTTGCCACCATCTAGATTAGTTGTTTTGATTAAATCCCCAAGCTCTCTTTCATCCTCAATTTTATTCTCGTCTGCATCGTTGCTCTCATCCTCAATTTTATTCTCGTCTGCATCGTTGCTTTCATCCTCAATTTCATTTTCTTCCGTATCATCATCTCCCAGGACAGCATCTTCGTAAAAATACACTTTTCCGTCCTGAGAAATTTTTAGTTCAAGCGCAAAAACCTGTGGTATCGAGATTGATAATGCAATTACAGCTAAAACTGTAATAATAAATATATTTTTCATAGTTTCCTTGAGTTACAAGATGATATTACTTGTTTATATTAATTAGATACATAATGACAAATTTATGAGGAGATTGCAAGCACTTTTAGACTTCTTATTGACTATGAGTCAAAAATCATCTTCAATGTATATATGCAAAAAAATTTTGAAAACCCAGTACAAATGACTCATGAAAAATCGAAAGATTGCTGTTCTTCTGATGAACACTGTGGAACCAGTATGAAGGGTGGTTTACCAATTAAAAAAGGTATGCTTTCTTTTATTACTTTGGCTATGGTTGCGACAACAACGGTATTGACAGTGCTATTAATCAATGAAAAAAAAATGAATGTTGTTTTGCCTGCGCCAGATGCAAAACCTGCTGAAACTGTTGCAAAAACTTATGAAATGCCTGCAATGAAAACTGTTGGAGAAAAAATTGATTTACCGGAGCCAAAAACCACTGGAAAAATGTCAGTTGAAGAGGCCATTCAAACCAGAAGAAGCAAGAGAGTTTATTCTGAGGAACCAGTAACGCTATCAGAATTAAGTCAAATACTGTGGTCTGCTCAAGGTGTTACAGATGATAAGGGTCATAGAACTGCGCCATCGGCAAGAGGTGTCTATCCTTACTCACTTTATGTTGTTGTAAGGAACGTAGAAGGATTAGACCAAGGTTTATATTTATATGATTCAGCAACCAATACCTTGGGCAATCTTGGTTTAACTAATGCGGGAGAACTTTTAGCAGCATCTGGAGTTCAAGATAATTCGCAAAAAGCTCCAGTCGTTATTGCTTTAACAGCAGCATTTGCAAAAGCTGCGGTTAGTTTCCCAAACAATCCAGAAGAAGTTACCTTTTTAGAAGGTGGTCATATTGGTCAAAATATCTATCTACAAGCTGAGGCAATGAAAATGGCTACTGTTGTTACTGCAGGTTTTGATGTAGCAAAAGTTGGAGCTGCTCTTGGACTAGATAAAAATGAAACTATTGTCTATTTAATTCCTTTCGGTCATGTTGGGGTTGAAACTGTGGCTGAATAGTAATTAATAAACTTATGGCTTTAAATAAAAAAACGTTTTTTAATTTTTTTTTAGGTCAGAAAAATAATTTTTCTAAAGGAAAGGACAATTCTTTGTTAAATTTAGATTTGATGTTCTATCCAAAATCGATTGCTCTTGTTGGGGCATCTTCAGATGATAAAAAGTTAGGTTCAATTGTTCTAAAAAACATTATTGATTCCGGATTTAAAGGAGAAATATTTCCTCTCAATTTAACATCAGCGACCATTTTAGGTTTGAAGACATATAAAGACTATGAAGATTTGCCGTCAATTCCTGATTTGGCATTAATTGCAATTCCAGCAAAATTTGTTTTAGAAGTTCTTGAAAAAATTATTAAAAAAGGTACCAAAAACGTAGTGATTTTTAGTGCTGGTTTTAAAGAGGCTGGATTGGAGGGACTAGCACTTGAACAAGATCTTTTGGAAATGATTAAAAAAAGTTCCACTGATGGTTCAATAAAAATTAACGTTTTAGGACCAAACTGTTTGGGCTTTGTGAACAATCTTTTTCCCGTTAACGTGACTTTCGGTCAGCCAGTAAATAAAAAAGGAAACTTAAGATTTATTTCTCAATCTGGTGCAATAGCATCAAGCGTCTTTGATTGGGCAGAATATAATGAAATTGGATTTAGCGAATTTGTGACACTTGGAAATAAGACAGATCTTAATGAAAATGATGTTTTAAAATATTTCTATGAAAATGATATTTCTTCTCAAACTAAAGAAGAAGGTAACTCTGGTTTAGTACCAGTTGGAATGTATTTAGAGTCAATTATTGATGGTAAAGAATTCATTAATATTTCTAAAAAATTGTCTGCCAAAAATCCACTTTTTCTATTAAAGCCAGGCAAGTCAAATGAGTCTAAAAAGGCAATGCAATCGCATACAGGTTCAATTGCTGGTGAGGACTATGTTTTAGACGTTGCTCTTAAAAAAGCTGGAATTATTCGTTGCGATGGCATAGAAGATTTTTTTGACTTAGCCAAAGTCTTTGCTTGGGAAAAAATTCCAAAAGGGAAGAATATTGCAATAATATCTAATGCTGGTGGACCTGCAGTTTTGAGTTCAGATTTTGTAGCAGAAGAAGGGTTAAAGTTAGTTCGCTTTGACGAGGAAACTAGAAATGAGCTAGAGAAGCATTTGCCAAGAGCAGCAAGTATTTTAAATCCAGTGGACGTTTTAGGAGACGCCTTGGCCGAAAGATATGAGAGTGCGATCAAGACCTTAATTGTTGATGAAGACGTTCATTCCTTACTGATTATTTTGACCCCTCAGGTTATGACTCAAATTGAGCAAACTGCTGAAGTGATTGGCAGGTTGTCACTTGAGTTTAGTAAGCCAATAATTTGTTCGTTTATGGGAGGTAGTCACATTGCAAAAGGAGAAAAAGTTCTAAATAAGTTTAAAATTCCATCTTTCAGATATCCTGAAAGAGCGGTTAAGGCAATTGCTAGAATGAGCCAATGGGCTGAGTACAGAGATCTTTTAAATGTAAGTTCTGGATCAGTGATCTCGTCAAAATCAGTAATTTCAACAAAAGAAAGCGATTTATCTCAAGATAAACAAAATTTTGAGGCAAATAAAATATTATCGAAGGTTTTAACAACAGATAGAAAAAACCTAGATAGTTTTGAAGCTAATGGAATGTTACAAGCTTATGGAATCAATACTCCGCCAACTAAAAAGTGTATGGGTCTTGATGACGCGAGATCATTTGTGCAAGAAAATAGTTTTCCTGTAGTGCTTAAGATATCTTCTCCTCAAATGTTGCATAAAAGTGATGAGGGAGGCGTGATTGTGGGAATTGATAACGATGAAATACTTGAAGAAGCATTCAGGAGTATGCAAAAAATTATGGAAAACATGAAAGAATCTAATTTCAATTCAATTCAAATTCAAAAACAGGTTGCAAAAGGTTTGGAGTTAATAATTGGTTCTAAAAAAGATATTGTTTTTGGGAATGTTTTGATGTTTGGTGCCGGTGGCATTCTAGCAAATTTAATTGAGGATCGAAATTTGGGATTAATTCCAATAAGTGAGGCAGAAGTAGCTTTGATGATCAAAAACTCAAAAGTAAATAAACTGATTGAGGGCTATCGTGGCGAAAAAGGCTATGACTCAACTAAAATTGCAGATTTGATTTCTAAATTTCAAACTATGATCAGTTCTCATCCAGAAATATCTGAAGCGGATATCAACCCGGTGATATTAAATGATGATGGAATTTGGGCAGTAGATGGTAAAATAATCTTAATATGATTGAATCAAATATTCCAATTCACATAATTTATGCTTCCACATCTGGAAACACAGAATTCATTATGGATAAAGTTGCCGATGTATGGCGAAAATTGGGAAAAGAAGTTTTCCTTCACAGATCTGAGAAAACAGATATTAACGTTTTCAAAGATAATAAATACTTTTTATTAGCCACTTCTACCTGGGATCACGGGACTATTAATCCTTTTTTCGATAGGTTGCTAGCTGAAATGAAAACAGCTGATTTTTCTGGAAAGTCTGCCTCCTTCATAGGTTTAGGTGACAGAAGGTATGAATCTCATCTTTTTTGCGCAGGAATGACAATTTTAAAGGAAGTTTGGGAGAAAAGTAATGGAAAATCTCTTGGTGTGGCATTAACAATTGGCAGAGAGCCGTTTGATGAAATAATTGATAAATTAGTGAGAGATTGGGCTGAAAAAACTCTAAAATTATTTGAAGAAAATTAATGGACTAATAATATGAATTTTAAAAATCGTTTTGTTGTTAAAGTTGTCGGCGAATCAGGACAAGGAGTCAACTCCATCGGTGAGGTTTTAGCCAAAGCGTTAAAAGACAACGGTTTATATATTTTTGGTTATAGAGAATATCCTTCTCTTATTAAAGGCGGTGACGCTAGTTACCAAATTGACATTGATAATATTGAAATCAAATCTTCTTCATCACACTGCGATGTATTAATGTGTCTATCGAGAAGTTCGTTTAAGAAGTATTTGAGGTCAGTTCGAGAAAATGGTTCTATCATTAACAGTGTAGTTAGCCTCCTACTTACTCCAGAGGAAGAGTCCTTTGTTAAAGAAAATAAAATTAATATTGAATTTATTCCTGCTAAGGATATCGCAATTGAGCTCGGGGGCAAAAGAATTATGTCCAACACGATTATGTTGGGAGCAATTTGGCAAATTTTTGGACTAGAAATTAGGAAAATGGAAGATAATATCAGAGAAATTTTTTCAAAAAAACCTGATGTGGTCGATATTAATTTAAAATGTTTGAATGCAGGTTTCAATTATGATTTATCAAAATTAATTAGACCAAAGTTAGAAATAAGACAAACTGAAAACTTTAAGGATGATTTATTGCTAACTGGGAATCATGCAATCAGCTTGGGTGCCATTGCTGCAGGAGTGAGAGTCTTTTATTCCTACCCAATGACTCCAAGTAGCTCGATACTTACTTATTTATCTAGTGTCTATCACGAAACTGGAATGATCGTCAAGCAAATTGAGGACGAAATTTCTGTGGCTAATATGGCAATTGGTTCAATGCATATGGGAGCAAGAACTCTGATTGCAACTTCTGGCGGTGGATTTGATTTAATGACAGAGGCAGTTTCATTGACTGGAATAACTGAAACACCATTCGTATGTGTACTTGCTCAACGACCTGGTCCTGGAACCGGCTTGCCAACTTGGACTGCTGCATCAGATTTAAACTTAGCTATTTATTCTGGGCATGGAGAATACGCCAAATGTGTTATAGCTGCTCATGATATTGCTTCATGTTATACCGTAACTCAACAGGCATTTAATATTGCCGAAAAGTATCAGATACCGGTAATTATTTTGACAGAAAAGCAAATTGCAGAGTCGATTTTTCAAGTGGATAGAATGCCTCAGGATATTCCAATAGAACGTCATATTCTTGAGGGCGAGGAACTTGAAAAAATTACCTCGCTTGATAGGTATAAAAATACTGAATCTGGAGTTTCTCCAAGATGGTTGCCAGGAAGTTGTGATGCAGTTTTTGATGCAAACAGCGACGAACATCTTTCTGATGGATCTTTGACAGAAGATGCAGTTCCTGCGAAAGAAATGTACGAGAAGAGAATTAGAAAAGAAGAATATTTGCTGAAGGATTTACCAGAGCCAGAGATATTTGGTAGCGAAGATCCTGATATTTCATTTGTAGGATGGGGAAGTGTCAAAAACACTATGCTCGATGTGATGAACATCTTAAATGAGCGTGAGAAAAAGAAGGTCGCTTATTTGCATTATGAATATATTTATCCTCTAAGAACAGAAGTTTTCCAAAGTTATGCTAAAAATGCCAAAAAGTTAGTATTAATTGAAAATAATGCTACTGGCCAATTAGGTAATCTAATTACTTCGAAAACTGGCGTCTTGTTTAAAAATAAATTGTTGAAGTTTGATGGTAGAGCATTCTTTTTGGAAGATATTATCGAATACATTGAAAGTGAGGAGTAATATGGCTTGCATAAATTGTAATTCAACCACCTCTCCAACAATGAAAGACTTTCAGTCAAAGAATATTTTCACATGGTGTACCAACTGCGGAAATTACGGAATCCATACTGCTATAAGAAGAGCGTTGGTTTCAAAGAAAATTTTGGCTTGTAATACACTTACCTGCTTTGATATTGGTTGTAATGGAAATGGATCTGATAAAATTGGTGGATATAATTTTCATGGTTTGCATGGAAGAGCCATTCCATTAGCAGTTGGGGCTGAGATGGCTAATAGAAATGTTACAGTAATTGCTTTTGGTGGTGATGGCGGGACTCTTGGCGAGGGAATTGGACATTTAGTTCACGCCGTCAGAGGTAACTACAATATTACTTTTGTTTTGCATAATAATTTAAACTATGGATTAACCACCGGACAAGCTTCTGCAACAACAAAAAAGAGTATGAAGATGAATTGTTCTCCAGATGGAACAAATTCTGAGCTTTTGCATCCTTTAAAATTTGTTTTATCACTTGAATCTACATTTGTAGCCAGAAGTTTTTCGGGAGACGTAAAACATATGAGCAAAGTCTTTGAACAAGCATTAGATCATAAAGGCTTTAGCTTTGTAGAAATTTTGCAAAGTTGTCCAACTTATAATAAAGAAACTCCTCACGAGTGGTATATGGATAGAGTTTATGATGTGGGAACTATCGACGGATATGATAGTTCTAATCGGGAATTAGCACTAAAAACTGCTCAGGACCAAGAGGAAAAAATAGCCATTGGTGTTTTATATCAAGACAAAAACAGCATCCCTCAAATTGACAGACAAATGAATAGAAATGGGCAGATGGGGATTAAGATCGAAACAGAAGTTTACGAAGAAACAAGACAATATGATATTTCAAAATTACTTGAGAAATTTAGATAATTTTAAAATTCTTTTAAGATAGGGCAGCGTTTATTTCGTTAATAACTGTTTCAATCGAAATATTTGCTTTGACAAAGTATTTTTTTACTCCCATTTTAAGAGCTGTACCTGCCTCACTATCTAAATTAGTTAGTATAAAAAGTGGTATTTTTAAAAGTTGCTGATCTGCTTGTATTTTTTCAAGAACATCGAATCCATTCATTCCACCTGGGAGCATTAAATCTAAAATAATTAATTGAGGTATTTCAGTCTTTAATTGTTGTAGGCCTTCTGCACCTGTAGCTGCAAAAACTACATTATAGCCAGCATTTGTTAAAGCAGCTTTATATGCTTTTTGTAAGGGTATGTCATCCTCGATGACTAATATTGATTTTTTATTTTCAATTAGCGTGTTACTCATAGAGGTAATTTAATATAAAAAAATAATTAATTAATTCTATCTAATATATACCTATTTGACCAGCATTTGTTTAAATTTCTTTAGGAAATTTTCTGTTATAAATCCATTTAAAAATTTCTATTGCACCGATTACCCCAAAGCTTACTGTAAATACAACCACCCAGTCCATGAATTCTAGGGAGGTGGTACCTAGAAGGTTTTGCAAAGGTTTTAAGTGAACTGAAAGAAAAGTTAAAATTATTCCGAATAGAGAAGCTATAATTAGCCACATATTCTTAAAGATAGACTCATTCCAAATATTTTTAGTTAGCGACCTGCAAGAAAAAACATACAGCAGTGAATCAATACTGAGAGTTGCAAAGACCATTGTTCTAGCGAGTTCTTCGCCCCTTTGCTGCCAATTAATCCAGAAAACCGCAAGACAACTAATGGCAGTTGTTAAAGAGATAATCGTAATGAGGAATAACATTTCATTGTCGATGAGTCTAGCTTTTGGAGAAAGTGGTTTCCTTTTCAAGAGATCTTGGTCCTTGGGATCGATTGTTAGAGCTAGGTTTGGCAGGCCGTCATCAATTAAATTTATCCAAAGAATTTGTACGGCTGTAATTGCAGCTGGCCAACCCATTAGAAGACTAACCAAAACAATTATAATTTCTGAAAATGAGTCACTAAGTAAATATAGGGCCACCTTTTTTAGGTTCTCGAGCATCGATCTGCCTTCTTCCACTGAGGCAGTAATTGTTTCCATATTGGAGTCGAGTAATATTAGGTCAGCAGCCTCTTTGGCAATTTCGCTTGCTTCTTCTACAACTATTCCTATGTCTGATACGGCTAGCGCAGGTGCGTCATTAACTCCATCGCCCATCATTCCGACAATTTCCCCATTTGCTTGCAGTGCCTTTACAATTCTGAGTTTTTGAGAGGGCTTGGTTCTAGAAAATAAGAGAATTGAGTTAACCCTGCTTCTTAGTTCGTCATCGCTCATTTTTTCTAGCTCTTGTCCTTCAATCATCTGATCACTTTTAACATTAAAGCCTATTTTTTCCATCACAGCCAATGCAGTAGTTCTAAAATCTCCAGTAATAACTTTTATTTTTATTCCGGCTTCTTGAGTTTTGTTAATTGAAGCCTTTACTGAAGCTCTGATCGGATCTTCAAAGGCCATTAGACCCAACCAATTTACTATTTTTTTATTAACATCATCTTTCTTAAGCTTTGAAAATACTTCCTTTGCACTTTCACTTGATTCACATTTAATATAAGCAAAACCAATTAATCTTCTTCCTTTTTGTGCCCAGTTTTCAATTAAATTCTCATATTCATTAATGGTGCTTGTGGAGGAATTAGAACGTAGCAACATTTCTTCAGGAGCTCCAGAAAGATAAATAAATTCTTTATGTCTGGAAGCAAGAAACCTTCTCTCTACAGAGAAAGGAATAGTTTCATCTCGTTCCTCCTGTATAACTAATTCTTCTGGAGAGACCAATCTACTTTGTGTTAATCCCAGGCTATTATCTTTGGAAACTTTTAGTGCCCATTGCCATCTGGCGAGTTCAATCGGATCTCTAAGGTCATTTGCAAGGGTACTAGCTTTATAAGCTAATAGTACGTCGGTAAGTTTAGTTTCAATTACTCTCATTTTTCCCTCTGTGAGAGTTCCTGTTTTATCAACACAAACTGTAGTTACACTTCCTAGAGTTTCTGCTGCAACCAATGATTTTACTAATCCTTTTCTTTTTAATATTCGGTGCATACCAATTGCCAAAATTGCTGTTAGTCCTACCACGAGTCCTTCTGGAATGGCCGCAACTGCTAGAGCAACTGCTGTCGTAAACATTTCAATTGGATCCTTTTTCATTGCTATACCAATTGCGAAGATAAATATTGAAAGTAAGATAATTCCAATTGTTATAAATCTGGCAAGATGATCTAGTTTTACTTCGAGCGGGGTTTTTGCCATTTGATTTTCAACTAAATGAGTAGCGATTTTTCCCATCTCAGTTTTCATTCCTGTCGAGGTGATGAGAATTTTTCCTGAGCCACTAACTATGGTTGTGCCCATATACAAGAGACTAATAGCCTTTGAGTTGTTAATTTTATTTGCTTGATTGATGAATTCATCAATTGTTTCTTCAGAAATGTGATTTTTAAATAAATTTTTTGAGACGGGAACGCTTTCACCAGTTAAAAGTGCTTCATCAATTAGTAAATCATTGTCCTCAATAATAATTCCATCAGCTGGTACTTTATCGCCCTCATAAAGTACGACAATATCACCCGGAACAATTTTAGCAATTTCAATTTCAATTTTTTGGCCTATTTTTTCAAAATCATTATTTCTGATCACCCAAGCTTTATGTGTGACAACTTTTTTTAAAGCATCTAGAGATTTGTAAGCTTTTCTTTCTTGAATAAAACCTAAAATAGTATTTACAATTATTGCCAGAGATATAACAAATGAGTCTGTATAATCGCCAACAATAGCAGTTATTATGGTTGCAATTATTAAAACCAGAACTAAAGGATTCTTAAATTGTTTTAAAATAAAATATAGATCTGTAGGTGGCTTTTTTCCAACTAATTGATTGAGGCCAAATTTATCTAGCTGTTTTTCTGCGAACTCATTATTTAATCCTGACAATCTGATGTTGCTAACAGAAAAACTTGTTTTAATCATTTGTTAATCTTATTATTTATTGATCTATTGTGCAATAGATTCAAGTACCTCTGTTAAAAATAGTGTCTTTTGTTATAGTAGCTTATTAGGAAAAATGATTATGCCAGATAAATTTTCAGCTACTTGGGTTTCTCATTCATCAATTGGGGACTTTTTAAAATGTCCCAGATCTTATTATTTAAAAAATATCTATAAAGATCCAAATACTGGAAATAAAATCCAGATAACTTCAGCGCCACTATCTTTGGGTTCTGCAGTTCACGAAGTAGTTGAGGCCTTGTCCGCGATATCAACCAAAGATAGATTCAAGGATTCTTTACTAGAGAAATTTGATAATGCATGGAAAAAATATTCTGGAAAGATGGGTGGCTTTACCAGTGAAGCTCAAGAAGAAGAGTTCAAAAAGGAAGGCAGGGAAATGATAAGAAAAATTATTAAAAACCCTGGTCCTTTGAAAGCTCTTTCAGTTAAAATTAAAGAGGATTTGCCATATTATTGGTTATCAGATGAAGATAATATTATTTTATGTGGCAAGATAGACTGGCTTGAATATTTACCTACTACTGATGGCGTTCATGTCATCGATTTCAAAACCTCAAAAAAAGAGGAAGATGAAAATTCGCTTCAACTTCCAATTTATCATCTTTTAGTTAAAAATACTCAAAATAGAACAGTAGAAAAAGTAAGTTACTGGTATCTTCGACTAAGTGACGTGTTACAAGAAAAAAAATTGCCAAATTTGGAAGAGGCTCACGAGAAAATTCTAGCTATTGCAAAGAAAATGAAGACTGCTCGCAAATTGAATGTTTTTAAATGTCCAGAAGGAGAGAATGGATGTTTTGCATGCAAGCCTATGGAGTCGGTGCTTCGCGGTGAGGCGGAGTTTGTTGGAGTTGGAGGCTATAAAAGAGATGTTTATATACTGAGTGAAAAAGATAATTCTAAAAGTAGTACTATTTTATAGTTTTTTTGCAAGCAGGTTTTGCGGTATACTTATTTTATGCAAGAAAATATCGGCGATTTGCAAGCTAGTATTGATAAATTAGAGAAATCAGTTTCATTTTTAGGAGAACAAGTTAGAAGGCAAAACTCATATAGAAGAAATGCTAGCTTGTCACTAGTGAGAGGATTTAGCACTGCCGTGGGAGCTACCGTAATTTTTGGAGTTATTTTAGCTTCTTTATTACAGATAGTAAGATCTATCGATTATGTCCCAATAGTTAATAATTTAATGAGTTCAGAGGCTATTGAGAGCATTATTAATAAATTTACTCAGCCATAATTTATTACGTTAGTTTAACCAGGAGAATATTTATGACAAAAATTGTAATTTTTGTGGGTACTGCGAGAGAAAATAGTAAAACTAGAAAAGTGGTTGATTTTGTAGAGCATCTCATTACTGAAAAGTATCAGCTTGAAACTATAGTTGTAGATCCAAGGGAGATGAATTTTCAACTGAATGATGAGGCACAGCGAGAAAGCTTTCCTGACTTAAAAAAAATTGTAGCAGAAGCTGATGCTTATATAATTGTTGCCCCTGAATATAACCACGGATATTCAGCTGGGTTGAAGTTTATTTTAGATTTAAATATTAAAGAGTATATACACAAGCCAGTATCACTTGTTGGTGTTTCTAACGGTCCTTTTGGTGGTGTTAGAGTTGTCCAACAATTAGTTTCAATTGTAAGAAGATTGGGCATGGTTCCTATTCGTTTTGATTTTCTTGTTAGTGAGGTTAATAGTATGTTCGCTGAAAATGGCAAGATAGAAGATCAAGAGAAATGGGAGAAAAGAGCTGTTCCCATGCTCGATGAACTAGTTTGGATGACCAAAGCTTTACAGAATGCGAGAGAAACGTCTGAATGATAGGATATTTATGTCCAAAGAAGAAGATTTTATCAGCACTTTTTTCTTTTCTTTAGTTGGCCGAAAGCCAGAAGAAGCGGAAAAAGCAATTTTGAACGCTATTCTAGTTTCTGCAATTGATTATGGAATTAATCCAGCAAGTGGCTTTGTACCTCGCGTCGTATCTTCTTCTGGCGGAGATGTGCTTTCTGCCATGGCTACTTCGTTATTGGCAATTGGTCCATACCACGGTGGAGCTATTTCAGCAGCTATGGATATTTTTAAAACAATTAATGAAGATGGTTCTGATATTGAAAAAGCTTGTGATAATTTGATTGACTCCTACATCTTAGATAAAAAAAGAGTTCCGGGGTTTGGTCATCCAGTTTATGAAGATTTTGATCCTAGAGCTAGAGAATTATTTGATTTAGCAAGAAAAAATAATTTAAATATTCAATTTATGAATATCGCTAAGCAACTAGAGCATTCTCTGGAAGACAAACTGAGTTACAAAGTAAATAAAAAATTAATTTTGAATATAGATGGGGCGATTGCAGCTCTGCTATTAACTATTGGGATTGATCCAAAAGTTGGAAATGCAATTTTTGGTCTAGCAAGAGTAGCTGGAAGCATCGCGCATATAGTTGAAGAGCAAAAAGATGATAAAGGTGTTAGACGGCTTGAAGATGAAGATGTAGAGTATATATCGAAATAAAATAGTGTTATTATTCAGAAATAAGTAGCAAAAATTGGAGAAAAAATGAACGTAATTACATATTTAATTAGTTTTATATTGCATTTAGATAAACATCTGGCTGAGATAATTTCAACCTATGGATCACTAACCTATTTTCTTTTTTTTGTAATCGTTTTTGCAGAAACTGGTTTGGTAGTGTTTCCTTTTTTGCCTGGAGATTCTTTATTATTTGCTGCCGGAACATTTGCGGCACTCGGATCTTTAAATTTTTTAGTAACATTCTTAATTTTGTTTGTGGCTGCAGTTCTTGGAGATTCAGCTAATTATTGGATCGGAAATATTTTTGGTAAAAAAATTGTAGATAATCCTAAAATTACTTTTATTAATCAAGAGCATATTGATAAAACCGAAGCATTTTACAAAAAATATGGCGCCAAAACAATTATACTTGCCAGATTTGTGCCTATCGTTCGTACCTTTGCGCCATTTGTTGCTGGTGTTGGGAAAATGAATTACCAGCAATTCTTTATGTATAATATTCTTGGTGGATTTGCATGGGTTACTATATTTATGAGCCTTGGTTACTTCTTTGGGAATGTAGAAATTGTCAAAGAGCATTTCTCAGTGGCAATATTAGCAATTGTGGGTATTTCAGTTATTCCAATGATTATTGAATATATTAAACACAAAAATTCTCCATCTACTCCAATTAAGGATCTTAAAAAGGTTGTTAATAAATAACAAATTTTATGGAATATCCAAAGTCATCACAACCAATGCCTAAAACTGCGAAGCAAGTTTTCAAGGGAGAAATTTTTGAAGTTTGGCAGTGGCAGCAAACTTTATTCGATGGTTCTGTCAAAACCTTTGAAAAAGCAAAGAGAAGATCGTCAGTGGGAATTTTTCCAGTTACCGAAGATGGAAAAATAATTGTTTCATTACAAAAACAGCCTTTGATGAAGCCATTTATTAGTATGCTTGGTGGAGTCGTTGATGAAGGTGAGTTGCCTATTAAAGCAGCAGAACGAGAGCTAATGGAAGAGGCAGGCATGCAAGCAGAGAGTCTGGTTCCTTGGTTTTCTTTCCAACCTGTTACAAAAATTGAGTGGCCGATATTTATGTATATTGCTAAAGGTTGTAAAAAAATTGGAGACCAAACTCTAGACTCTGGTGAAAAAATTAAATTGAGGTATGTCACCTGGGATGAGTTTCTAGAAATAGTCGCTCAGGATGACTTCAGAGATTACGAAGTTGCTCTTAGATTTTTGAAAGCGATGCAGAGAGAAGGTGAGCTCGAGAAAATTAAGCAAGTTATTTTTTCGCAATAGCCTCTATGGCTGATTTTATTTCATTCTCATATTCATGAGCAATAAAACCAATAAAAATTAAAATATTTTCTGATATTACGTTTGCGCCCAAAGAGTTTTCTTGATTTTCTAATAGTGCAAAATCAGTTCTTTTTCCTACAGAATTTAATAAATAAAATTTATTGTCTTCAAGTTTTACAAATCCCTTAATTCTAAATATATTTTTTGATGTTTCATTGATCAATTTTTCTAGCTCATCTTTTTTAAATTTCCCGATAGGCCTGAGGTCAAACGTTTGAATTTGATCTTCGTGAATATGGTCTGCGTGTGGTTGAGTTGAAGTTTCATTTTTTAGTTCTTCAAGCAAAGCGGATAAGTCTTTTGAGTTGAGGCCAAACACAAGTTTTGATGACACTTTTCCGTTAGGAGCTTCAATAATTGGAGATTGGGTATTAAGTTCGCGAACATAACCAACAACTGCTTTTTTCTTGGCGATATCGACTAGCTCAATCTTATTGAAGATAATTAAATCAGTAAATTTGGTTTGGTTTTGCGAAGTAACACTAAGATCTTTGTATCCTTCAAAATTAACAACATCAATAATTCCAATTACGCCATCTCGAGTAAGATATGGGTGCGAAGAAATCATCATAGCTAAAGCCGAAGGATCGGCGGCTCCAGAAGCTTCTATGATTATTCTGTCAGGTGAAAAGGTTTCAACAATCTCATTAATTGAGCTAATAAATGGGCCAACTAAAGTGCAACATATGCATCCATTTAGAAGCTCTTTAGTTCTAATACCCTTACCTTCTAAGATTTTACCGTCTATATCTGTATCACCAATTTCATTTTTAATATAAATGACTTGTTGATTGCTGGCCTGGAGCTCATCGATTAAATTTGAAATGATTGTTGTTTTGCCAGATCCCAAGAAACCTGAAAAGACAGTGGTTGGGATTTTGTTTTTTTGTATTTCTAGTTCATTCATAAATTAATTTTAAACTACTAAATGAGAAAAAGTAGTTAGATTTTTAAATGTTAACTTTTAAATTTTTAAGAGAAAATATTCCAAAATTAACTCCACCGGCGCTTGATTCGATGATTTGAACTTTCCATTTATTCTCAAATTCTTTCATTTTTTCTTGAGTGTGCGTGATATCTAGCTCTAATAATATTTCACCATTTTCTGAAAGTTGCCACTTAGCTTGAATTAAAAGTTTTCTAACCAAATCTAGGCCATCAATTCCTCCATTTAAGGCTAAATGTGGTTCAAAATCTTTTACAGAATTGTCTAAGGTATTTATTCTAGTTGAGGGAATGTATGGAAGATTTGCAATAATTAAATCAATGTTGTTACTAGCGCCATCGAGTTTATCTTGGCTCTTGTCGCCAATAAAATTAGTAAGCAAATCAGATTTGATGAAATTTATAGGTAGTGTCGGATCGACAAATTCCAAATTTTTTCTAGCTATTTCTAGTGCTTCTTGCGAAATATCTAAGCCAGTAATCTTAAAAGATATTCCTAATTTAGTTAAACTATTGGCCACACTAATTGCGATAGCTCCTGAGCCAGTACCGACATCGACGATTTGGAGCGTTTGATGAAAATTGTAATTTTTAGTAAGTGCTTTAGATTTTTGAAATGCGAGTTCAGCGTGATCTGTAGATTTTTTAATTGCTAGTTCAGCATGCTCTGCAGTCTTTTTAATTGCCAATTCAACCAACTCTTCAGACTTTTTAATTGCCAGTTCAACCAACTCCTCAGTTTCAATCCTTGGAATAAGTACTGCGGGTGATACATATAAATCTAAGCCAAGAAACTCAACGTGGCCGGTCAGATATTCCACAGGTGAATCAGTATTAAGTAATTTTTCTTGATCTATCCCAAACTTCATCAACTGGTTTTTTTCGTAAGGAGTGAGTATTCGCTTATTTATCATAAATTTATTTTGAGTTTAAACTACTACATTAAATAGTACTTGTTTTTTTTGTAGTTTTGTACGAAGATAAAAAAGCATAAAAAATTGCAAAATTATTATTCATTATAACAATAGAAAGATATTACAAATGCCGAAAACCGATTTAAGTTCTAAAAATTCATTTTCTTTTTCAAGTTTCACTAACTTTTTTTCAGAAAATTTTGTATTAATATTAATGGCTCTAGCCTTTTTATTTGGTGGATTCTTCTTAGGATCTATTTGGACAGAAAATAAAATGCTAAAAAGTGGATTCGGATCTGGTTCTGGAGTCGGCGCTGGTGCCGGTGCCGGTGCAGCAGATCCAGCAGCAGCAGCTCCAGCAGCTGATGCAAGAGATTTGACTATTCCTGGCCTAATAAGCAAGGGCAAAAAATTAGGAATAAAGGAGGCTGATCTTCAAACCTGTATCGATAGTGGCGAGATGGCCGCAAGAGTCACTGCTGATGCAGCTGGTGGTGCAGCCGGTGGTATCACAGGAACTCCTGGCACAGTAATCGTCGTAAATGGTGTTCCAGCAGAATTAATTCCTGGAGCTTTGCCATACGAGCAAGTTAAACCAATGATTGATTTCTATGTAAATGGTGGCGCAATCGATCCAGTTAAAAGTGGTCCAGTAGCAGGAATGCCAGCCGTAACAGATGCTGATCATTACAAAGGTAAATCAGGTGTTAAAATAGTTTTAGTTGAATACTCAGATTATGAATGCCCATTCTGTGAGAGATTTCACCCAACTATGCTAAATGTAATGAAAGATTACAGTAAAGATGTTGCTTGGGTATTAAGAAGTTTCCCATTATCATTCCATGCATCAGCTCAAAAGGCTGCTGAAGCTGCAGAATGTGTAGCTAAATTAAAGGGAAATGATGCCTTCTGGGAATATTCAGACGCATTATTTAACTAAATTAACTAAAAATCAGGAGAGATATGAATCTTAAAGATCAGCTTGTCGAGGACATGAAGCAAGCAATGAGAGGTAAAGATACTGTTAAACTTGGAGTAATAAGATTCTTGCGTTCAGAAATCAAAAACTTTGAAATTGATAATGGAGAACAGGATGACAAAGGAGTAGTTAAAATTATAGCTTCTCAGACCAAAAAAATTAAGGATGCGCTGACGGATTTTAGAGCCGCAGGCAGAGCAGATTTGGTTTCTGAAGAAGAAGCAAAAGTTGCTATTCTAGAGTCATACTTGCCTCAGCAAATGAGCGATGATGACCTTAGAGCCTTAGTTTTAAAAATTGTTGATGATACTGATGACAAGAATATGGGCAAACTGATCGGAGCTGTAGTTAAAGCAGTGGATGGTAAGGCCGATGGCGGCAGAGTTTCTGCTATGGTCAAAGAGAAATTACAGTAACACCAGTCTAATTCAAGTTTACTATGAGAACTAAAACTATAGGCGAAGCTCTAAAAGAAGAAAGGGTTAGTCATCGCCTTAGGATTGAGGATCTCTCCAAAAAAACTAGAATCAGGATCAACTATTTAGAAGCTCTCGAAGAAAATCGGTTTTCTGAATTACCCTCGACAACATTTGTTAAGGGTTACATCAAAACATACGCAAAGATTTTTGGATTTGATTACAAGCCTTTGATTGCAATGCTTAGGCGTGATTATAAAGAAAGTGCTAAAGGCAGGCTGGTTCCTAGAGAGTTCATAAAACCTATTTTTAAAAGAAGATCGTCGAGTACATCTATTACTTTGGTCGTAGTTATCTTGATTAGTGTTTTTTCAAGTCTAGTTGGTTACATTGGTTTTCAATGGCACAGCTTAAATAAGCCGCCAGAACTAACAGTCTCAAAACCAGGAGAGCAAGATATGGTTTCGTCTAAGGTTCTTGTTGAGGGAAAGACAGTTCCAGATGCAATTCTAGTTGTAAATGAGCAGCCTGTATCACTTCAACCTTCAGGAGAGTTCAAAACAGAAATCTTAATTCCAAATGAAGGAATTGCAATAATTACTATTGAGGCAAAGGATAGAAGAGGGAAAAGTAATGTTATTCAACGCTCTGTAAATGTACAGTTTTAGAGCAAACATCAAGAGAATGCTGTATGATTAAGATAGTTAAAGTAAAAAAAGGATAATATGGATATTTTACCAGTTGTTTTCGCAGTAGTATTGGTCGTTCTCACAATCGTGTTAAGCGTTGTTGGAGTTCAAGTCATAATGGTTCTGATCGAAATTAAAAGAACACTCAGAAAAGTCAATGATACTCTTGATGTTGTTGAAGATAAAATGCATGCAATTACTAGCCCATTTCAAAATCTTGGCGGTGCTCTTTCTGGAATTAAAACAGGGATGCAATTTTTCGAGGCTTTCACAGTTTGGTTAGGCAATAAGGGCAAAAAAAAGGATGAAGAGTAGTCCAAAGGGGATTGAGCGAATGAATGATAGCGAACATAACAATTTCTCACTAGGATTTGTTGTTGGAGCTCTTGTTGGGGTGGCTGGATATTTTTTTACAAGAACTGAAGAAGGAAAAGAAATAAAGAAAAAAGTTGTTAATGAGTGGGGCACGATTAGAAAAAAACTGGAGGATGAGGGAGTGATTCCAGATGGTGGTAAAGACTTTTCAGATATTATCGTCAGTGTAAGAACCAAAATATACGATTTTCTAGGTGAAGAAGTTTTGAAGAAAAAAAGGAAGCCTGGAAGAAAAAGTTCAAAAACAAATTCAAATTCAAGTGAAGTTTCTATGGAATCTTCAACTAAAAAAAGAAAGCGAATGTTTAAGGGAATTTAATCAAATTTAGCCAAAAACTATTTTCCAAGCGCCATCATGATCATTTGTTTGAAGGCATCAAGAATGGCTTTTAGTGCTACAGCAATCCATCTAACAATGAATTTTATTGTGCCATCAGCAAGGTTAGTTGATCTTTTTTTGAACTCTGGAGAATTTACAAAGTTTTGAAATCCTGGTGTTTGTTCATTTTGCATTTGCATAAGTTATTGGTAATTATAATGGGTGTTTTGTAATAAGGCAATGATTTATTATAATCTTAAGATAGATTATAATTCCACTTATATGAAACCAGATGAACTTAGAAATCTATACTTAAACTCATTCAAAAAGAATAGTCATCAAATCGTTCCATCTTCTTCGATGGTTCCTGAAAATGATCCAACTACGTTATTTACTGGATCTGGTATGCAACCAATGATGGAGTATTTACTTGGCGCAAAACATCCAAAAGGGACGAGAATTGTAGACAGTCAAAAATGTTTTAGATCTCAGGATATTGAAGAAGTTGGTGACAATAGACACACAACTTTTTTTGAAATGCTTGGGAACTGGTCTTTTGGAGATTATTTTAAAGAAGATCAGCTAAAATGGTTTTTTGAGTTTCTGACTAAAGATGTAGGACTAGATCCAAAAAAGCTTTTCATCACTGTTTTTAGAGGTAACGATAAGCTCGAGATAGGAAAAGACGTTGAATCAGTTGAAATTTGGAAGAAGATTTTTGCCACTGTTGGAATTGAAGCAAAAGATATTGATTTTTCGGAAAAAACAGGTTTGCAGAACGGCAGGATTTTTTATTATGACGAAACCAAAAACTGGTGGTCAAGAGCAGGTATTCCTGACAAGATGCCAGCCGGTGAGCCAGGCGGTCCAGACAGTGAGGTCTTCTACGATTTTGGAGCTGACAAAAAAATACACGAAAATTCTCAATTTAAAGATCAAGTTTGTCATGTAAACTGCGATTGCGGTCGATTCTTGGAGATTGGCAACAATGTCTTTATGCAGTTTCAAAAACAAGCAGACGGCAGTTTCAAAGAGCTTGCCCAGAAAAATGTTGATTTTGGCGGAGGTTTTGAAAGAATTTTAGCTGTCAAAAATAATATTGACGATGTTTTTCAAACTGCTTTATTTGAGCCAATTATTGCATTTTTGGAGAAAATTTCAGGTAAAAAATATTTAAAAAGCGATGCAACAAGTGGCACAGGAAAAACTGGCGCCCCAGACCGTGGCCTAGCTGGTGGCGCAGATCGAGGTAGCGCACAAGGCGGAGCTGAAAAAACCAAACATTCATTCCGAGTGATTGCCGATCATATGCGCGCTGCAGTAATGTTAGCTGCCGATGGTGTTTATCCTTCTAACAAAGAACAAGGATATTTTGCTAGAAGATTGGTTAGAAGATCGATTAGATATGCAAAAATGATCGGTATAGACCAGCTTTTTGTTGCCGATTTAGTTCCAGTAATTGTTGAAATCTACAGTAGCTCATATCCTGATGTGAATAAAAAGTTAGTTCAAATCCAAAATGCTTTGGCTCAAGAGGAAAATAAATTTGCAAAAACCATAGAAAAAGGTCTTAAAGAGCTTGAAAAATATCAAGAAATGACACCGCCAGTAGCACTTGATGGCGCAATTGCTTTTAGATTGTATGAGACTCATGGTTTTCCTTTTGAGCTTACTCAAGAAATTGCTCAAGAAAAAGGTCAGAAAATAAGCCTGGAGGAATTTGAAAAAGCTAAGAAAAATCATGCAGACAAGTCTAGAGATGCCTCATCTGATAAGTTTAAAGGTGGTTTGCAAGATAGTAGCGTTCAAACCACAAAATATCATACGGCCACTCATTTGCTTCATGCAGCATTACGAAAAATGTTAGGAAAGCATGTTCAGCAAAAAGGTTCGAATATAACTGTAGATAGATTGAGATTTGATTTTTCACATCCTGAAGCACTTACTCAGGATGAAAAAATTCGTGTTCAAGATCAAATTAACGAATGGATAGATGCTGCTCTACCCGTTAAGGTCGAACATTTAAAGAAAAGTGATGCTTTGGAATCTGGAGCAATTGCATTTTTTATTGAAAAATATCCTGATGAAGTTACGGTTTACACAATTGGAAATGGCGACGAATGGATTTCAAAAGAATTTTGTGGTGGTCCTCACGTCAAAAACACGTCTGAAATTGGTAAAATCGAAATCTTCAAGGAGAAGGCAGCCTCTGCCGGAGTTCGAAGACTTTATCTCAAATAACAAGTTGCTCTTCTATTTTAGTCAATAATTTGCTTTAATTAAAGACAGTAAGCTCGATTAATCGAAGAGCTGTTTTATTTTAGTGGATTTAATTATATGGACTTGCCCAACCTATTCTCAACAAATTCAGATAAAGAAACTCAAGTGATGACTATTTTCATTCATTTGACTGATATCAAAATTCAATCATTTTTGCTTTCAATTTCAGATGAGGGCGTTAAAATTTTGGGAAAATCTAGTGTTGCTGGATATGAGGGAGTTGATAATTGTCTGGTAAGAGTTGACGAAAGTTTGCAACAGCTTGGTAAAGAATCTGAAAAAGTCAGCTCAGTCATTTTTGGTCTAAATCATGCCTGGGTCAAAAAGGGTGAGGTTAATGAGGATAAAAATCCTTTATTAAAAAAGCTCACCGATGATTTGGGTTTAAAGCCAATGGGTTTTATTGTAATTTCTGAGGCTCTTGTTCAACAAAAAATTTCTAACAACTCGATGTTCTCTGGAATAATTGCAGTTTTTAGCGAGAAGAATTTGACACTTTCATTAGTTCATCAAGGTAAGGTTAAATCTATAGAAACCGTGGGAAGATCATCTGACGGCAAAGGTGATTTTCTTGAGGGGTTAGCACGATTTTCAGCTAAATCGGAAAAAGACGGTTATTATTTACCATCAAAAATAATTATTGCCTCTCTCGATCTTGATGAAAAAGATCTTAAGAAACATCAACAATTTATTTATGATTCTGATTGGACTGCTCAAGCTCAGTTTTTACAACCTCCAACAGTGGAAATAGTTGCTCAAAAAGATTATGAAGAAATGATCACTAAAGAAGCCGCCAAAGCAGTTGCTTTACAAAAAGGTATGACAAAAGCCGCCTTGGCTGTAATCGCAACCAGAGATTTAGGAGCCAAAGAACCAACAGAACTTCATACAGACGAGCTTGGATTTAGTGAAGTTAATTCAGATTTAGATTCTGAATTAGAAACAGGGGATGAAACTATTGATGATGTAGCTGTTGCCCCAACTTCATTTGGAGTACCTATTTCTACAAAAGATTTTGATAAAGAGCTTACTTCAATTAGTGACAGAAACCTAAAAGAGCCAGATTTTGAGGAAGATAGTGAGTTGGCTGTAGATTTTTCTGGTAAAGAGGCTGAGGTTGATGATCAAGATTACGGAGAAACAAAGCATATTTTTGATAAAAATAGATCTCAGGATGATATTGGTGGAAAAATTGTTGCATCAAATAAAACAAAAAAACATTATAAAAATTTTAAACTTTATACTTTGGTTGGGTTCATCGCTGGTTTAATTGCTTTGTTAGTTATTGGTTTTTTTGGAATTACCAACTTAGCAGTTGCAAAGGTTAATGTAGGTCTAGAACCAATTTCAATTTCCAAAGATTTAACAATTACTTTGGATACCTCAATTTCAGAAACCGATAGCGAAAAACTAATTTTGGCTGCAAATAAGGTTTCTAGGACGGCAAAGTCTGAGAGTAGTATGCAAACTACAGGAGTGACAATCGTTGGCGAGAAAGCTAAGGGAAAAATAAAAATCTATAACAATTTAGTAGCAGCTGAAAAACTATTAACTAAGGGCACATTGTTAAGTGCGGGAGATGTAAAATTTGAACTCGATGATGACGTCACTGTTCCATCAGCAAGTTCTTCTAGGCCTGGACAGTTAGAACCAGGACAGATTGATGCCTCGGTGACAGCAACAAAAATAGGAGCTGAAGGAAATATTGTAGAAGATACTGAGTTAGTAGTTTTGCCTTTTGATAAAAGCTCATACTACGCAGTCGTGATTGATGATGACTTTGTTGGTGGTTCAAGCCGTGAAGTAAAGGTCGTTTCTGAGGCAGATAGAGTTGAGTTACTTGCCGATTTGAGGAAGGAGATTATTGAAGAAATTAATAAAGGGTTCCAGGATGATTCTGGAAATGGTGTATATATTTTGCCATCTAAAAAAATTGTAGCTGAGGAAGTTAAATTTAATTTTGAAGTTGGGAATGAAGCAGAATCTTTATCACTTAATTTAACTTTAGAAATTGAAGCAATCAAGTATACCTCAGAAGATTTAAAACCACTGGCAACTAAAGTTTTAGCTTCAGAAATACCTGAAAATTATAAGTTATCTGACGATGATCCTCAAATATTGTCTGCTCCAACCGAAAATGACCTAAAAACATTGGATACTACTAAGCCAGTAACTTTGTCTGCAAATATTAGTTCTTTTGCAATACCAGTAATTACAGAAGAGACAATCAAAGATCAAATTTTAGGAAAATCTGTTGAAGAAGCCAAATCATTACTTGAGGCAAAGGACGAAATCAAAACTGTAGAAATTACAATCGATCCTTCATTCGCTAGGTCTCTAGTTAAAAAAATACCTGGAAAATTGGAAAAAATAAAGGTCGAGTTTAAATGAAAACGCAACCAAAGACCGTTGTAATGCAGAACGACATAATAGATCTTTATAGAAACGCTTTACGACAAGGAATTGAAATATCTCAAGTAGAAAAGAAAATTAACCATCATCTTAAGAGGTTGAGTGCAAGTGATAGTATCGAAAATCAAGAGGATGAGTTGAGGTCTGAAAACGAAATAAAACGATTACCAAAAATTGTGAGAGTGGGTGCAATGTTGTTGCCAATTTTATTTTTGATAATTGGTTTTTATTTGGTAGGTAGCGCTGTGGTCCCGATTATTGGATCATATATGATTGTTGCTAAAGATGTTCAGACTACTAATCTTACTTCTCCAGTGCCTCTAGATCAGGTAATGGATGTTACTCCTCTAGTAATCACGCAAACTAACACCCCAGAAAAAGTTGATAGAGACCTGGAAATTATCAACGAAGAATTAGATTATACAAATCTGTCCAATTGGTTTAGTTCGTCAACACTGCCAGAATTTGGTTTGCCAGAGCTAGACTACAACATCACTAAATATATGATTGATATTCCTAAACTAAAAATCAGTAACGCTATTGTTAGTGTTGGTGGTAATGATCTTAAGGAAAATCTCATTGCTTTTAAGGGCACTGCTTTACCTGGGAGTCCTGGTTCTCCAGTAATTTTTGGTCATTCGGTTCTTAGACAATTTTATAATCCGAGTGAGAAAAATCCTCGAAGATATAACTCTATTTTTAGCACTATCATGACCTTGGAAACTGGTGATAAAATATTTGTCACATCTGGGGGAGTGAAGTATACATACGCTGTTTCACTAAAGAAGGAAGTTAAACCTGAGGATGTGTACATTTTGACCCAGAAATATGATGCCAAGCAACTTAAATTAGTTACATGCACACCTGAAGGAACTTATTTACGTCGTGGAGTTGTGACGGCTCAACTGATAGAATAAGGGAGGTTTCTTAAATTAAACATATAAATCTTTCACATTTGGACAAGCCAAAAGCGCTCAAGATTTACATGTTTAATTTAAATTTTTTTGTAAGAACTAAATGTAAAAGTTTTAGGTGGGACAAGCCCAAAAGGTTCGAAGTTTATACTATATTTTTAAATTATTAAATTTAAAAAGCCAAAAATTGTTCGTAGTTCAAATATCTATTTTTTTGAAATTAACTAAGAATAAAATATTAGAACAGCGAACATTCAGGACTTGTTCCTGCGAGAGCTGGTAAAATATTTTATACTTAGAAACTTTTGAGAAATTTAGAAAATTATGAACAACCCGGAAGATTCAATATTAGCAATTGATTTTGGAACTGTGAGAATTGGTTTGGCAATTTCAAGGTTTATTTTGGCAGAACCATTGGAGATAATTCCCAATGATGACTCAAAATTTTTGAAAATTAGAGAAATTTGCGAAACGAATAATATTAAAAAAATCATTGTTGGTGTGTCAGAAAATGAAATGGCAAGGATGACTAAAGTTTTTGCAATTGAGCTCGAGGCAGAAATTAAATCTAAATGGGAATATAAGCCAGAATTAGAGTACATGGATGAAACTTTAAGTTCTCACACTGTTCATGAAAGATTAAAGTCAGCTAAAAAATCTAAAAGAAATTCGAACATTGATCATTATGCTGCAGCAGTTATTTTGCAAGATTGGTTGGACGAGAACTATTAAGTGTACATTTAATTTATCAAACTCGATTTCGCAGATTTAAAAAAAATTACTTGTACTCTTTAGAGTATAAATCTTCGCTTCATTAGGCTTAAAAAATAAAATGTATATCTAAAAATATTAAAATTTTAAAGGAAATATGGCCAAAAAAATGTCTAAAAAAAGCACTATTTTAATTGCAGCTATTTCACTTATTGCCGTAATGGTCATTTTAGTAATGCTCTACTTGAATTCATTACTGAAGCCTCTTGACGTAAATTCTACTCAACCAAGCAGATTTGTTGTTCCAAAAGGCCAAGCAATTTCAATTATTGGCAAGAGATTGCAAGAAGAAAAACTTATAAAAAATTCATATGCATTCAGATTTATTGTTGCTAAAGATAAGTTAGAGAACAAAATTCAAGCAGGTTCATTCGATCTTTCAGCTAGTATGAGTGTTGGTGAAATTGCCAATCATTTAACAACTGGTACCGAAGATGTTTGGATTACATTATTAGAGGGATGGAGAATCGAGGAAATTGCAGAAAATTTAGAAAAGCAGGATCTAGACAATTTTGATAAAGAAGAGTTTGTTGGTTTGGCAAGTTCTAGTGAAGGCATGCTTTACCCAGATACTTATTTAATTCCTCGAGAAATGTCCAGCGAGCAAATCTATAATTTGTTGTTGAATACCTTTGATTTGAAAGTTGTTCAGGGATTATCGGAAGAGATTAAGGCTTCAGGTAGAGATTTTGATCAAGCTCTGATTATGGCTTCGCTAGTTGAAAGAGAGGCAAATAACTATGAGCAAATGAGGAGAGTAGCTGGAATCTTATGGAATAGAATCGATATAGGCATGGCGCTTCAGGTTGATGCAACCTTACAATATGTTAATGGTTATAATTCTGTTCAAAAAAAATGGTGGGCTGTTCCAACTGCTGAAGATAAAAGGCTAAAATCGCCATTTAATACATATTTAAATACCGATTTACCTCCAAGACCGATCTCAAATCCTGGAATCAACGCAATCAAAGCCGCATTAATTCCTTTAGAATCTGATGATTTTTTCTACATTCACTCAGATGATGGTACGATGTACTATGCCTCAACTTTAGAAGGTCATAACGCAAATGTAAACGAATACTTGCGCTAGAGTAAAATACTTGTTATAATACTCAATTCAGTGTACTAAATAATAGTGGGGCTAAATTCTTGAGTACCGTAAAGTACGTCAGTTCAGGTGCATTACTCTAAAAAAATAACAAGGGGAGCGACTTTTGTCAGTCTCTCCATTTTTTAGTTTAAAAGCCAGATTAGCAGCCCCCAACTAGATTAAACAAACTATAATAGCAAGGGAGATTCATGTCACAAACCAAGCGTCAAAATTGGGGTCAATCACACTCAATTCTACCAGAATTAGATTTGATTAAACTTCAAATCGACAGTTATAAAATCTTTTTAGAAACTGGAATTAGAAAGTCATTAAGCGAAGTTAATGGTGAAAAAGGAATAGAAGATTACACAGGAAAAAATTGGGCGCTAAAGTTTGGAGAATATAGATTTGGAAAAGCAAAATACTCAGTTACTCAAGCAAAAAATAAAGGAGTAACTTACGACATGCCTCTTTACGTTGAGGCAACACTCATCAATAAAAGAACAGGTGAAGAAAAAACTCAAGAAGTTTTCTTGGGCGATATTCCTAAAATGACCAAAATTGGTACCTTTATTGTTAATGGTATCGAACGTGCAGTTGTTACACAATTAGTAAGATCTCCAGGTGTTTTCTTTGGCGGTGCCTTAGAAAGAACACAAGGCAGACAACTTTTCAATGCAGAACTTAGACCAAAAAGAGGTTCATGGATTGAAATTTCTGTGGGTAAGAGAGATGTCATTACAGTTAAAATTGATCGTAGAAGAAAAATGCCTGTAACAGTTTTATTGAGAGCGTTGGGCTATGGATCTGATCAAGAGATTTTAGATTTACTCAAAGCTGAAGACTCAATTGATGAGCTCAATTTACTTCAAAATACAATCGATAAGGATGCTACCAAAACACAAGAAGAAGCTTTAATTGAAATTTACGAAAAAATGAGACCTGGAGAGCCAGCAGTTTTAGAAACTTCAAGAGAATACTTCAAACAATTATTTTTTGATTCAAGAAGATATGATTTAGCAAAAGTTGGAAGATACAAACTTAATAGAAGATTGAAGCTCGATGTCGATAAAGACACAACTATTTTGACCCAAGAAGACATCGTCGCAGCTGTTAAATACTTAATTAGATTACAAAATGGTGAAGGCAAAGTTGATGATATTGACCATCTTAGCAACAGAAGAGTTCGCCAAATTGGTGAGTTAGTCAAAGAGTCTGCATTCAGAATTGGTCTTATTAGACTAGAAAAATCAATTAGAGAAAAAATGTCTTTGACAAAAACTGAAGAAGTTTTGAGTCCAGCAGCATTAGTTAATGCTCGCCCACTTATCGCTACAATTTCAGAATTTTTTAGACGTAATAGATTGTCAACAATTTTAGATCAAACTAATCCTTTGTCTGAAATCGATAACTTAAGACGTTTATCTGTTATGGGTACAGGTGGTGTGACCAGAGAACGCGCATCATTTTCTATGCGTGATATCAATGCGTCTCAATACTCACGTATCGATCCGGTTAGATCTCCTGAAGGTCCAAATATTGGATTGGTTACTTATCTTTCACTCTACACAAAGGTGAATGATTTTGGTTTCTTGGAAGCTCCATATAGAAAAGTCGTTAATGTTAACGGAAAAATGCAGGTTCAAGATGAAATTATTTATTTATCTGCAGACGAAGAAGAAGACTACAAAATCACTCACGCAAGTGTTGATATTGATAGCAAAGGATTCATTCAAGACGAATGGGTCGCTATGCGTTATATGAACAGTTTTGCAGAAGGTCCAGTAGAACAAGCACAATATATTGATGTTATTCCAAATCAAGTTATTGGTACTTCAGCATCATTGATTCCTTTTATTGCTAATGACGAAGCTAACCGTGCACTTATGGGTACCCATATGCAATGTCAAGCAGTTCCTTTAGTAAAACCACAGGCTCCAATTGTTGGAACAGGTATGGAAGCAGCAGTTGCTTCAGCTATGGGAAGAACAGTTAAGGCTATAAATGCTGGAGAAGTTACCTATGTAGATGCAAATAAAATTGAAATTTTAACATCAAAAGCAGATTCTAAAAAAGCTGACGAGATGTCTGAAGATTTCGATGAAATGTACACACATGAAAATGGAAAAGACGTTTATAACATTACAAAGTTTATTAGAACATCACAGAGTACATGTTACTCACAAAAGCCAATTGTAAATGTTGGTGACAAAATCAACGTTGGAGACGTCATTATTGATGGACCAGCTGCTGATGGCGGTGAGTTAGCACTTGGTAGTAACTTAGTTATTGCTTATGCTTCATTCGAAGGTTTGGGTTATGAAGATGCTATCGTTATTTCTGATAGATTAGTTAGAGAAGACATTCTTACTTCAGTTCAAATTAATGAATACAAAGCAAAAGTTATGGACACTAAGCTTGGTGCAGAAGAATTAACAAATGATATTCCAAACGTTTCTGAAATTTATTTGAGCAACTTAACACTGGATGGAATCATCCGTGTTGGAAGCATCGTTAGTTCTGGAGACATCTTAGTTGGAAAAATCGCTCCAAAAGGTGAGACAGAGTTATCACCAGAAGAGAGATTGCTTAGAGCAATTTTTGGAGAGAAGTCTAGAGAAGTTAGAGATACATCATTAAGATTGCCTCATGGTCAGTCAGGAACTGTTATTGAAGTTTCAGTTTTGGACAGTGATCTTGGAGATGAACTCGATCCTGGAACTCTTAAAGAAGTTGTCGTTAAAGTCGCACAAATTAGAAAAATCACAGTTGGAGATAAGTTGGCTGGACGTCACGGTAACAAGGGTGTTATTTCAAAAATAATTCCTGTAGCAGATATGCCACACACGCAAGATGGCACTCCAGTAGACATTATTATTTCACCACTTTCAGTTTTGGCACGTATGAACTTGGGTCAGCTTTTGGAAGCACATGCTGGCTGGGCTGCTCAAAAATTGGGTTACAAGATTGCAATTCCTGCTTTCGAGAGTTTCAATGAAAAGAAAATCTGGGAAGAATTAGGAAGAGCTGGATTACCAGTTTCTGGAAAAGCACAACTTATTGATGGCAGAACAGGTGAATTATTCAGTGAAGCAACAACTGTTGGCATAGGATACATTCTCAAACTGTCACACATGGTCGAAGATAAAATGCATGCAAGATCTACCGGTCCATACTCATTAGTCACTCAACAACCACTTGGCGGTAAAGCTCAAATGGGTGGACAGCGTTTGGGAGAAATGGAAGTCTGGGCACTTGAAGCACATAAGGCAGCACATACATTACAAGAAATGCTTACTATCAAATCTGATGATGTGATGGGTAGAGCAAAAGCCTTTGAATCTATCGTTAAAGGCTTGGATATTCCAGAACCAGCAGTTCCGGAATCCTTCCGAGTTTTAATGAGAGAGTTGAACTCACTTGGAATTGATGTTGTTCCTCACGAAGTGATTGAAGAAGATGAGGTAGTTTTAGAAGAAGCTTCTCCAGGACTTAATATTGATCCAGACGAATTAAATACGGTTGATCAAAGTGTGGAAGAAGAAGACGAGGATTTGGAAGATGTTGAACTCGAGGATATTGAACCTGAATTTGACGAAGAAGAGGCTGCAAAAATTGAAGCTTCTCAAGACGATGAGGAAGAAATAGCGGAGTAACAACCAAACCACAAAGGACTTTATGAAAAATATTATCAACTTCTCTGCACTAGAAATTCGCATCGCATCACCAGACACAATTAAGTCTTGGTCATTTGGCGAAGTCAAGAAACCAGAGACAATCAATTACAGATCACTTAAGGCAGAAAAAGATGGCCTATTCGACGAGAAAATTTTTGGCCCTATCAAAGACTATGAGTGTTACTGTGGAAAATATAAGAGAATTCGTTATAAGGGTATAATTTGTGACAAATGTGGAGTCGAAGTGACTCAGTCAAAAGTTAGACGTGAGAGAATGGCTCACATTACTTTGTCATCTCCAGTAGCTCACATTTGGTTTTTCAAAGGTGCTCCTTCTAAATTGTCTTTACTTTTAGATATTTCACCAAGAAATTTGAGTTCAATTATTTATTTTTCAAAATACTTGGTTCTTGATATTGATGCAGACGAAAAAACAGAAATTTCTGATCGCTTAAATGTCGATTTAGTAGCTGCTCAAGATGAACTCAAAGATGAAGCAAAAGTTGGAATGGAGTTAGTAAAAGCTACCTTAACCGAAGACAAAGCTAGTTTAAATGAAAAAGTAACTAGTAAAGAAACTCTCCAATTAAAATTGACAGAATCCGAGTTAAAAGCAAAAAACAAACTAGTAGCTCTTAAGAAACAACTAGAAGTGAAGCTAGATCAGACTGAAGAAATTTACAAAACCATTAAACAAATGGTCAAGAAAATTGGAAAAGGAATGATCTTAACCGAAGACGAGTATCTAAAACTTGATGATTACAATGCTGCCTCTCACTTGAGAGTCGGAATGGGTGCAGAAAGTATATTAGAACTCGCAGAAGCCATCGATTTGAATGCCTTGGTTGTCAAACTAAGAGAAGAAATCGAAGAATCAAAAGGTGCTAAGCTAGTAAAAGCAATTAAACGTTTGAGAGTTGCCGAAGGGTTAAGAAAAGCCAAGATAAAACCATCTTGGATGTTCATGACCGTTCTACCGGTTATCCCTCCAGATTTAAGACCTATGGTTCAACTTTCTGGTGGTAGATTTGCTACCTCAGATCTTAATGATTTATACAGAAGAGTTATCAATAGAAATAATCGTTTGAAACACTTAATCGATTTAGGTGCTCCAGAAATTATTTTGAGAAATGAAAAAAGAATGCTTCAAGAAGCAGTCGACTCATTAATTGATGGTTCAAGTGCAAGACAAACAAGAAGAAGACAAACAAGAAGACCACTAAAATCTCTTTCTGAAATGTTGAAAGGTAAACAGGGTCGTTTCCGTCAAAATCTTCTAGGTAAACGTGTTGACTATTCAGGACGTTCAGTTATCGTTGTCGGTCCAGAATTGAAACTTAATGAATGCGGTTTGCCAAAAGATATGGCGCTAGAAATGTTTAAACCATATGTTTTGAGAGAATTAATTGTCAACGGAACAGCTCCTAATGTTAAGAGTGCAAAACACCTAATCGAACGACACGAGCCAGAAGTTTATGATATTTTAGAAGAAGTTACTAAGAATCATCCAGTTATTCTAAATCGTGCTCCAACCTTACATAAGCTTGGTATGCAGGCATTTTACCCTATCTTGATAGAGGGAAATGCTATTAGATTACATCCATGCGTTTGTTCTGGTTACAATGCTGACTTTGATGGTGACCAAATGGCTGTTCACGTACCTTTGACCAAAAAAGCTCAACAAGAATCTATCGATTTATTAATGGCAACAAATAATTTGCTTAAACCAGCTAATGGAGAGCCAATTACTATTCCAAATAAAGAGATGGCAATGGGTATTTATTACCATACAGTTGTAGATAATAAATTTAAGGTCTTCCCAGGAGTATTTTCATCTAAAGATGAAGCTTATCACGTATACCAAATTGGCAAACTTGAGCTTAGACAATTAGCAAAAGTTAGAATTGCCTCACTAGGTAAAATTATTGAAACTACAGTTGGAAGACTTCAGTTCAATGATTTATTACCAGCTGAATTCGGTTTTATCAATGAAGCTGTAGGTGCAAAGAAGATTAAACAATTAGTCACTTCTGCAATTAAAGAATTTGACAAACAACGTGTCGCAGATCTAATTGACGCTATTAAAAACTTAGGTTTTGAAGCAGCAACAATTTCTGGTATTTCAGTTTCTGTTAGTGACTGTGAAATGATTGAAAATAAAGATGAAATCATTGCAGCTGCTAATAAAAAAGTTGAAGAAATTCAAGAACAATACAATGAAGGTATGATCGCACTTGAAGAGAGAAAAAGACTTTCATTTGATGTTTGGATCGACACAACTGAGGATATTGCAGAGAAAACTTGGAATTCATATTCCGAAGACAATGCTGTTAAAGTTTTAATTGAGTCAGGTGGAACTCGTGCATCTAAAGATCAGGTTAAACAACTTGCTGCAATGCGTGGTTTAGTGGTTGACCCTAATGGTAATATCGTTGAAATGCCTACTAAGTCTAACTTTAGAGAAGGTTTGACAATTTTCGAATATGTCACTTCAGCTAGAGGTTCACGTAAAGGTTTGACCGACTCAGCTATCAAAACAGCTGATGCAGGTTACCTTACACGTCGTTTGTGTGATGTTTCTCATGATGCAATTATTAGATTGGAAGATTGTAAAACTGAAGAATTTATCACAATTACAGACGAAGATAGAACTGATGTTTTTGCAACAAGAATTGCAGGCAGAATTTTAGCAACAGATATTGTTCTTAATAAGAAAGTAGTCGCTGAAAAAGGCACATTAATAACAATTGAGTTAGCTAAGGATTTAGTAAAAGCTGGATTAAAAACAGCAGATGTTAGATCTCCTCTTACTTGCGAGGCTGCAAAGGGTCTTTGTGCTACATGTTATGGTATTGATTTCTCAACATCAAAAATGATTGAACTCGGTGTTCCAGTTGGAATTGTGGCTGCACAATCTATTGGAGAGCCAGGTACACAGCTTACAATGAGAACTAAGCATAGTGGAGGTATCTTGGGTGCTGACGTGACTCAAGGTTTGCCACGTGTTGAAGAGTTACTTGAAGCTAGAAACCCAAAGAATCAAGCTATCATTAGCGAGATTGCTGGAAAAGTTTCAGTAGAAGAAGGTGACAAAGAAATTATCGTTACTGTCAGAACAACTTCATCACCAGTCGAAGAAGTTGAGTACAAGCTTTCTGTAAATGCAGAGTTACTTATTAAAGATGGTGACTTAATTCATGTTGGTCAACAGTTGACCGCAGGATCTGTCAGTCTTAAAGAGTTAGCTCTTGTAAAAGGTTTGCTCCAAGCTCAACAGTACACGATTAATCAAGTACAAGCTGTCTATGAATCACAAGGTATTCCTATTCATGATAAACATTTTGAAACTATTATCAGAAAAATGTGTGATAAGCTTCAAATTGAATCTGCAGGAGACACTGATTTCTTAACTGGCGAAGTTATTGAAAAGACCAAGTTTATTGAAGCAAATGATGAAGCAATGGCCGCAGGTGGAGAACCAGCAACAGCTAAGGTTCTATTCTTGGGAATTACCAGATCTTCATTGTTCACTGCATCTTGGTTATCAGCTGCTTCTTTCCAACACACTAAGAATGTCTTAACTGATGCATCTGCAGCAGGTAAGATTGACTACTTGGATGGTTTGAAAGAAAATGTCATCATTGGTAGATTAATTCCAACCAGTAAAGAGAGAGCAAGTATTGAAATGTAAACTTATTTTTCAGTCATGGCTTTGTAGCCGCTGATTATAAGTTAAAACTTCGCAATAAAAAATCCCGCCAGAAATGGCGGGATTTTTGGATATAAATGGATCTTGGAATTGGAGGCGCAAGTCTCCTCTCTCCTGGATGACAACAAAATCCTTGTTGAAGAGTCTGCTACACTTTATGAGCAGCTAGCCAATTTTGATTACAATAATACTGTGATCAAGATAGTGGACAAGCACGGTCTTTTGAATGAAGACCTTCTGCTTGGTCCAGCATATGTTGTGCTGGAAGATGAGCTCTTCTCAAAAAATGGAGTAGCTCGCCGAGTCAGCACCCTGCTGGAAGCAAGCAGTAGAAACACCCTGTGGCTGTTTGATAATACCACGGGGCAGCGTACATACCTGAAGGTTGAGGCTGGCGAAACCATTATTTTTATGGCTTCACAAGCGAATACTGCAGGTGAAATTTTCCTGCAGTATGAAGTCTGTTATACCAATAACAACTTCAGCTGCACCAGTGATCTAGTGCAGACAGATATCAAAATCAAATAAGAAAAAGTAACCAAGTTATGAAATGTGAAAAGCCCCAGCGCAAGCCGGGGCTTTTTCACGCATTAATCTATATAATTCCACAAGACACAAAATTTAAATGTTATGATATAATCAGTGTTCGTGTTATTTTATTGGAGTAATTATTTATGCCTACAATTAATCAGTTAATCAGAAAGGGAGGTCGCAAACCAAACCCTAAGAGAATTAAAGCTCAAGCGCTTCGCAGAAGTTTTAACTCAAATACTGGAAAACAGATTAAAACCACTAATCCACAAAAACGTGGTGTGTGTACTGTGGTCAAAACAATGACTCCTAAGAAACCTAACTCAGCACTTCGTAAAGTTGCTCGTGTTAGACTTTCTAATAAAATGGAAGTCACTGCTTACATCATGGGTGAAGGTCATAGTTTGGCCGAACACAGTATCGTTTTGGTTAGAGGCGGAAGAGTTAAAGATCTTCCTGGTGTGAAGTATCACATTGTTAGAGGTAAGTACGATGCTACTGGAGTAAGCAACAGAAAAACTTCACGTAGTAAATATGGTGTAAAGAAAAACGGTTAATAATTAAATATATAATGAAAGTATTTGCTAAAAATTTAGCAGAGAAGAAATTATCATGAGAACTAAAAAAGCTCCAGTTAGAATAACAAGACCAGACGGAAAGTACCAGTCTGTTAGAATTGCAAAGCTCATTAACTATGTGATGCGTGATGGAAAAAAATCTGTCGCACAGAAGCAAGTTTATTTAGCTCTTGAAGAGTTAGCTCTCAAAACTGGCAAAAAAGCATTAGAATCTTTCGAAGAAGTAATCAAGGCTGTCACTCCTCAAATGGAAGTTAGATCCAGACGTGTTGGCGGTGCTTCTTATCAAGTTCCTATGCCTGTTAGAAGTGGTAGAGGTTTTGCTCTTTCTTTAAGAGCATTAGTAGAAGCTGCTAACAAAAAACCAAACAAGCAATACCATACCTTTGGTGAGAAGCTCGCAGCAGAAATGCTCGAAGCTCTTCAAGGTACAGGTGGAGCAATTAACAAGAAAAATACTGCCCATCGTATGGCCGACGCTAACAAAGCATTCGCCCACTTTAGATGGTAAGAATTTATTATTTATAGTATAGGTGGGAAGATATGGCTGACACAAACACAAGAGTTCCATTAGAGAGAATTAGAAATATTGGTATTATTGCCCATATTGATGCTGGAAAAACCACAACTTCCGAAAGAATCCTTTACTTTACAGGTAGAACTTACAAAATTGGTGAAGTTCACGAGGGTGCCGCAACCATGGATTGGATGGCTCAAGAACAAGAGCGTGGTATTACAATCGTATCAGCTGCAACTACTTGTTTTTGGAAACCTCACTTTGAAGTTCACCTAGAAAATGCATTATATAGATTCAATATTATTGATACTCCAGGGCACGTTGATTTTACAGCAGAAGTTGAAAGATCACTCCGTGTTTTAGATGGAGGAATCACAGTTCTTGATGCTAGTGAAGGTGTTCAATCTCAGTCAGAAACTGTTTGGAGACAAGCAGATAAATATAACATTCCAAGAATTTGTTTTATAAATAAAATGGATAAATTAGGCGCAGACTTTTTTGCTACTATCGAAGATATCAGAGTTAAATTCGGTGTCATTCCAGCTGTCATGGTTTTGCCAATGGGAGCAGAAAATGATTTTAGAGGTGTTATTCAAATTCTCGAAGAAAAAGCATTATTTTGGAAAGATAGCGCCGCAGACACTGAGCCAGAAGTTCAAGAAATTCCAGAAGAATATAAGGCAAGAGTTGCGGAGTTAAGATCTCAATTAATTGAACAAATTGCAGAGACTGATGATGTGCTTTTACAAAGATTTTTTGATGGCAAAGATATTGCTTTAAATGAATTAAAGGCAGCACTTAGAAAAGCAGTTATTGATTATAAACTAGTTCCTGTTTATGCAGGTTCTTCACTTAAAAATACAGGTGTTCAACCAATGCTTGATGCAGTCGTTGATTATCTTCCATCTCCAGTTGATATCGATCACATCACAGGTCTTAATCCAAAAACTGCAGAAGAAGAAACAAGACAATTGGTTCCTAACGAAAGATTTTCTGCGCTTGCTTTCAAGATTCAAACAGATCCTCACGTTGGAAAGATTACTTACACTAGAATATATTCAGGTGTACTTAAGGCAGGAAGCTATACATATAACTCAACCACAAAGCAAAAAGAGAGAGTTGGACGTTTGCTTCTTATGCATGCTAATCAAAGAGAAGAAATTCAGGAAGCCAAAGCTGGAGAAATCGTTGCTATTGTTGGTTTAAAAAATACCAGAACTGGCGATACTCTTTGTGATGAAGATAACAAAATTGTTCTCGAAGGAATTACATTTGCAGAGCCAGTTATTTCTTTGTCAATTGAGCCAAAAACTAAATCTGACCAAGAAAAAATGGGTATGGCTTTAGCAAAACTTAGTGAAGAAGATCCAACATTTTCTATTAAATCAAATCCAGACACAGGACAAACTATTATTGGTGGAATGGGAGAATTACATTTAGAAATTATTGTTGATCGTATGAAAAGAGAGTTTAGTGTCGAAGCAAATGTCGGTACGCCTCAAGTTGCATACAGAGAAACAATTACTAAAACCGCTCAAGCAGAAGGTAAATATATTAAGCAATCTGGTGGACGCGGTCAATATGGTCATGTTTATTTGAGAATTGAGCCAAAAGACAGAGGCACTGGTTATGAATTTGTTAATGATATCAAAGGCGGAACAGTTCCAAGAGAATTTATCAAACCAACAGACAAAGGTGTTCAAGAATCTCTTGAACGCGGTTTCTTGGCAAACTTCCCAATGAGCGACATTAAAGTTACACTTTATGATGGTTCATACCACGATGTTGACTCAAGTGAAATTGCTTTTAAGATGGCAGGTTCTTTGGCTATGAGACATGCAACTCTTTTAGCAGGTATGGTTTTACTTGAACCAATCATGAAAGTTGAAGTTTCAACTCCTGACGAATACATGGGAGATGTAATTGGAGACTTAGGTTCAAGAAGAGCTCAAATTCAAGGGACTTCAACAAGAGGTAGTGTTACAATCATTACTGCACTTTCCCCTTTAGCTGAGATGCAAGGATATGTTACAATTTTAAGAAGTATGACAAAAGGAAGAGCATCTTCAGTGATGTTGCCAAGTCATTACGATATTGTTCCAAACAGTATTACTGAAAAATTAGTTGCCGAGAGAAAAACTGGCGGAAGATAAATTGACGAAAAATAGTATTATATATAGTAATTAAGTAAATTAATTTAGGAGGCCTTATGGCAGACGCAAAAAAATTCATACGTGACAAGAAGCACGTAAACATCGGTACAATTGGTCACGTTGATCATGGAAAAACTACTCTTACTGCAGCTATTGCTACAACATTATCAGTAAAACTTCCAAGTGACATTAACAAAGCAATGGGATATTCAGATATTGATAATGCTCCAGAAGAAGCAGCTCGTGGTGTGACAATTAACATTTCACATATCGAGTATGAAACTTCAAAAAGACATTACGCTCACATTGATGCTCCAGGACATGCTGACTACATTAAGAACATGATTACTGGTGCCGCTCAAATGGATGGCGCAATTTTAGTTGTTGCAGCTACAGACGGACCTATGCCTCAAACACACGAGCATATTTTGTTAGCAAAACAAGTTAACGTTCCAAACCTAGTTGTTGCATTGAACAAATGTGACATGGTTGATGACGCAGAGCTTTTAGACTTAGTTGAAATGGAAGTTAGAGAATTACTTACCAAGCATGGTTTTGATGGTGAGAATGCTCCAGTTCATAGAGTTTCAGCTCTTAAAGCTTTAGAGGGTGATGATGCAGAACAGATGAAGATTATGGCACTTATGGATTCAGTCGATTCATTTATTCCAGATCCAGTAAGAGAATTAGACAAACCTTTCTTAATGCCTGTTGAAGATGTTTTTTCAATCAAGGGTAGAGGAACAGTTGTTACTGGACGTATTGAGTCTGGTATCATCAAAATTGGTGATGAAGTCGAGATTGCAGGTATCAAAGATACTAAGAAATCAACTGTCACTGGCGTCGAAATGTTCCGTAAAATGCTTGACCAAGGTGAAGCAGGAGACAATGTTGGTATTCTATTAAGAGGTGTTGGCAAAGATGACGTCGAAAGAGGTCAAGTTTTGGCAAAACCAGGTACCGCAAGTGTTCATACTGAGTTCGAAGCTGAAGTTTACATCTTAACCAAAGAAGAAGGTGGCAGACATAAGCCTTTCTTCACAGGTTACAGACCACAATTTTACGTTAGAACAACGGACGTTACTGGAGAAATCAAACTTCCAGAAGGTGTTGAAATGGTCATGCCAGGAGATAATGCAAAAATGATAGTCAATCTGATCGTTCCAGTGGTTGCTTCAGAAGGACTACGTTTCGCAATTCGTGAGGGTGGACATACAATCGGAGCTGGTGCAATCACCAAGATTATTAAGTAAGTAATTATTAAAATTAGGCTTCACCCCGCACTTTTTATGCGGGGTGAAAAGTTTAGAGGGCAAAAACGAGAGAAAGAAGAAATTGGGGTTTACTTCTTGAGGAATTTTATGTATAATCTCGTCCTATGGTTTAATCACCATAAAGAAATTAAAAAGTAATTAAGTAAGTTGTTTTAAAATGGCTAAATTAGATCAAAAAACTAAAACTGGATATAAAATTCGCGTAAGACTAAAGTCATACGATCATCGTGTTATAGACAGCGCAAGTCAAAAGATTCTAGAAACAGCACTTTCAACTGGTGCAAAGGTTGTTGGTCCAGTACCACTACCTACGCACAAAAGAGAATTTGCAGTGCTCGCTTCCCCACATTCTGACAAGAATGCTCAGGAGCACTACCACATTAAAACACACAAGAGATTGATAGACATTGTCAATCCAACAAGTAAGACTATAGATTCTTTGATGCATTTGGAACTCCCTGCCGGAGTTTCGATTCAAATTAAGATGTAGTAATAAGTATTAAGGAGATAAAGTTGCGATTAAATTTTAGCAACCTTAGATTAATTAGAACAAGTAATTTGTATAGATATAATTGGTATGATATTAGATATTTTTGCCACCAAAACAGGAATGACACAAGCTTGGACCAAAGCAGGCAAGCGCTTGGCTGTAACTCGCTGTAAAATTTTGGACATGCCAGTCGTCGGCAAGCAAGATATCAAAATAATCGATAAGAATTCACAAATTAGAGAGACTCTTACCTGCTCAATTCTAGAAGTAGGATTTGGTAAGAAAAAACTTAAAAACATGAGCAAGCCACTCAGAACCAGAATGGAAAAGAGTGGTTTTTCTTTTGGTGTTAAAAACATTAGAGGTGTTAGAACATCAAATGATAAAATGAAACCATCAGTTGACGAAGAGTTTAAAATTGGCGACAGTATTAGTATCGACCAAGTTTTAGAAGTTGGTGATGTTGTTAAAGTCCAGGGTATTAGCAAAGGCAGAGGTTTTGCTGGTGGAATGAAACGACATGGTTTTCATGGTGGTCCTAAGACTCATGGTCAATCTGACAGAGCACGTGCTGTTGGTTCAATTGGTCCTGGAACAACTCCAGGTAGAGTTTGGTTGGGCAAAAAAATGCCTGGTCATTATGGAGTAGAGGCAAAATGTGTTTTAAACCTAGTAATTTTACATATAGATAAAGAAACACAAGAAATTTGGATTAGTGGTCCAGTCCCAGGTTCTATGATGTCTGATGTCAGAATTTCGAAAGTTGGCAAGAAAAAAAATATCGAGATAGATTACAAAGCATCAAATATTGTAATTAAAGCTGTCGCTCCAGAAAAAGAAGACGTCATCGTTGAAGAAGTTAGTCAAGAGGTTGCAGCATAATCATGAAAATTAAAAGTATTACACCAACCAATAAGCTTTCAACAATGATTGTCAGTGATGAGGTCTTTGGATCAAAAGCTAATGATCAACTATTAAGTCAAGCAATTAGAGTTTACCTTTCAAACAAGAGACAAGGTACGAGTAAAGTTAAGACTAGAGGTGAAGTTACTGGATCAAGAAGAAAAATTTGGAAACAAAAAGGAACGGGTAATGCTCGACATGGTGCAAAATCAGCTCCAATTTTTGTAGGTGGAGGTGTCGCTCATGGTCCAAAAGGTATTGAGAATTGGGATCTAAAGCTTTCAAGACACATGAAGAAAAAAGCTTTGATAGTAGCACTTAGTTTACAATTTGAAAATATTTTTGTAACAGACAATTTAAAAGATTTAGATGGAAAAACAAAAACAGCTGCAAAACTTTTGAAAGACTTAAGTATTTTTGGAAAGAAAGTTTTATTGGCTACAGATGGAAATAATGATTTAGTTAGAAGAGCTTTTGGTAACATCCAAAAAGTCAATATTATGGATGGTTCATTAGTTAATGCTTTAGATGTTGCTTCAGCAGATGCAGTAATCTTTAGCAAAGACGCAGTGAAATCTTTAGAAGAAAGATTGATGAAGAAAGTGAAATCATGAATCCTTATATAGTTGTTAAACCAATAGTCACAGAAAAGTCATTAAGACTCGCAAACACAGAAAACACATATGTGTTTGAAGTTCAAATGACGTCCAATAAGAATCAAATCAAAGAAGCAATTGAAAAATTGTTTGCAGTTAAAGTCGAAAAAATTCGTACAATTGTTAATCAAAGAGAATTAAAAAGAACCGGTAAAAAGAGAATGACAGTTAGAACTGGAAAAACTAAGAAAGCTTTAGTTACTCTAATTTCTGGTCAATCTATAGATTTATTTGATGTATCAGAAGAATAAAATATAATGTTAATAACACAAAAACCAACCAGCAGCGGAAGAAGACATCAAATAAATATTGATCGTTCCGAATTACATAAGGGCAAACCAGAAAAGTCTTTATTGGAATCTGGTCATAAGAAACGTCAGGGAAGAGGTTTCTTAGGTCATATTACAGTTAGACATAGAGGTGCTGGTGTTAAGAAAAAATTACGTATTATTGATTGGAAACGTAAAAATCGTGATATCGAAGGTACAGTTATTAGATTAGAATATGATCCAATGAGAAGTTCTCATTTAGCTCTTATATACTACAAAGATGGTAGTAAAGGCTATATTTTAGCTCCTCAAGGATTGACAGCGGGAGACGTAGTTCTTGCTGGAGAGAAAGCAGAAGTTAAAGTTGGTAATGCTTTGCCATTAAAAAACATCCCAATTGGAATGTTTATTCATAACCTTGAAATCAGAGCTGGCAAAGGTGCTCAAATGGTTCGTGGAGCAGGCACAGCAGCAACTATTCAGGCTAAAGAGGGAAAGTATGTAACTATTCAACTTCCATCTAAAGAGCTCAGATTGCTCAATGCAGAGTGTTACGCTACAATTGGCCAGATTGGAAATCAAGATTGGAAGAATAGAAAGATTGGTAAAGCAGGTAGAAAACGCTTAATGGGTATCAGACCAACAGTTCGTGGCACAGCTCAACATCCAGATAGTCATCCACACGGTGGTGGAGAAGGTAGA
>VFLK01000035.1 GCA_009885085.1 Minisyncoccota bacterium
CTCCAGGATCTCCATATCTGTTCACCTTCCATACAATCATATTAATGAAATTCTCACGAGAAGCCTGAACATATCTCATTCCTAGTAATAGCGATGTAGATTCTTCAGTAAATGGAATAGCAATCCAATCTTTTTTCTTTTCGTCAAAAATTGCACAAATACCACCATTTGCGTTGTATCCATAATCGCCATTAATTCCTGCAGTTTCCGGAACAATTTGTTTTGCTCGTTCTAGGCTTACTCTGAAGTTTTCAACTTTAACCATTAAACCGGTATTTAAATCCATCCAAGCGACTACTTCGCCATTTGGAGTTTTTTCAACGAGAGTAAATGTTAGACCATCAGCGGATTCCAAAAGTTCATGATGATTTCCAGGATTGCTTAGTGGAGCAGTTTTCAAACCCCAATCAGCTCTATCTGTTTCTCCAAATGGAAATAATTGGGCATATGGCAAGCCTGTGCCAGTTCCGTAGGCAAACCAAATTTGACCACTTTGATCAAGAATTACCATTGTATATCTGTTTCCAGAAGCTTTAAATATAACTTCTTTAACTTGTATTCTCATTTGATTGGCAACTTCTAATAAAATTCTTGAGCCAGCTTCTGCTCCAACTGGATCAGCTCCTGGATTTCCTTCCGTGCCAACAATTGATTCTTTATCTGCTTGATAGTCATTAATATCGAGCCAACCAGAAAAATTTGTTGGATAGGTAATACCTTGAGTTCCGGGTACAGGTGATGGTAGATCTGCGGATTTTGTAACAATTCCAGTTACTTCTAATAGTTCTGTGTCTGTTTCGGTTGGTGGTATTACAGGTGGTTGAACTGGATTATCTTGAGTATTTGGATCTTGTTCTACTGGTTGTGTAATAACTGGAACATTTGGGGGTTGCTCACCTCCGCAGGCAGATAAAACCATGTTAGATGTAATGAATAAAAGAAGTAAAATGAGCAGAGTTCTGACACCTATCGGAATTCTGTCATAATTTACACTCTGTCCTGCAACTTGAGCTTCAGCTAGTTCTAGTGCTTTGGCTCTAGTAGCGGCATCTGCATTTTTCCAGGCAGCATCAAGATTTTTTGAAGTGTTTCCAAGGTTTAATATAGCTGTTGTATGTGCGGCTTTTACTTCTGCACTTTGTTGAAGTCTATCTAGGTTATCTGCAGATTCTCTTCTTTTGCCCGAACTTGCTTTTCCATTAAAAGCATCCAGACCAAATTGTTTGAAATCTGCATAGCTACTAGTTCTATTTTTATATACATCGAGGTTTCTTTGATTCATAACTTTATTTTATTCGTTTTTAAATATTTTTCCAAGCTGTATTTTACAATACTATCTTATAATATTGCAATATGTATCTGTTACGTATCTCTTTTGATCTTGTTAATCATTTTTTTTCTAACGTTCCACCAATTACTGTCAGGACTTTTTCTGTCTTCAGATCTTTTTAGGAAACCAAGAGAGTTCAAAGCATTTCCAGTTGAAATTACTCTAGGATCAAGAGTAATTTTCCAATTGCTGTCATTAGTTAATTCTAGAAGTAATGTATAAGCAGGAGATCTCAAAAACAATCTTTCGTTATTTAAGATTCCCTCTTTGCTAGATTCTTTAATAATTCTAGCGAGTCTCATCCACAAATTAGTTAATCTGCAGATCTCAGAATTAGCATTATCAGAGAGAATGTTTTCTTTGCGTTTTCTAAGTTTTCGAACATAGGTTTTTATGTTTGCATACACCATCTCATAATCGTAAAGAGGCATTTTTAATGCATCTTCTTCGTTACTATCGGAAAATATATCAATAATTTCTTGGCAGTAAAAGCAATACATGGAGTGAAGTCTTTTTAGTGATTCGGCAAGATCTGAAAAGTCCTCTACTCCTTGGGTTTCAAATTGCATTTTATCTCTTCGAGTACTGATTAATTTTTCATTAGACAAGTCTGTCTGAAAACTTGGAATGGAAAGTATTCTTTGCAATATAAAGTTTGTTGGATCGTTGACCGTATCTTTTTCATCTCTACTCAATGGTTTAGCATTTTTATTTTCTTTAGAGTCTTCGTCTGTTAGGACAAATACATGTAAATGTAATAAGTTGATTGTTTGCGCATAGGTTTTTTTCATATGATCCGTATTCTCTGGAGGCAGAGGATCTTCATGATAATTAACTGATATTGCTTTATGCGTTACATTTTTCCCAGATTTCTTAGCAACTTCACAAAATGACTCGAGTGTTTTTTTCGCTTCGTTAAGTATTTGACCCAACTCAATCGAACTAACGTTATCTATATTATAAATATTATGATGTGGTTCTTTGGATACGATCAAGAACATAAGATCTAGAGGGCTCTTTGCGGAATAAGGAGTCGTCTTTTCAAAAACAAGAACTTCTAGATTGGAATTTCTCAATTTGATTATTTTAAGGGCGCAATTTTCTAGTCTTTTTAGGGCATCTGAATATTCAGATGTGGATCCCTTTTCTAATATTTCAGTGTCTTTTATATCAAAAATGTGTCTTGATTCATTATCTTCATCTGATATCCAGAATCCTTCAATAATTGTTTGTTTATTTTCATTCATAACTTTTTTGATTATAAATGAATAATATAGAAAGCTTTGAACTAATTTAATAAAGATTTTTTTAAATTGGAATTTTGATGATCTTCGATTAACTTTCTCAAAAAATTTGCTTTTGAAGAATAGTTTTCTTTAGAGGCTTTTGACAGATATAGAAAGGTGTTAGTTGAAATAACAAAACTAAATTTATGGAGGATTTGATTAGTAGTTAGATTTATTTGTTTTGCTTTTTTGCAAATTTCTTCATGTTCGATAAAATTTTCAAGTTCTATTTCTAGAGATCTAGGAGTCGAGATTTTGAGCAAAAGTGGCAGCATTTTTAATTCGGCATTATTTAATTTTTTATTATTTGCAGATTGTAGTAGTGTATCTGCTTGTTCCTGAAATTTCATTGCTCCTGATTTTGCAAAAATTTCAATTAATAATAAGAGGAGCTCTCTATTTTTGGGTACCCTACTCCCTCGTTGCCAGTGAGAAAACAAACTCAAATCATATTTAAATCCTTTTGATTCGAGTTTATGGGCAAGTTGGGAAAATGTTTTGTAGCCAGATTTTAATTTGTAGAACTTAAAAAGTTGAGAAAAATTTAATTTATAGATTTTCATTTGTGGGATTTTAACCCTTATGAGTTTTTATCGTCAATGTATATGCCGTATACATTAATTAAATGGATATACCATGATAAGATTCGATCATGTACGCAAAAAATGATGACGATATCAATGAAAGTTTCAGAATAATTGGAATTTTATCTGGAGCTTCTTTTTTATTAATGATTATTCTATTAATAGTGAAACTATAGATAGATATAATTATTTAGCCTCTTTTTTATATTTAGTTAGAAGTTTTCTGAGAAGCGTTGCCTTAGAAATACCTTCTTTCTCAGAAGCTTCTTTAAGAAAAATACTTAGTTTTGGTGGAAGTAATAAGTTGAAGCGGATATCTCCAGCTTCGCTTGCATATTTGATTGCTTTTTTGATTGTTTCTTTGACTGATGATGCCTCATATTCAATCAATTGAAAGTTTTCGTCCTCGATGCCGATTGCAAATCCGGGTTCGTTCTCGCCAGTATAAAGTGCAATAACTGGAATTTTGATATCTAGAGAGTACTTAATTAGATATCCCATAGTTAGGCTATGTGTTGAAACTTCAAGAATTACTAGATCAGATTTTTTTATTAACTCAAGGGCATTATTATAAATTTTAGATTTATTGTCATCCGAAGAAGTATAAAATTTTTTTGGATTCGTATTAATTTGATAATTGTCTATATTATTATGTCCCAAGTCTTCAATAGAATTGAAAATTTTTTGATAATTAATTTTTGTTTCTGGTGTGGCCCTAGCAGAAGCTGTAAAATATATATTCATATAATGTGTATTAATATATATTTTAATATTAACATATTATATAAATATATATTTAAGATGGTATAATTCTCTCGATCTAAATTAATTAATATTGATTATTAAATGAATAAAACATCTTTTTTTAATAGAGAAAATCCTTGGGAAAAAATATTTTCGAAACATGTCCCAAATGACTTATTACTTCCTTATAAAGAATTTTCAAGTATTTGTGAATATATGAGTCTCAATGGAGTTAAAACAGTGCTTGATGTTGCAATGGGTCATGGACGTCACACAATGGAGTTGCTTTCCAGAAATTTTAATGTGTATGGTTTTGATCTATCTGAAAGCGCCCTAAGTTTAGCAAAAGAAATGGTAAGTAAAAAATTTCCAGATTATGATTTGTCAAAGATTTCTTATGGAAATATGTTTAAATACTTTTCTTACAAAGATAAACAATTTGATTGCGTTGTAGCAATTCAAGCAATTTATCATGGTTTTAAAGAGGATATGCAGGAGTCTATATTTCAAATTTCTAGAGTTTTAAAGAAAGATGGTATATTTATTTTTACAGTATCTAGGGATGTCGGTAGATCAACAACTTCATTGAAATTTCTTGATAAGAGAGAAATGTTGTTATTTAAAATTGATGACATGACATATTTGCCACTTTCAGGAAGAGAAAGGGGTTTGGTTCATTTCTATCCATCTGAATCTGTGATTAGAAAAATGTTAAAGAGTAATTTCTCGCATGTTATAATAAGAGAGGACCTTGATAGTCATTATTACATAGTAAGATGTATAAAAAAATAATTTATAAAGGGAAGACAAAATGAAAATCTATTTTATGGCTTCTCCTAGAGAAATAAAAAAAAATCCTGAAAATTGTAGGAAAATACATGACTCTATTAAATTTTTAGGTCATAAAAATGTTTCAAATTTTGTTAACGAAGTTAAAGTTGAAGATTTTTATAATTCAGATATAGCAAAGTTCCATAAATCTACAATGTTGGATTTAAAGAACGCGGATATTTGTATTTTTGAAACTTCAATACACAGTTTGGCAATTGGGCAATTGATAAATGTTGCTACGCAATTAGGGAAGCCAGTAATTGCAATGTATAATGAAAAAAATATCCCTTTTTTTCTTTCTGGTTCTGATGATGAAAAAATCCAACTAGTTCATTACTCTCATGATAATATTAATGAAGTTTTGTCTGATGCTATCGATTATTCTGCAGCTAAAATGGATGTTCGTTTTAATTTTTTCATTTCACCTTCAATTGGAAATTATTTAGATTGGATTTCCAAAATTAAAAAGATTCCTCGTTCAGTCTATTTGCGTGGTCTTATCGAAAAAGACTTGTCAAACAATGACGAATACAAGTCCTAGATCAAATATTTTCTAGACCTCCCATTGCATTTTTACTTATTTCTAAGGTATTATTAATGTTGAGTCGGAGCTCATCTTAAATGCAGAAAAAACATTCTGGTCAAATTGCTATAGTTATCCTATTAATCATGGTTGTTTTATTGACGGTCGGTTTGTCGTTAGCATCAAGAACAACTCAAGAAGTTTTCTTATCTCAGCAAGAGGCTGAATCTACAAGAGTTTTCAATGCAGCTGAGTCTGGAGTTGAAAATGCCTTATCTCAAGATTTTTCAGGAATATCGGCAGAAACCGAACTTGTTAATACTGGCGCTGATGACGTTTCAGTCACAACTATAATTACACCTCAAGGTGTTTTAGAAACTCAGATTACTGAAGGTTCAACAGTCCATTTAGATCTGGCTGGTTTGGCAGCAAATGCTCCAATTTCTATCGAATGGTCAAAACTTTCTGGATGCAATCTTTCGGCATCTATTGTTGCTTCAATTTATTATAATTCTGCAGGAACCATAAAGGTTATGCATGAGGCATTTGGACCAGCCTCACCTTGTGCTGGTTCAAGAAATACAGATCAATTTGATCAAGCAGCATTAGGCTCGGGTTCAGGTGGGTATACATACAAAAAGACTGTTAACATCCCAGCAAATTCATTGTATATGAGAATAAAAGCAGTTTATAATGACACGCCTCTTAGAGTTTTGGGGGCAGAAGCTTCAAATCAATTCTTCGTTATCAGAGCTGAAGCAGACAACGATTTAGGTGATGAAAACCGAGCAATTGAAGTTGGAAGAAGTCTTTCAACCGGTCCATCTTTTATGGACTATGCCGTTTATTCAGGAGGAGATCTCGCACAAGAATAGTAGTTAATAGATTGGAAAAAAATATGCCTGCCGTAGCATTAGATATAGGAACATACAGTATTAAAGCAATTCATGCAAAAGCTGGAAAAGTTCCAGCTATTCAAAGAGTTGTCGAGGTTTTTAATGAAACTGGAATAGCCCTTCCTACTGATGAAATGACCTCTTCAAAGCTTGGAGAATTGCTCGATTCATTCTTTGGAGATAACGAACTTCCAAGAAATGACGTCAGATTATCTTTGCCGGAAACTGTTGTATCAACCAAAATTATTAATATTCCCCCACTATCTGACGCTGAATTATCATCAGCTATTGGTTGGCAAGCTGAACAACACATTCCAATTCCTCCAGAAGAATTGTCTTTGGAATATCAAGTTTTATACAGACCAGCAAAAAAAGAAAATGCTCAAATGCGTGTTCTATTGGTAGGAACCAGAAAAAAGATGGTTGAGAAGTATGTTGCCATGTTTAACGAGATTGGTATTGAGCCTACCCTACTAGAAACTCAAATGATATCGATTATTAGATCGTTGCAGTTTACTCCTGATGATCCAACAACATTAATTGCTCATATTGGTTCTTCTAGTATGAATTTAGCAATAGTTCATAATGGAGAAATAAAGTTTGTTATTTCTCAAATGAATGGCGGTCAGATGCTCACAAAAGCACTTGAAGCATCGATCGGTTTGGATGCTGCTCAAGCTGAACAATACAAACGAAGTTATGGACTTGATGGTAGTCAATTTCAAGGCAAAGTTAAAGATGCATTACTGCCTGCAATGAATATGTTGATTACTGAAATTAGAAAATCAGTTCAATTTTTTGTAAATCAAAATCCTCAAGAAGTTGTTCATCGTATTGTTCTTTCGGGAGGTACTGCTTTGTTGCCAGGAATTGTTCAACATATTACAAATGAGCTTGGTGTCGAAGTACTTGTTTCTTCACCATTCACAGGTATTGAAGGAGAAATTCCTGAAAATGTAAATCACCCAGCAATGAGTGTCTGCATGGGGCTTTTGCAACGAGAGATATAATGTCACAATCAATTAATTTTGTCGGAGACAGAAGAAAACGCCTAAATAAAACCCAGAAACAAGATAAAAAGATCATGGATATCATGATAAATGTTCTAGTGGGTGTTTTTATTATTTTCTTGATTGTGATGGGATTGAGGGTTTTCTATGTCTTTAGATTGAAAACAATCAAAGATCAACAAACAGGCGTGAGAACTGTAATTTTATCTCACGAGACTATTGAAAAAGAATACATTATTTTTGCTCAAAAACTCAAGAAGCTATCGGTCTTTTTTGGTAAAAGAAAAGATAAGCAGGAAGCTTTGATTTTTTTCAGTGAGATTTTTGGCAAAGATGTAATTGTTAGTGGAATTGATTATAGTTCTGCAGACGAAGATGTTGTTTCTTTTACCATCAAAGCTCCAAATGTATTTATAATGGAAAGAGTTTTCGAAACTCTTGAAGATCCAAAAGTTAGTATCAATTATCCAAATATTACAAAAAGTAATATGAGTCGATCGTCATCTGGAAACTACTCATTAAGTTTATCCATAGTGCTTCCAGAATTAGCTGGATCACCTACCATTGATTCTAATACGAAAGATGCCAATACAAAATGAAAGATAAAAAACCATTAAATTTTGAAATGATTATAACCAACAGGAAGCAGATGGTTATTTCTGTTGTGCTGGGAGTAGTTTCTTTTGGCTTAATATTTTTTGCTATTATTCCTCAATTTAGAGAATTTTTATCCTTGAAATCAGAGCTAGGAGATGAGCTTCCAAGGTTAGCAAAATTAAAACAGAAACTTGTTGAGCTTGAGAATATTCAATTTACTCCAGAATTTGCTCAGTCAGAGATTGTTAATAGTGCCCTACCTTCAAAAAAACCATTGCTAGAATTGCTTTCAAGTTTGAGTTCAATTGCTGCTGCAAGTTCAGTCCAGATAGAAGATTTCGATTTAAATCCAGGAATTATTGCTTCTGATACTGCCGAGCTTCAAGCTTACTATGCGAAAGAACTTTCAAAAGATGGTATTGATACTCTCGATATCTCGATGAATGCCGTAGGTTCTTTTGAAAATATTCAAGTTTTCTTGATCAATTTAGAAAAGATTTCTCCATTTACTACGATAACTACTCTATCTTTGAATTCTCAAGTGCGTGGGGATGATTTTGATCAGCAAGAGACGGATATGTTAGCAAAACTTACAACCAAGTCACACTTCTTTACTCAAACCGTTTCTGCTGCAATTGAAGCACCTTTGCCAGTACTTAATGCCAAAGAACAGGACGTTCTCAAAGAGTTAGCTAGCTTTTCAAGTTCTGATCTACCAGAACAACTTGAAATCAAGGGCGGTGGTCTGAAAGATTTATTTGGAGTTGATCCGATTGATTTCGAATAAAATTATTAGCCTAAATGGGCCGATAAATATTTTCAATGAGTGAATTCTGTTTAATTGCTAATTTAAAAGTTAATCTATTAGATCAGTTTCTCGTTCGTCACCATCGGCAATTGTAATTCTGGCTCTTATGCCCTCTTTTATTGCTCTGATTCTGCCAATATTTCTGATTGAGTGAATGATAGCTCCACCTTTACCGATAACTCTACCAATATCTTCTGGGTTAACATGAATAGTAAATAGTGAGCCTCTGTCGTCAGTCACTTCTTCGACTTTGACGTCTTCTGGAAATTGAACTAAATGAATTA
>VFLK01000030.1 GCA_009885085.1 Minisyncoccota bacterium
AAGTATGATTTATCAAGAACAAGTTTTGTTTTGAATTTAATTCAGTCCTCATTAATTTTCATTTTAGAAAGTATTTCTTTATATACTTCTCCATATAAAGTTAACAAAAATGATGTAGTTAGACTACAGCTGATTCTTCCAGTGGTTTCGTTTTTAATTTTTATGGGTTTGCCTGCAGGAAAAAAAGTTTTTGTTATCACCACTTTAATATTTAGTATTATTCTCATGATTTATAAAATAATTAAACAAAAATTAACAGACCATAATGAAAAATTAATTGCAGAAGAAGAAGAAGAGAGAGCAAGCGAAAAAGAGGTCGAAAAAATTGTGGTAGCTACTAAGTAGGCAAAGATATACAATATAGCTTGTATTGTGTATATTTTTGATTGTTTTTAACGCAAGTTCGATTACGTAGATTTAAGAATAATTGTAAATCTACACTTCATTAGACTTGCTAGTAAAAACAATTACAAAAAAATATACAAATTTATAAATTAGCAGAAAAAATATGGAATTTGACAGACTAGTAGTTTCATTTTTGGTCGATGAGGTGGTCGGTGGATTTTTCATCTCCGTTCCGCCAGGTCATGTTGCTTGTATCTACGATAGAGGCAGAGGTGTTTTGCCAAGAATTTGGGGACCTGGACTTCATTTCAAAATTCCTTTTTGGCAAGTTGCCAAGTTATTCAATGCACAGATAGTCGAGTATTCTATTTCAGATGGCTTTGTTATTTCAAAAAATAAAGAGGCTTTGGGAGATGAAAAAATTATTGTTACGACCAAAGACGGTCAAGATATTTCTGTTGAGGGTTCAGTTTTATTTAGAATTGATAAGCACAATGCTCCCGAACTCTGGGAAAATCTTGGTGAAAATGTGGTTTCTAAAGTCGTTAGACCTTTTTCTAGAAGTAAAATTGCAGGCATAATTTCCGATTTGACTCTTGATCAAATCAAACAGCATAGAGGTCAAGTTGAAAACATGGTTAAAGAAGAGCTTAACAAGTATTTTCAAGACAGAGGCCTTGATTGTGAGGGCTTTTTGCTTTCATCTGTTAAATTAGTCAATGCGCGTGGCGAGAAAAAAATTGTTATTGATAATAGCGAAACCGTTCCAGTTCTCAAAAATTAGCACTTACTTGCTGTTGACTTAAAATTTCAATACGATATATTATATGTTGCGTTGGCAGTCTCTATTTAAAACTGCTAATTTGGTTATTAAACTAAATAATAATAAATAAGGAGTTAATATGTCTGACATTTCTGTTAAAAGAATTTCCCCATTGTCTGGATACGTTTTAGTTGAGCCAGCTGTCTCATCAAATAAAACTGCATCTGGAATTTATATTCCTGAATCTAATTCTGAAAAGCCTCAATATGGCAAAGTTTTAGCTTGCGGCGAGTCTATTTGGGAGAGTGGTGTTAAAGAAACAAAATGCCCAGTCAAGGTTGGTGACACAGTTATTTATAAAAAATGGGGTGGAAATGATTATAAAATTGATGACGTTGAGTATCAGTTTTTAAAATTTGAAGATGTGTTAGCGGTTGTAAAGTAAGTTTTATCTTAAAAGACTCACACAAGCGTTCGCTTGAATCGTTCGCTTTTTAAGATTAAACATACTTTAATCTTAATTATTAAATTTATAAAAAATATAGAAGGAAAATAATTATGGCAAAACAATTAATTTTTGGCGATGATGCCAGACAAAAGATGCTTTCAGGAGTTAATCAGTTGGCAAAAGCTGTAGTTACAACTCTTGGTCCTAAGGGCAGAAATGTAGCTTTAGACAGATCTTGGGGAGCTCCAAATGTAGTTCATGATGGTGTTTCAGTTGCAAAAGAAATTGTACTTGAAGATAAATTTGAAAATATGGGTGCCCAGTTAGTCAAACAAGCTGCCGAGCAGACTAATGAGGCAACAGGTGATGGAACAACCACAGCAACATTATTAGCTCAACAGATTACTGTAAAAGGTATGCGTTTGGTTACTGCAGGTACAAATCCAATGATCATGAAGCGTGGTATTGATATGGCTGTCAATGCAGTCGTGGCTGAAATTAGAAGATTAGCAAAACCAGTCAAAAAAGCAGATTGGGAAAAAGTTGCAACTATTTCTGCTCAAAGTGAAGTTATTGGCGCAAAGATTGCTGAAGCACTTGCTCTCGTCGGACAAGACGGAGTTGTTGAGGTTGAAGAGGGTAAGACAATGGAAATTACCATCGACCACAAAGAAGGAATGATTTTTGATAAGGGTTATGCTTCTCCATATTTTGCAGCAGGTAGTGAAGATATGATTGCTGAAATTAAAAGTCCTTACATTTTGGTCACAGATCAAAAAATTAGCAGTATTCAAGACTTAGTTCCATTTTTGGAAAAATTCATGCAAGTGAGTAAAGACTTGGTAATTATTGCTGACGATATTGATGCTGAGGCTTTAACCGCTCTAGTTGTCAATAAATTACGTGGTGCAATTAATGTCTTAGCTGTCAAAGCTCCGGGATTTGGAGACCGAAAGAAATCCATGACTGAAGATATCGCTGTTCTCGTTGGTGCTGAAATTGTTTCAGCCGATCGAGGAATGGCACTTAAAGATGTCACAATTGAGCATTTAGGTCGTGCTGACATGGTTAAGTCAACTAAAGATGAGACGACAATTGTCGGTGGAAAAGGTAAAAAAGTAGATATTAGCGGTCGAGTTTCACAAATTGATGCCGAAATTAAAGCTTCAAAATCTGATTTTGACAAAGAGAAACTTCAAGAGAGAAAAGCTAAACTTACTGGCGGAGTTGCTGTCATTCAAGTTGGTGCTGCTACAGAAGCAGAGATGAAGAACTTGATGGAAAGAGTCAAAGACGCAAAAGGTGCAACTAAAGCTGCAATTGAAGAAGGTATTATCCCAGGTGGTGGAGTAACTTTAATTCAAGCTGTTAAAGTCTTGAAGAAACTTAAAGGTGCGTCAGCTGACGAACAGGCTGGTATCGATTTAATTGCTTCAGTTGCCGAAGAACCACTCAGAATGTTAGCTCAAAACTCAGGTGCAGATGCAGGTTGGGTTGTAAAAACAGTAGCTGCTAAGAATGATCCAACTTTTGGATTTAATGCAGTTACCAATGAGTTTGGTGATATGGTAAAAGCTGGCGTGATTGAGCCTGCAAAGGTTGCAACATCTTCATTGATTAATGCAGCTTCGGTTGCTTCAATGGTTTTAACAACGGAATGCATGGTTACCGATGCTCCAGAGCCAGAGAAAGCTTCGATGCCTTCCATGGGTGGCGGTATGGGTGGGATGATGTAGGCGTTTTTTGAAACTAAATTTTTGTGAGCGCAGGCAGTCCGCCTGAATGCTCACAAAAATTTGTTTAAAAAAACTTATATTCAAGCTCACAAAATTGTAATTAAAAGCCTCCGAAAAATCGGGGGCTTTTTGGTTTTAAAAATAACTAGATAGATGTGATGAAAACTATTGATCTGGTTTTATAGGAATTCAAGTGCTGATACCCACAAGTTCCGCAGGATCAAAAAGTATCTAGTCTTCAGTCAACCCAATTAAGCTATAGTTCATTTCAACACCTTTTCCAGATTTTCGATAAGAATTGAATAGATCATTATTGTGTAGCGTACAAAATTTACTTTTAATAATTCTGATTTTGTCTGATTTAGTGCCAAATTTAATGTTATCATTTGGGAAAACCTCACGAATTTGAGCTAGATTTTTTTGATAAAGATCATAGTGAGTATTTTTTTCTTGATTAATTTGATAACATTTTTTGCAAATTGCTGGTCCAAACCAAATTGTGAGTTTCGCAGTTGAAGATTGCTCGAGAAGTTTATGAATTTTATATTTAAGTTTTAAGTATTCTAAAACTTTTGTTAATATCCTTTTTTCTGTGCCAACTCTGCCAGAATGAATTGCTGCAATAACTTCAAACCTATCGCCAGCTGGTTTTTCACCGACTATTTTTTTATCGACTGATTTATCACTGTCTGAAAAATAAATTAAGATTGGCAAACAATCTGCAGTTTTCACAGTTAAAAGGATGTTTTTTTGGTTTGTAATAGCTGCATCAACATTGGGAATTTCAATAATTTTCCCAAGAGCTTGTGATTTAGTGATCCGGTTATTTTCATTAATGTCGTTCAACTCAACAAATTCATTTCCATGAACCTGCTGCATTTTTATAATTGAAAATTGCTCAAATTTTTCGTTTTGAATAATTTCTTTTATAGTGCGATTTTTCCCGAAGAACTTTATAATTTTTGACATTATTAAATATAATCATACTACAGATATAATGATATAATCTGATACATATTTCTTTGGTAAATTTTTTTAAATAATCATTATGAATATTA
>VFLK01000018.1 GCA_009885085.1 Minisyncoccota bacterium
ATTCCAGTAGCATCTACTACTACATCGATTTCATACTTGCCCCATGGAATTTTTTTAGGATCTTTTTGAGCCGTAACAGTAATTTCATGTTGTCCTCCCAAAGTAATTGTTCCAAGAACTGGATTCTCGTCAGTGGCATCTTTTGCTGATTGGATTTTATTAACTTTTATATCACTGGAAAAGACTCCGTAGTTGGTGTCATATTTTAATAAATGTGCCCATTGATCAATTTCCATAGATCCAGAAGTATTGATAACTTTTAAATTTGAGTCTTCTCTGCCTTTTACCCACCAAACTCTAAGAAATGTTCTCCCAATTCTTCCAAAACCGTTAATGCTAAAATTTTTCATAGATTCCTTTGATTGTTAATTATTGTACAAATTTTGTTTCAACATCGTTACTCACATATGTTCCAATGTTTTCACCTTTTACGGCTTTAAGCAAACTATCGCCGTCAAATAATTTGAACACCATCAATGGCATATTATTTTCCATCGACATAGCTAAAGCTGAGGTGTCCATGATTTCAACATCAGACATTTGAATAGCATCAGTAAAAGTAAGTGTTTCAAATCGTTTAGCATCATCATGCTTTTGAGGATCTTTATCATAAACACCGTTAACTTTGGTTGCTTTCATTAATACGTCGCAGTGAAGCTCTAGGGCATGAAGAGAGGCGCCAGTATCAGTGGTTACATATGGAACTCCTGTGCCAGCTCCTAAAATAATTACTCTACCCTTTTCCATGTGTCTAATAGCTTTCCTTCTAATAAAATTTTCAGCAACGGATGGCATCAAAAGAGCAGACTGAAGTCTAGTAGGAACCCCAATTTGTTCCAGAGCATCTTGCAATGCTAGGCCATTCATAACTGTAGCCATCATTCCAATGTAGTCGGCAGTTGCTCTATCAATTCCTTGTTTAGATCCAGCAACTCCTCTAAAAATATTTCCTCCACCAATGACAATCGCTATTTGAACATGCTCTGTATATATTTGTTTAATTTTTTCTGCTACTTCTAGAGCAGCAGCAGGATCTATTCCGTAGTTTCTTTCTCCCATCATTGCTTCGCCACCAACTTTTAGTAGAATTCTTTTAAATCGTTTTGACGGCATATTACTTTTCCTTTTAATTAAATATTTAATTTAGTTCTGATTTTTAATAATTTCCAGCGCAAGTTATCTCCAATTTTAAAAATTTGATAAAGTGGCTGATCGACTACATAATCATATGTACCTAAGAATTCAACTAAGTCTCCGCCATATCCCATTTTGAATTTGTGAAATCCATACCACGCATGCTTTTTGTCTGGTTCTGGTCCTAGAGAGCCCCACATATCAAGCATTATGCAATTTTCTTTTTTTCCTAATTTGATCATTTCCCACATCATGAGATTGTTTGCCATGACATCTCTGTTTGCGGACCTAGATGATCCATATGGATAGTAAATAATTCCGTTAAAAATAAACATTATCCAACAAGTTAAAACTTGCTCTTCATATACAGCGTTAAAAATTCTAATGCTTCTTGAATCTTTTAATTCTTCCCACATTTTCCTGAAGTATTCTGGTGAATGAGCGTAGAATCCTTGTCTCTTGGTTGTCTCTTTCAAAATTTCAATATATTGTTCCATTCCTTCGGCAGAAGTATTTTCAAAAATTCTCACACCTTTTTTGTAAGCTAAATTTATATTGTATCTAGTTTTGCTAGCAAGATTTTTAAATAGAATTTCTTCTGGTTTTGTCAGATCGAGTTGAAAGGTATATTTTGTGAATAATGGTTTCCCTGGAACGCAACCATTTTCGATTAAAAATTTAGTAATATTTTTGTGAGCAGATGGAGAGCCAACTTTTTGAGCAACATTAGGTTCGATTTTTATGAAAATTGCATTATTTTTTTTTGCAAGATCCTTTAAAGTTGCGAGTTGAGTTGTATCTGGCATACTTCCTCTTGGAAAGTAGCCGACATTTTTATTTAAAAAAGGCACTGGGTGGAAAGTTACCTGCAGTGCCTGAGTTAGTTTTGATTTTTCGTAAGTGCCTACTCTTTCGACTGTTAAATCAGTCTTTTTCTTAAATTCGCCCCATTCCCATGATTGAAGAGGATGACCGACGACCTTATTATAATCATTTTTTTCCTCTGGTCGTATGGATCTAATAAACATATCTAATCTGTATTATACGTTAAATAAATTAACTCTCAATAAGCTTGTCGATGTCAAAATCACCAGCAATAATTCCGTCTATTAGATCATCATCAACGACGATTCTTCTCGTGGGTTTGGTTGGTTGTTTATTGAAACCGCCATCGTAATTAGTCTTTTTGCGATAGAAGTCATTATTTCCGCTGGTTACATTATATTTCTTTGGTTCTAGTTCAAGATTAAGTAGTTCTTCTGGAATATCTTCAATAAACCTGCTTCTCATCGCAGAAATATTTGCTCCATATTGAAATCTTGATCTAGAATATGTTAAATATAAAAATGATTTTGCTCTTGTGATTCCTACGTAGCAGAGTCTTCTTTCTTCTTCCATTTGATCATTGTCCATCAATGATCTCGAGTGAGGCAATAATCCATCTTCCATTCCTACCATTAAAACTACTTCAAATTCTAAGCCTTTTGCCGAGTGAAGACTCATTAAATTAACATAATAATTGTTTTCGTTAGCATCGCCCTTATCTGCAAATTGGTTATCTTGGATTAGAGCGATATTTTCTAAAAATTGAGAGACATCCTCGAACTGAGTAGCGACATTTAGCAATTCTTCAACGTTCTCTTTTTTAGCAATATTTTCTTCAGTATCTCTTTTAAATTTATCGATATAATTTGTGACTTCAAGAATTTCTTTTAGAACTTCGGCTGCAGAATGAGTGATTCTAGTTTTTTCCAAAGCGGTTGCTAGATCTAAATTGTTGTTTTTCTCCAACCAGCTCGAAAAATTAGCAAATCTTCTCTGCCCTAATTTCAAAATTCTTTGATAACTAACTATGTCGTCTTTATTGATTGAGAAACGAAGATAAGCAATTAAATCTTTCACTTCTTTTCTTTCATAAAACTTAGTGCCGCCAATTAATCTATAAGGTATTCCTCCACTAATTAAGGCTTCTTCAAACTCACGGGACTGAGCATTGGTTCTATATAAAATTGCGATATTTCCATAATCAAAATCTTTTTGGTGACCTTTAATGAACTTTATTACTTGCTTAGCTTCACTTTTTCCTGATTCTGCTTCATAGCAAGTTATTTTGTTGCCCGCATCTTTTGTTGTCCATAGTTTGAGAATTGGATGAGAGGTATTTTGCGAAATTACTTCTGTCGCAGCATCAAGAATGTTTTGGGTTGAACGATAGTTCTGTTCCAGTTTATATTCCTTTATTTTTGGAAAACTTTTTTTAAGCTGAAGCATGTTTTTATAATCTGCTCCACGCCATGCATAGATACTTTGACAAAAATCTCCGACAACAAAAATGTTATCTTGTGGCGCGCTAAGAATTTTGGTTAATTCATATTGAGCTTTGTTGGTATCTTGATATTCATCTATTAGAACATGTTCAAACATTCGTTGATATTTTTCTCTAGTTTGTGTGGAAGTTTTTAATAAGTTCAAAGTTTTTGAGAGCAAGTCATCGAAATCTACTGCAGATGCTTTGTTTAGTTCGTGTTGATAAATTTTATAGACTCTTGCAATGTGATTTTGAAAAGCACCGCTAGCTATTTGTTGATAATCTTCATATGACAGTAATTCATTTTTTGCGCTGGAAATAGCTGCTTGAACAGCTTTAATATTGAATTCTTCTTTGTCAAAATTGAATTCACTATATATATTTTTTATTAGTGAAATTTGATCAGCCGAATCATAGATAACAAAATTTCTGCTCAATCCAATTTGATCTCCATCAATCCTAAGTATCTTTGCGCAAAAGCTATGAAAAGTACCGCTCCATGGAAGTATATGGCCAGTAAGTTTCAAAATTCTTTCTTTGATTTCCTTAGCTGCTTTATTTGTAAAAGTAACAACTAAGATTGAGTATGGAGAAACATTTCTTTTTGAAATAAGCCAAGACACTCTTGATGTAAGAACTGTTGTCTTTCCAGATCCTGCTCCGGCTAAAACAACAGCTGGTCCATCTTGATGTATTGTTGCTGCAACTTGCTCATTATTAAGATTTGATAAAATATCTGACATGAGAAATTATACTAACATTATTTTAAGTTTATTTGTACAGCGAAGTGGTAAGGTGTTATATTAACCTTTAGTAAATGATTCTATGCAAGTTCGATTACGTAGATTTAGGAAAAATTACTTGTACTCTTTAGGGTATAAATCTACACTCCATTAGACTTGCATAGAAACATTTAATTAAGGATAAATAGAAAGAGGATTTTATGAAGAAAATAGTATTGGCAAATTTTAAATCAAATAAGTCGGTGACAAATATTCAATTATGGTTTGAAAAGTTTTTAAAAAATGTTGACAGTACCGTTTTTGAAAAGCTTGATGTTTCAGTTGCACCTTCTTATGTGTCTTTAGTTGGGGCAGAAAAATTAGTTGATGATTCTGGTAAGAATGTAACACTATCAGTTCAAGACATTAGTTCTTTTCCTGCTGGAAGTTATACTGGGGCAATCTCAGGACAAAACTTAAATGGTTTAAAAGTGAAGTACGTCATAGTGGGACACTCAGAAAGAAGAAAATATTTTGAGGAAACATCAAAAGATGTGGCACTTAAAGTCACTCAAGGCTTACAAAATGGTATGACACCAGTCATCTGTGTTGACACTGAATATTTAGATGAGCAACTCGGATTAATTGACAAAGAAGAATTAGAAAAATGTGTTGTTGCCTACGAACCAATTTCAGCAATAGGAACTGGAAAGAGCGCAGATGTTGGATCAGTCAGAGAAGTTGCAGAAAGAATTAAAAGAATTGCCGGTAACATTCCGGTTATTTATGGAGGTAGCGTTGACGAATTTAATATTAATGAATATTTAATTGTTGCTGATGGAGTGTTGCCAAGCACTTCTTCTCTTGATCCAGATCAATTTATTAGAGTGCTTGAATCTGTTAGTTAACTTTATAAATTGAAGTGTTTCTATCGTGAAACGCCACAGGATAATTTTCATCAAAAAACTTTTGATTTACTATAAATTCTGTTTTTTCTAGTTCGCCAATTACAACATAATCTATATTATATTTTTTAATTAAATTTAATGAATTTTCTGGATATTGAAATATATTAACTATATCTATACTTCGTGCATCAATATCAAATCCAAAATTTGTAACCCAACCTTTGTAACCAAGCACAACTGATCTCGATCCCCACATTTGTAGTGGATAATTGTGATTGGATGCAGTAAGGAAAACATCGTTTGTTTTGGTATTGATCATAACCTTCTGAGCAAATTTTATATCTTCTGATTTGGACAACATATGAGTATTTTTATCAAATCTTTGCAACCTAATTAGTTCAAATATTCCTGTTGTTGAGAGAAAAATAATTAGAACAACTGCTAATGTTTTCTTAGCAATATATTTTGGAGTGTTGATGCCAGTCCAAAATTCCACTATCGTGTGCGCAGCTAGTAATGAAAATCCAAAGTAAGCCCAAGCAAATAATTTTGTGTTGTCCCATGGAGTTGGTTGAAAGATTACTATGTTCGCCATCACAAACAATATAAAAAATCCATAAAAGTATTCCACCAATAACCTACTCTTTATATTTTTCTTGTTATGAATAATTAAACTTATAAATGAATAAATTGATAATGGAATCATAATTCCCCAAATTTCCCACCACATCTTTATCCAAGAAAATAAGTTTTTTTCAGCTGTCCATCCGAATGAAATTTTCATAAAGTTTTCTTTTTGAATTCCACCATGCACAAAAATAAAATAGAGAATTGTTGAAAGAATTGCTGCAGAAATTACAAAGTATAGAATTTTATTTATAATTTTTTTGAAATCTTTCGTCAAAACAAGTTTGAAATTTTCGCTTTTAAAAAATTTATAAATAATACTAAGGCAAATAATTCCGCTGATTGTTACAACCGCAATAAAACTATGCATATGAGCAATTGGTAATATTCCTGCAAGGACTCCAGAAATCACCATCATTGTTCTTGAGTTTTTAGAAGGCTTATAGATGGAAATTATTAAGAGCAGTAAAGACCAAATTCCAATTGTCATGCCTAATAAAAATGCTCTTTGAGGTATGAGCATTGCTGTTGGTATATTTCCAGCCAGCCACTGATATTTTTCAATTCTACTGTAATCAATTGGAGGGAAAGTTAATAACTCGACACTTGGTTTCAAGTAGAAATCCCTGATCAAATTTATAAATCCGGGGCCAGCTGAGGTTATGAAGATAAATATTGCTAGAAGTGATTTTTTTCTTGATTTAAATATCTGAAAGTTTAAAAAATACATTCCAATCAATAGTAATAGAATATATAATATTGATGGCCAAGTCATAGCTTGCGTAATGTTTAAACCTAGTTTCATTAGCAATCCCGAAATTGCATTAGTAAGGGATGGATAGGTCAATTTTCCTTCGGAGAAATAAGGATGATAAAGAAACCACTCACTTATCGGTTTGTTTGCAAATGTATTTGTAAGCGTGATGTGAAGTGCCCAATCACTCCAAACATTTGGATGAGATGCATATAAATCACCATCCTTGAAATAAATAATCTTTGAAAAAACACGAGTAAAATAGAGTCCAGCAGTGAGTAAAATAAGAATGAGCGAATTTTTATGTTGATTGGCTTGAGATTTTATTTGTTGAAAAATTTTGCCCATTGGTTATTTTCTATTCCACAATTTGAGCAAAAGTACCACTCACCCAACCGGATTTTCCATTAAAGTTTATATTAAACCAATTCTCCTCTGTTTTTTCTAGATATGGATATTTTGTGCCAACGGGTGCAAAACCCAATTCTGTGCCACCGGATCCTGCTTGCGCTCTTACTCTAAGGACTTCTTTGCCATCCTGAAAAAAGTTAGTTGGCTTAATTAATATTTGTTTGCCTGATGATACGATATCTTGAATAATATCGGTTTTGTTTTCGAGCTGACCAGATTTGGTTGCCGTTGCACTCTCAGTTGCTTGATCTATTGTATTTAGATCTTTAGAGTTTGTTTTATCATTTGTTTCAGTTTTTTGAGTTTCACCTATTCCAACTTTGGCTAATTTAACGCTTACTAACATTCGATATCCTACAACGGCATTTATTGTATGTTTTTGTGATTCGTATGAAGGTAGAGAAACCTCAAATTCGTTATGACCTGGAGTCACATCGGTAATTATCACTGGAGAGAACTCTTTTTCTTTGCCTTGAAGTGCAACGATGGCTCCATCGGGAATTGTAATGAACGAAACTTCTGACTTGCTGTTTGACTTTATTGGCTCCATTTCATAAATTACACCGCCACTTAATTCTGGCCTCTCAGCTAATTTCCAAGTAACTACAGTTAATAACCCCGGTCTAAGTGTAATTTTAGTTTCATATGAAACTAAATTTGGACCATCTGGTTGGATTTTTAAAGTATATTCGCCAGGTTTAATTTCACGATTAATAAATGGAGTTTTTTCAATGTATTGATCATCTAGGAAGACAGAGCTAGCTACACCATCAGTGATTACTTGAAGACCAGACTTTGAATTTTTGTTAAGAGGATTACAACCAGAAAAAATTACTGCGACAAAGCACATGATAATAAATTTCAACCATTTCATACTTGTAGTTTATCACGAGTTTCTTAGGCTAGCGGTTTTAGTTTTTTTGATAGTGCGTAGGCTAAATTTTCGCTCACATGAGAAACAGGGATAAATTTTATGTCTTTTTTGACACTGTCTGGGATTTTTATGATGTCGCGCTCATTTTCTTTTGGAATTAGAACTGTTTTTATTCCTGCCATATGGGCTGCAATACTTTTTTCTTTTAGACCACCGATTCTTAAGACTCTACCTCTGAGTGTTACTTCGCCTGTCATTGCAATGTCTTTTCTTACTGGAATTTTGGTAAATGCCGAAACTATAGCTGTTGTTATCGTGACTCCAGCCGAAGGGCCATCTTTAGGCACTGCTCCTTCTGGAACGTGGATATGTACGTCAGTATTTTGAATTGCTTTTTCTGTAATTCCTAGTTCTTTGTGATTGGCTTTGACGTAGGTAAGAGCTGCTTGTGCAGATTCTTTCATAACATCCCCTAGTTTGCCAGTAAGTTGAATCCTTCCTTTTCCTGGTGTCAAAGAGACTTCTATAAATAAAAGTTCGCCTCCAACTGATGTCCAAGCCAATCCAGTTGATTGACCGACGATATCTTTTCGTTCAGCAATGTTGACATCGTACTCTTCAGGGCCAAGGTATTTTTTTAGTAGGTTTTTATTGATAATGATTTTCTTTTTTTCATCACTTGATACAATATCTTTCGCAGCTTTTCTCATTAATTTTCCAAGCGTTCTCTCCAATTCTCTTACTCCTGCCTCTCTGGTATATCTATTAATTATGGCTTTGATACTTTCGTCAGGAATTGAGATTTCACTTTTTTTCAATCCGTTGGCTTTAAGAACTTTTTCGAATAGATAGTCTTTGCCAATATTAAATTTTTCTTCCTGAGTGTAGCCAGAATATCTAATAATTTCCAAACGATCTCTTAGAGCTGGCGGAATTGTGTCCAGAGTATTTGCAGTTGTAATAAAAATGACCTGAGATAAATCAAAAGGCATGTCTAGATAGTGATCTTCAAACTTGCCATTCTGTTCAGGGTCTAAGGCTTCTAATAATGCAGCGGAAGGATCTCCTTTGTAGTCGTTACCAATTTTGTCAATTTCATCAAGCATAAATACTGGATTCATACTTTCGGCTTGTTTCATGCCATTGATAATTTTTCCTGGCATAGCGCCAACGTAAGTTCTTCTATGTCCTCTTATTTCTGATTCATCGTTAATTCCACCAAGTGAAATTTTGATGAATTTACGATCTAGAGCTTCGGCAATAGATTTACCAATACTTGTTTTTCCAACACCCGGTGGTCCTACAAAACATAATATTGTTGGAAGAGTTTGATCTTTTTTATTTTTATTTCTAGATTTAAGTTTAAGGACAGCAACGTACTCTAAAATTCTATCTTTAACTTCATCTAGGCCATAATGGCTTTTTTTAAGAATGCTTTCAGCCTTATTTATACTCAGTTCAGCATTAGTAATTTTGTTCCAAGGAAGTTCAAATACTGTATCTAGCCAACTCCTAACGTAACCAGACTCTGGATTGTTAGGTGACATCATTCTCAGTCGTTTGATTTCTTTTTTAATTTTCTTTTTAAGTTCTTTCACAAACTTAACGCCAATCAACTTTTTTTCATAGTCATCAGCTGCTTCATCGTCATCATCAATATCACCGAGCTCTTTTTGAATTGTTTTTAGTCTTTCTCTTAGGACACTCTCTCTCATGTGTTTGTCAAATTTTTCTTGAGTTTTGTGAACAACATCTTTTTCTATTTCTAAGACTTTTATTTCGTGAGCAAGGTGATCGATAACAAGCTGCATTCTTTTTTTAATGTTCAAAGTTTCAAGAATTTCCTGTTTATCTTCTGTTTTAATTGACAGGGTGCTGGCAATTTGATCAACTAGCTCGCCGTCAGTAACTCCACCCATCAGTTTCATAAAATTTAGGAATTCAACTGGCTTTCCCATGTGAACAGCCTTTCTAAATTCTTTTTGAAGGTGTGAAACCATAGCTGAGGTTTCATTGTTAACAGGTGTAATTTCTATCAATCTTTCTACTTCTACAACCAATTTTGGAGATGTTGAGATGAATCTGATAATTTTTACTCTGCCAACACCTTTTACCAAGGCATTAACATTGCTGTCTGTTTTTAATTTTTTTTCTACAATTGCGAGCGTACCAACTTCAAATAAATCAGACTCTGTTGGTAGATTTACTTTTGGGTTTCTTTGAGTAATCAAAACAACTGTTTTTTTAATAGATTTGATGTTTTTGATTGCATTAAGAGATAATTCTCTACCAAAGGTTAAAACAGATTCTGTACTTGGGAAAAGTACTCCTTCTCTGATTGGAATTGCATCCAAAATTAATCTTTCAGGTAAAGTTTTTATAATTAGTGGTTCGATTTTTTTAATTTCTTCAATCATATTTTTAAATTTTTTGCGGAATTAATTATTTTTTTGATGTGGTTTTAATGAATATTCTTGGTGGGTGTACATCGATTCGAACGATGGACCTCAGTCTTATCAGGACTGCGCTCTAACCAACTGAGCTATACACCCTCTAACAATGCAATATTTTAAC